>NZ_JBEOXF010000003.1:0-386270 GCF_040296405.1 Streptomyces sp. NPDC002133 | reverse complement strand
CACGCGGCGGGGCAGGCCGCCGGGCGCGGGCGGGGCGGAGCTTGCGGCGTCCGGGGCCGTGCTCGGAGCCGAAGCCGTTCCCGTTCCCGTGCCCGCGTCCGTGCCGGTGCCGGGGGCAAGGCCCGGGCGGCGGTCCGTGGGCGGTGCGGGGCGCAGGCCCGGAGTCCGGTCCGTGGACCGCGCCCGGGCGGATGCCGTGTCCGTTTTCGCCTCCGTGGTCCGTCCCGACGAGGGGTGGGAGCGGCCCCCCGGCCCCTCCACCCGGCGGCCGCGGTCGCTGACCAGCGTCGGCGGCTTGCGCCGCGGCAGCGGGATGGGCCCCACGGGGCGCCGGGTGTCGCGCGGGTGCTCGGGCGCCTGGTCCGATGCCTGCTGGTGCTGTTCGTCGGCGGGCGCGCGCAGGAAGTCTCGGGCGCGGAACACTCCGCCGCGCTCGCTCTCGGTGTCCTCGATGTCGGCGGTGGTGTCGATCAGGCCGAGGGACTCGATCGTGTCGATGGCACCGATGGCCGGACGGTCGTCGAAGCCCGGTGTGCCGACCGGGGGCTCCAGCTCGACGGGTCCGTCGAGCAGGGTGGGACCGCCGAGTCCCGCGGGCACCTGGGACACCGCGGCCAGCCTGCCGCCATCGGAGCGGCGCCGGTCGCGGTCCCTGTCCCGGTCCCCTCGGCCGTTCTTGCGGTCGAGCCGGAAGCCGGCGCCCTCCGTCTCGGGGGCGTCGGTGAGCAGCGTGGCCGGGATGAAGACGACCGCGGTGGTCCCTCCGTACGGAGACGGCTGCAACGAGACCCGGACGTTCTGCCGCTGGGCGAGCCGGCTGACGACGAACAGGCCGAGCCGGTCGGTGTCGGAGAGCTCGAACTCGGGGGTCTCGGCGAGCCGGAGGTTCGCGTCGAGGAGTGCCTCGGGCGCCATGCCGAGGCCCCGGTCGTGAATCTCCAGGGTGAAGCCGTTGGCCACCCGCTCGCCATGGACCTGGACGGCGGTGTGCGGGGGCGAGAAGACGGTGGCGTTCTCCAGCAGCTCCGCGATGAGGTGGGTGAGGTCGGCGACGGCGGGTCCGCCCACGCCGATGCGGGGCAGCCGACGGACCTCGACGCGCTCGTAGTCCTCGACCTCGGCGACCGCGGCCCGTACGACGTCCATCAACTGGATCGGCTTGCGCCACTGGCGGGACGGGGCGGCGCCGGAGAGGATCACCAGGCCCTCGGCGTGCCGCCGCATGCGGGTCGTGAGGTGGTCGAGCCGGAACAGGTCCGCGAGCTCGTCGGTGTCCTCCGTGCGCCGCTCCATCGTGTCGAGGAGCGTGAGCTGGCGATGGAGCAGCACCTGATTGCGGCGCGCGAGGTTGACGAAGACCTCGGAGACTCCGCGGCGCACGTCGGCCTGTCTGACGGCGGCCTCGACCGCCGCGCGCTGGAGGGTGTTGAGGGCCTGGCCGACCTGGCCGATCTCGTCCTTCTCGTATTCGAGGTGCGGTGCCTCGGTCTCGACGTCGACGGTCTCGCCGGCGGCGAGTCTGCGCATGACGCTGGGCAGGCGGACGCCCGAGACCTCGTGGGCCTCCTTGCGCAGCCGGGACAGCGAGCGGGCCACGTCACGGCCGATGCGCACGGAGACCACGAGCGAGCCCAGCAGGGCCAGGAAGCCGAGGACGCCGGCGACTCCGGCCCTGACGAGGACGTTGTACGCGGCGGGCTCGACGCGGTCCTGGTAGCGGTTGCCTGCCTCGGTGCTCCGGCCGGCGAGGTCGTCCAGGACCGGTGCGGCCAGTTCCTCCCAGCGCGCGGCGTCGACCGCTCGCGGGTTCTTCCCGGGGCCCTCGGTGATCAGTTTCTCCTCGGCCTCGCGCAGGGGCTGGGTGTCCGGGCTGCGCCAGAACTTCTCCAGGCTGTCGCGCTCGAAGGAGGGCAGGGCCTCGAGGCTGGTCTCGTAGAGGAGCTTGCGGTTGGCGGCGAGGTCGGAGACCGCGCGGATCTCCTCGGCGGTGATCCTGCGCGTGATCAGTGTGGACGTCACGAGCGCGTCCTCGCGGGAGAGCAGTTCACGGGCTCGTGCGACACCGACGAGGGCGCGGCCCTGCTTCTCGAGTTCCACGTCCTCCAGGGCGTGGAGGGAGGTGAGGAAGCCGTAGCAGGGGTCGACGAGCCGGTTGTAGAACTCGAGGGCCTGGGCGCGGGTGATGGCGCTCTGCTCGACGTTGCGGCGCAGCGAGTCGATTCCGTCGAGGGCGTCGAGGAGCGAGTCGAGCCGCTCGGAGACGTCCGGGCGTATGGAGTCCCGTACACCGGAGTCCTTGGCGTTACTGCGGATTTCGGCCACGGCGGCGTCGGTGGCGTCGCGGTGGCGTCGCAGTGTCGTGAGGGCGTCGGACGCGCGCGGGTCCGCGAGATAGACCATGGTCTGGCGGCGTTCCTTCTGGATGACACGGACCGTGTCCTCCAGGGGGTAGCCGACGCGGTCGATGATGTATCCGACGTCCAGGAGCTGCTTGGCGTCCTGGCCGGTGATCGCGGTCGCGAAACCCCACAGCGCGGTGAGGGACACCAGCGGCACGAGCATCAACGCCACGATCTTCCTGCGGATGGACTTCCCGCGAAAGCGCATGGCCTCCCCCTGATCAGTGCCCGCGGTCGGCAGGCGGTGATTCCGCTTGTGTTCTCCGTCAACAAACGGCGCGAGCCTACTACTGACACGGTGACAACTCGAAGGCGTGTCCGGACGTTTTTCGGCCGCGCGAAGTTGTGTTGATCAGGAGTTGTCCTGGTATTCGCGGAGTTGGACCACCGGGGTGTGGCCCAGGACACCTGGCAGAGGACAACCTTCCGTTCCTGCACGGATGGCTGGAATTCTTTCTTCCGCGGGAATCTTCGGTGGGTGTCGTTCGTCTTTCCGTACGGGGAAGGGGAGTTGGGGTGCAGGAACTGCCGGGGGTTGCGGGGCTCCAGGGGCCTTCGGGGGCCTTCAAGGTCCTTCGAGAGCCCCCAGGGCGCGGCGCATTCGGCGCGGGCGTCGGCGTAAACGGGCCGAATCCGGGCAGCCACCCAACAGTCGGGCAGCGGTGGGGAGTGAGCGCGGACCATGGGTACGGCGGATGAGACGGGTGTGCCGGGGCGGCTCTGGGTGGAGGAGCCCGCGATTCGGCGGCCGATGCCCGATCCGGTGCGCACGGCGGCCGTGCGCGCGGTGATCGTGACGGCGGTGACGCTCATTCAGGCGATGACGGCGTTCCTGTTCAGCCTGACGGGCTCGTGGCTGGCGTTCCCGATGGTGCTGAGCAGCGTCGGCAGCACGGTCGTGGCGACGTGGGCGGTGCTGGACGTCTGGGTGACCCGGCAGGTGTGGAACCAGCGGCACGGCGTCGTCTCGGTGCCGAGCAGTACGGCGAGGCAGCTGCGACGCGAGCGGCGGCGGGCCCGGCGCACGGCCCGGGCGGCGGCGCGGGAAGCCGCGCGCATACGGAGGCGGGGCACGGGTGGCAGGCTGTCGGAGGCCTGAAGTCCCGTGCCCCTCCGGGCCTATGGAGTCGCCGCCGACGGGTCGGGGACGTGCTCCGGAGACGTCGGCTGGTCCGAGGAGTGCTCCTGTGGCGTCGGCTGGTCGGGGCCCCGCCTGAACATGCGCGTTGCCGTGATCTCCCCGTGCACGGTCTCGCCGTCGGTGCGCTGCTGCGGCAGCCCGGGGCGCAGATGCTCCTCGACGCTGATGTACTTCAGGCCCGCCCGCAGGTCCGCGTCGTTGCGCAGCCTGATGACCAGCGGGAACTCGGCGAGGGCGGTCGTGTCGAACAGCCCCGTGGTGTAGAGCAGCTGGACGCCGAGCGCGTCCGAGACGGCGCGCTGCAGCTCCAGCAGATACGTGGCGTTGGCCCGCCCGATGGGGTTGTCCAGGAACAGCGTGCCGGCGTGGCGGTGCTTGTCGCGGCCGCGGTCGTTGCTGCGCAGGGCCGCCATGGTGCAGTACAGGGCGATCGCGGCGGTGAGGAGCTGGCCGCCGGAGAAGACGTCGCCCATCTGCCCGACCGGGACGCGCTCGGCGCGCAGCACCGCGTCCGGCTTGAGGATCTCGACGGCGACGCCCTTGGGCTGGAGTGCCGCCTGCACGCCCCGCAGCAGCAGGGACATACCGTCCCTGCGCAGATCGGAGTTCTTCCTGACGGCGGCGCGGGTGGCCTCGTCGATGACCTCGCCGAGCCGCTCGGTGAGGCTCGCCTGGTCCGGTTCCTCGAAGCGGATGCGCAGGAACTCCTGGCCCGACCACTCCCCCAGGCCCGCGGGCAGCCGGGAGAGCCGCTGTGCCGAGCGCAGCGTGGTGAGTGCGGACTCCACCAGTCCGCGGAGCCGGTCCACGATGGAGTCGCGGTTGCGCTCCAGCTGGGCGAGTTCGTCGGTGAGGACGCGCAACCTGGGTGCGAACGCCTCGGCCCACTTCGCGGCGTGCTCGGGAAGGGCGGCCGCGGGAAGTTCGCGGATCTGCTGACGGGCGGGAGTGCGGACCGCCTCGTAGCGGGTGGAGTTGGCGTGGCGTACGAGCACGTCGCTCGCCTCGCGGACTGCGGCTTCGGCCGTGGACAGGTCGGACGCGCAGCCCCGCAGTGAGCGGCGGGCCTCGGCCGCCGAGTGCCGGGCCTCCTCCAGGCTGCCCGGATACGGCTCCGGGACCTCCAGCTCCTCCTCCGCATGGTCCCTGAGCAGATCCCGCAGCATCGCCGCGGTCTCGTCGAAGCCGCCTGCCGCGTCCTCGGTGGCACGGTGGGCGCGGAGCAGCTCGGCGTGGGTGGCACGGGCGGTGTCCAAGGCCCCGGTGCGGGCGGCGAGTTCGGTCGTGGCCGTCCGCAGCAGGGTCTGGGCGTGCTCGGCGTCGGCGGGGACCAGCTCCTCGGGGAGCTCGGTGTGGGCGTCGCCGTCGACGGGCGCGAGCCGCTCGGCCTCGCCCCGGAGCCGGCCGAGCTTCTCGCTCGCCTCGGAGGCGCGGGACTCCAGCAGCTGCACCAGTGACTCGGCTCGGGCGGCGGCGGCCTGGCGGGACGGGCCGTCGGCGCCGTCGGTGCCTTCCAGCAGCTGGGCCGCCCGGGTGCGGACCTTGTTGGTGAGCCGGTCCAGCTCACCCAGCGCGGCACTCTCGTCGCTCTCGGCGCGGGCCTGTTCGGCGCGCAGGTCGGCGCCGACGCCGACCTTCTCGTACAGCTGGGACGCGGTCCGGTATGCCTCGCGCAGGGCCGGGAGCGAGGCGCGTGGCGCCTCGGGTGCCTCGCGGTCGGGCTCCGGCAGCTGCTCCGGGGCGCCGGCGATCTCGGCCCGCTCGGCGCGGAGCGCGCGGGCGGTGCGGCGGGCGTCGTCGGCGGCGCGCTGGGCGGCCCGGCGGTCCTCGTCCGCGGCCCGCGCCCGCTCCAGGCAGGTCGCCGCCCGGGCCTCGGACTCGGCCGTGTCGTCGGCGAGTTCACGCAGTTTCGCCTGCCACCCGGCGCGCTCCCGAAGGCGGAACGCGAGCCCCGCGAGCGCGTCGGCAGCGCGGCGGGCGCGCTGCGCTGCGTCCTGCCGCTCGTCGCGCACGCGTGCGGTGTCGGCCGCAGCCTCGTCCGCCTCGGCCCGTACGGCACGGGCCTCGGCGAGTGCCACCTCGGCCGCCTCGGCCGCCTCCTTGGCGGCGCGCGCGGCCTGAGCGAGCTCGGCGAGCGTGCCCTGCGGGCAGTCGGCGCGCCAGGAGGTGATGCGGGCGGCGAGGGCGCGGTCGCCCGCGAGCCGGGCCGCGAGGACCCTGATCGCCTCGTCGCGGGCCGCCGCCCGGGCGCGCAGCGTCTGCCGCTCCTCGTCCGCGGCGTGTTCGTCGTGCATCGCCGGGTTCGGTGGCACGAGGAACACGTCCTCGGCGCTCCCGGTACCCGGCCCCGGCACGGGCGCGAGCAGCGCGGCGGCCGTGCCGACGGCGACCGTGGAACGCGGCAGCAGCGCGGCCCCGGCCAGCACCTCGCGGGCGCGGGCGTAGGAGGCGGGGTCGGTGATGACGACGCCGTCCACCAGCTCCGGCCGCGCGGCGAGGACGGCCGCGTGATCGGCGGGATCGACGGCCTGGGCGAGATAGCGCCAGCCGGGAAGTGCGGGGATGCCGTGCTCACCCAGGTACTCGACGGTCGCGAGCACATCGGGCCCCGGCGGCAGCAGCCCGCCGTCACCGAGCGCGCCGAGGATGCGGGCGTCGTCGGCAGCGGCCGTCCTCAGCTCGAAGAGCTGCCGCTCGGCCGCGGCAACGCCCGTTTCGAGCAGCTCGCGCAACTCGTCGGCGTACCGGTCGAGTTCCTCGGCGGTGAGGGGGCCGTCGACGGCGCGGGCAGGCTGGGCGCCGGGGGTCGCATGCCCGGCGGGGATGGCGTCAGCGGCGGGGGTCTGCGGGGCTGCAGCGGCGCCGGGGGCGCCGTCCGCAGCCGAAGCGGGGACGCCTGCAGCCGCCGGGTCCGGCGCTTCGGCGGGACCACCCGCCGCGCCCGGGCCGGACGCTCCCGTACCGGCAGGAGAACCCTCAGGCCCGGCAGAGCCCGCGGCATCCGTGGTCACCGCGCCCGAAGCGCCGGCAAAGTCACCCGGGGACACGCCGGCAGAACCGGCAGCAGCGTCCGCGGCCGAGGCGGCACCGCCCGCACCTGCCGTACCCGAACCACCCGCCTCGCCCGGGCGGAAGGGACCCGTACCAGCCGGAGAGTCCTCGGACCGGGCGGAGCCGGCAACGTCCGTCGGGGCCGTGTCGCCGGCGGTCGCGGGGCCCGGTACCGAGACGTGTGCGGCACCGCGCCGGGCGGAGGTCGCCGGGGACGCGGTGCCGCGGCGCGGCCCCGGGACGGCCGGCGCGCCGGGAGCCGGAACCGAGGGAAGGCTCAGCAGTTCCGCGAGCCGATCCGACTCGGCGATGGAGGCTGCGGCCCGGCGCTCCGCCTCGTAGGCGTGGTCCGCGGCCCGGGCGGCGTCCGCGGCGCGGGCCGCGGACAGTTCGGCACGGGTCTCCGTGGCAGCCGACTCGCGGGCGCGGTCCGCGGCCGTGCGGGCCGCGTCGCGGGCTGTGTCCCAGGCGGCGACCGCGGTCTTCTCCGCGTCGCTCGCCGCAAGCGCGGCGCGCGCCGGGTCGGCGTCGGGCGCGGTGTCGTCGAGCCAGCCCGCACGGACGGCCTCCGCGGTCTCCTGTTCGACCTCCGCGAGGCGCTGACGCAGATGTCCGGCCTCGCTCCGCGCGCGCTGGGCCTCGGTCGCGGCGGCGGTGGCGTCGCGGTGGGCGGATTCGCCGGCCTCCTGGAGCGCGGCGGAGCGCTCCTCCTCCTCGTTGGCGACGCGCTCGCCGCCCTCGGCGGCGGAGTGCAGCGCCCGCACCAGGTCGGCCGCTGCCTTCGCGCGGGCCGCGAGCGCGGGCGCGGCGTCCCGCTCGGCCTCCCGGATGGCGGCGGCGACGCGCGCCGCACGGTCGGCGGCCGCACGGTGCCGGAGCACCGCCTCGGCGGCCTGCCATGCGGCGTGCAGGGTGCGCGCGTCGCTCAGCTCGCGGCGCTGCGCCGCCGCGCCCTTCTCGGCGACGGTGAGCGCCAGCGATGCGTGCCGGTAGGCGAGTTCGGCTGCGATGCGCGAGCTGCGGCTGCGGGCCTGTTCGGCCTCGGTCACGGTGTGGGCCGCGGCGGTCACCTGTTGCGCGAGATCCGCGGTGCGGCGACGCTCCTCGCCCCCGCGGGCGGACAGCCTGCGGGCGAGCGTGCGCGTGCGGCGCTCGGCGCCCGCGTGGATGTCGCGCGCCCGCGCCCGTGCCTCGGCCGCTTCCACGATGCGGCCGAGCAGGTCCACGGAGCCCGCGGTGAAGTCCCGCTCCGCGGTGAGCTCGGCGCGGCGGCCCAGCTTGTTGCCGAAGCCGCCGACGAGGTCGGCGAGACCGTCCGTGTCCCGGGTGTCGGTGACGGCGCGCAGGAGCAGATCGGTGAAGTCGGAGTCCTTCTTGACGGCGAAGAGGCCCGCGGCCTCACCCTCGTCGGCGTTCATCTCGCGCTGGTAGCGGAAGAGTTCGGGGTCGAGTCCCAGGTCGCCGAGGTGCTCGTTCCAGCGGTCGTGGATCTCCTCCCAGTACACCTCGAGATGCGGGTACGCCTTGCCCGCCTCGGTGATCGCGTCCCGGAAACCCTTCATGGTGCGGCGGCGGCCCTGCGCACCGGACGCGCCCTCGACGGGCGGGCGTACGACGGTGGACTCGGCGACCGGCAGCGAGTCGAGGCTCAGGCCCGGCCCCGGCCGGAAGGAGTACCAGGCCTCGGCGAACTTCCGGGGGTCGCTGGAGACCTGCCGGCCGCGCCACTCGCTGACCTTTCCGACGACGACGAGCTCACCGGTGAGGGTGTGCTGCCACTCCAGCGCGACGTGGCCGCAGTCGTCGGCGAGGAGGAACTTGCGCAGGACACCGGAGCTGGCGCCGCCCAGCGTGTTGCGGTGACCGGGCAGCATCACCGAGAAGATCAGCTTGAGCAGGACGGACTTGCCGCCGCCGTTCTCCAGGAAGAGCACGCCCGCGGGAGCGGGGCGGCGCGGCGGACCGACCGGCTCCTCCTCGAAGAACTCGGCCTGCATGGGGGCCGGGTGGGGCACGGGCTCGCCGACTCCGCGCAGGTCCAGCACGGTGTCGGCGTAGCGCGCACCGGCAGGCCCGATGGAGTAGAGGCGGACCCGGGACAGCTCGTACATGGCGGCGGACTCTCGTCGTTCTCGGCGGGATTCAGCAGGTCAGGCGTGGAAGGGAAGGCCGGCGTCGGCGGCCAGCTCCAGGTCGTCGGCGTCGGGCGCGGGCACGAGCGTGGCGGTGCCGTCGGTGACGGGGACGACGCCGAGCTCCAGGAGCTCGGCCATGGCGGCACTGCCCGCCATGTCGCGGACCTGCAGCTGGTAGCGGGCGGTGGTGCGATAGGCGCCTCCGGCGTCGTCGCCTGTGCGCTGCAGGAACCCGGAGTCGGTGAGGAAGGCGACGGCCTTGCCGACGATGCCGGTGGTGGAGCCGGCGAGCCTTCGGGCGTCCTTCGTCGCGCCCGTGGCGCTGCGGCGCGCATAGATCCGCCAGGCGGCCTCGAGTCCGGGGGCGTCCGAGGCAGGGTCGGTGTTCTCGCCCTGTTCCTCGGCGCGCTCCTCCAGGCGGCGGCAGGCCTGGCGTACGAAGGCGTCGACTCCGTTGACCGTGATCCGGCCGATGTAGCCGTCGTCGGCGAGGTCCTCGGGGCGCGGGAACGCCATGGCGGCGACGGCGAGATGAGCGAGGCCGTGCAGGAACCGGTCGGCGGAGTCGGCGGAGGCGCGGCGCGCGTAGTCGCCCATGCGTACGGCGAAGACCGAGTCCTCGCCGGCGGTCACGGCCATGCCCGCGCGCGGGGAGACTTCGAGGACGACGAGTCCGAGTCCGGTGGCCACGGCGTCGGCGAGCCGCGCGAAGACGGGCTCCTCCCGGTACCGCCGGAGCAGGTCGGCGTACTCGGCGTCCCTCGCGGGGAGCAGCTTGGGCTGCAGCCCGAAGGAGACGAGCCGTGCGGCGTCGGCGGCGTCCGCGGGCGTGACACCGGCGGACGCGGACATCGGCCCGGCCGGCGGCCCCTGCGGCGCGCCCGGCTCGCTCCACGCCCCGGCGTGCTCTGCGTGCTGGTCGCTCACGGCTGCGGCTCCTTGCGGTGGTTCTCTGCGGGTACGAGTACGGGTACGGGTGCGTGGGTGGGCACCGTGACGCGGCGGGGTCGCGTGCCTGCGGTCGCGGTCGCGGGGACGGAGGGCTGTGCCGGCAGGGTGCCGCAGGCCGGCTTCGACCGTCGGCCGGATGGGCTCCGTGGGACCGTCCCTCGGGCAGCCGACCACGCTCTGGGCCGCCCGGTGGCCACGGCGGCGAGTGGGAACCGCCATGTGTGGGGGAGCGTCGGCACACTGCGGTCGCCGGCGTCGCCGGGGACCGGGCGCGCGCTCACGCCGCCTCCGTCCGGTCCGCCGCCATGCCCGCCGCGTCCAGCAGGGCCGTGCCGACGATCAGGTCCGCGCCGCCGAATTCGGGGTCGTCCAGCTCGGTGCCGTCGTCGACGGCGAAGAGCAGGCGCTGTTCGCCCTGCCGGTAGGCCGTGCCGACCGGGGGGCTCGCCGCGTGGACGGCGAGGAGGGCGACCAGATAGGGGAGGTCCGGGTCGCGGCGGCGGGCCTCGGCCAGCAGGCCCGAAAGACGGCGGGGCGCGTCGTGCTCGAGGTCGAGCAGCTCGCTCGCGCTCGCGAGCTGCTCCTCGCTGAAGCGGCTGTCGTCGGGGGTGGCGATCAGGTCGGGCTCGGGCATTTCGGCGCCCAGGTGCTCGCGCTCGACCGGCGGGGTCAGCAGCATGTCGACGAGGTCGCCGACGCGCACGGCCGCGGGGGCGCGCAGTCCGGTGCCGCGTGCGAAGAAGGCGTCCGTGACCCGGATGGCCTGCCCGACGGGAAGCGGCAGCAGGGGGGCTACGAGGTGCCCGTACAGGTCGATCCCGGAGCGGGGGGCGGGCGCGGCGAAGGCCTGCCGGTCCTGCTCGGCGCGGAAGAGGGGGCCCGCTTCCAGGAGGCGCGACTGGAGCTGCGTGTGGCGGCGGATGCAGTCCTTGACTATGTCGACGAGCTCGGCGGCCCGCCGCTTGTGCTCGGGGTCCTCGGCCTCGTCGCGCGCCTTGCGGATGTTCGTCAGGATCGCGTTCTCGTGGCGGTAGCGGTCGGCGACGTGGTCGAGCGCCTCGGCGATCATGTCGGGCACGGCGTCGAGCCAGTCGACGGCGCGGACGTTGCGCCGGGTGGCTTCGAGGGTCCTGCGGAGTGTCTCCGCGTACTGCACGGTCCGATAGCGGGCCTGCTCGGCGGCGAGCTGGGCATCGGCGAGCCGGCCGCGGCTGATCAGGACCTCCAGCTTCACCTCGGCCGCGATCTGTGCGCTGGTGACGTCCGTGTCGAGGGCGCCGACGAGGACGTTGACCGCTTCGTCCGTCGTACGGAGATAGACGCTGCCGCCGTAACCCGGCACTTCCTCGATGAGCTTGAAGTCGTAGTCCCGCCGGACATACACCCCGTCGGGCCCGAAAGTGCCGTAAACCGCACGGAAGCCGCGGTCGACGCTGCCCACGTTGATCAGGTTCTCGAGCACCCAGCGGGCGACGCGCTCATGCTCCGCGACCGGTCGTCGCGGGGCCTGCGCCGCGATGCGCGGGAGCAGCCTCGCCACTATCTGCTCGTGGTCGGCTCCGGTGTCGAAGTCCATGTTGAGCGTGACGAGATCGATGGCGGCGAGGGCGACTTCGGCCATCGCGTAGATCGAGTACTCCCCGGCCAGATTCGCCTTGCGGGTGTCGAGATCGTGCAGCGGCGCGGTGCACGCGAGCGCACGGAGCCGCCGCGCCAGCCCTTCGTCGGCGGCCGGACCCTGAGCGGGGCGCGGCCCCGCGCTGAGCTGGGGCGGAACGGATTCCGTCGAGGCAGGCGAAGTCACGGTGCACAGACTAGGTCCTCGCACTGACAACGGTCGAAACGGCGCAGAAACCCCGCGTCCCGCCGCGGCACCGACCGCACACCGCGGCTGCGCCCTGTCTCAGCGTTCCGCCGCGTCCCCGTCCCGCACGAGCGCCGCGTACACCTGCACGAGGCCGTTGCGCGAGTCGTCCAGGTACTCGGCGAGCAGCCCCGCCGCCCTGTCCCGCTCTCCCGCCTTGAGCGCTTCCAGAATCTCCCGGTTTCGCACGAGATAGGGCTCGTGGAGTCTGCGGGGATCGTCCACGACGTGGAAGGCGAGGCGGAGTTCGGCGAGGACGCCGCGCATCAGCTCGTCGGTGCGGACGCTGTGTGCGAGCGCGACGAGTTCCCGGTGGAAATGGATGTTGGCGGTGGAGACACCCTTCCAGTTCTCCTCGCGCGCCGCCTGCTCTCCGCCGATGACGGCGTCGCGGAGTCCCTCGAGCGCGAACGGCGGCTTGCCGAGGCCGCTGACGACAGCGCATTCGACCAGCCGGCGGGTGCGGTAGATGTCCTCGACGTCCTCGACGGTCAGGACCCGGACGAACACGCCGCGGTTGAGCTGATGGACCAGCAGCCGCTCGTGGGTGAGCAGGCGGAACGCCTCGCGCAGCGTGTTGCGCGAGACCCCCAGCGCATTGCCGATGCTGTCCTCCGAGAGCCGGGCGCCCGGCGGGAAGAAACCCTCGGCGATCCGGGTCCGCAGGATGTCCGCGACCCGTTCGGCCGTGCTCGTGCGGCCCAGCAGCAGGCGGTCGTCCGCCAGTTGGCCCAGCTCGGAGCCCGTCGTCCCCACAGCGCCCTCTATTCGGTCTCCATGGCCGCCGCCCCACCGGCGCCGTCCGGATTCAATCGTAGAAGCAGGAACGAGACAACATGACTCTTGTCGGATCGTTCAACGATCCTCTACTCTACGTGTGGTCGGCGTCACAGCACGGCACGCGTGCCGCGTGACCGGCGCACGACTGCCGCACGCCTTCTCCACGACCTTCCGCATCACGTTCCGCATGACCGCGGCATGCCTTCCGCCTGTCTCAGCAGCACCCCTCCCCTCCTGCGAGGTGCAGATGAGCACGACCCAGACACCGTCGAAGCAGGGCGAACTGCCCGAGGACACCCCCGCGTTCGCCTTTCTTCGCGCCCTCGGCCCGCGCGGCCGCCGCGCCTTCGCCGGCGCGTTCGGTGGATACGCCCTGGACTCCTACGACTTCTTCACGCTGCCGCTCAGCATGGTGGCGATCGCCGCGTTCTTCAGTCTCGACAGCGGTCAGACCGGACTCCTGACGACGGTCACCCTCGTCGTCTCGGCCGTCGGCGGCGCGCTCGCCGGCATACTCGCGGACCGCATCGGCCGCGTCCGGGCGCTGCTGATCACGGTGATCACATACGCGCTGTTCACCGTCCTGTGCGGCTTCGCGCCCAACTACGAGACCCTGCTGGTCTTCCGCGCTCTCCAGGGCCTCGGCTTCGGCGGGGAGTGGGCGGTCGGCGCGATCCTGGTCGCCGAGTACGCAACGGCCAGGCACCGCGGCCGCACTCTCGGCGCGATCCAGAGCGCGTGGGCCGCGGGCTGGGCACTCGCCGTCGTCGTCTACAAGCTGGTGCTGGGGCGTCGGCGGCGCGCTGGTCTTCGGCGCCGTCGGCTACGGCCTCGCCCTTGTGGCGCTGCTCGGGCTGCCGGAGACGCGTGGCCGCGAGCTTGTGTGACCCGGTCGCCCCTGTGAAAGGACCATCCACCATGACCTGGGCTTCGATCGACCTGAACGCCGATCTCGGCGAGGGCTTCGGCCGCTGGCGGCTGACCGACGACGAGCAACTGCTGTCCGTCGTCACCAGCGCCAATGTGGCCTGTGGCTTCCACGCCGGGGACGCGGCGACCATGCGGCGGGTCTGCGACATGGCGGCCGAGCGCAAGGTGCGGATCGGTGCCCAGGTCTCGTACCGCGATCTGGCCGGCTTCGGCCGTCGCTCCATGGACGTCCCGGCCGACGAGCTGGCCGCCGAGGTCGCCTACCAGATAGGTGCGCTGGAGGTGTTCGCACGGGCAGCGGGTACGCGCGTCTCGTACGTCAAGCCGCACGGGGCGCTCTACAACCGCGTCGTCCGCGACGAGGAGCAGGCGGAGGCCGTCGTCGAGGGCGTCATGCTCACCGGCGAGCGGCTGCCGGTGCTGGGGCTGCCCGGTTCCCGGCTGCACACGATGGCGGAGAAGGCCGGACTCCCGGTCGTCACCGAGGCGTTCGTGGACCGGGCCTACACGGTGGACGGCACCCTCGTGCCACGGGGGCAGGAGGGTGCCGTCGTCACGGACCCCGGGACAGTGGTGGAACGGTCGGTGTCGATGGCCAGGTTCGGGGTCGTCACCTCGCTCTGCGGCCAGGCGGTCGGCGTCCGTGCCCGCTCGCTCTGTCTGCACGGCGACACCCCGGGAGCGGTCGGTCTGGCGCGCAGGGTCCGGGCGCAGTTGGAGGCGTCCGGGGTCCGTGTGGAGGCTTTCGTATGAGGCTTCTGCCCGTCGGTGAACGGGCACTCCTCGTGGAGCTGGACAGCGGCGAGCAGGTGGAGTCGCTCCACGCCGAGCTGCTGCGGCGCCGCGCCGCAGGTTCGCTGACCCAGGTCCGGGAGATCGTGCCCGCCGCCCGCACGGTCCTGCTCGACGGGATGGAGGAGCCGGGGCGGCTGGCCGCCGAGCTGCCCTGCTGGGACATACCGCCACGCGCAGCGGACACGGGAAGGGTGATCGAGATACCCGTGCGGTACGACGGTCCCGATCTGACGGAGGTCGCGGCGCTCTGGGGAGTCGGGGTGGACGAGATCGCGGGGATCCACTCGGGGGCCGAATTCCGCGTCGCCTTCTGCGGGTTCGCACCCGGTTTCGGGTATCTGACCGGGCTCGGCCAGCAGTTCGCGGTCCCGCGCAGGGCCACGCCCCGGACGTCCGTGCCGGCGGGCTCGGTCGGGCTGGCGGGGCCGTACACGGGCGTGTACCCCCGCTCCTCCCCCGGCGGCTGGCAGCTCATCGGGACGACGGACGTGATCCTGTGGGATCCGGCGCGCGATCCCGCCGCCCTGCTGTCCCCGGGTGCCCGGGTGCGCTTCGTGCCCGTTGCGTTCGTGCCCGAGGCCTCCACGCCCGATGCGTTCGTGCCCGAGGCCTCCACGCCCGATGCGTTCGTGCCCGAGGCCTCCACGCCCGATGCGGGAGAGCGTGGATGACCGACCGGGCCCTCGCGGTCGTACGGGCCGGCGCGCTGACCAGCGTCCAGGACCTGGGCCGGCCAGGGCACGCGCACCTCGGGGTGCCGCGATCCGGAGCACTGGACCCGGGTGCGTTGCGGCTGGTCAACCGGCTCGTCGGCAATCCGGAGCGGGCGGCGGTGCTGGAGACCACGTTCACCGGGTGCGCGGTGCGGCCGCGCTGTGCGGTGACCGTGGCCGTTGGTGGGGCGCCGTGTGCGGTGCGCGTCGACGGCCGTGCGATGGCCTGGGGGGCACCGGTGCGGGTCGCGGCGGGGGCGCTGCTGGAGGTGGGCGCGGCGGTGCGCGGTGTCCGGAGCTATGTGGCGTTCGCGGGGGGTGTGGCGGCCGAGCCGGTGCTCGGCAGCCGCTCGACGGATCTGCTCTCCGGGCTGGGGCCTGCGCCGCTGGTCGACGGCACGGTCGTGCCGCTGGGTGTGCCCGCCGGGCCGCCCGGGCGGGTGGACATCCCGCCGCCCTGGCCGGGCCCGCCGTCGGAGCTGGTCCTGCGGGTGCGGTTCGGGCCGCGCGACGACTGGTTCACGGAGTCGGCGCTGCGGACGTTCGTCAGCGGTGACCACCGGGTGTCGGCGGCGAGCAACCGCATCGGTCTGCGCACCGACGGCACACCCCTGGAGCGGGCCGTCCTGGCAGAGCTGCCCAGCGAGGGGACGGTCCTGGGCGCGGTGCAGGTCCCGCCGGACGGACTGCCCGTGGTGTTCCTCGCCGATCACCCGACGACGGGCGGATATCCGGTGGTCGCGGTCGTCCGGGAGGCGGATCTCGCGGCGGCGGCGCAGGCGGTGCCGGGGACGCCGGTGCGGTTCGTGCCGGTGGGCGGGCCCGGTGCGGCAAGCGCCCGGCGCGGCTGAGCAGCGCGCCGGCCACGTCACGGCGCCTCGGGCGTCCGTCTCGAACGCCGTCCGGGGCGGACCCGGGCGCTGTCCGGGGCAGGCCTCCGGCTCCCCGGACGGACTGGAACTGCGCACTGTCCCCGGGCCGGTCAGGCCTCCGGCTGCCCGTAGCCGCCGCCGCCCGGGGTCCGTACGACCAGGACGTCACCGGACCGGACCTCCACCGAGTCGACACCCCGGAGGTCCTCGACGGTGCCGTCCGCCCGCTCCACGGCGTTCGCGCCCAGTGCGCCCGGCTCGCCGCCGGCCATCCCGTACGGGCGCACGCGACGGTGGCCGGTGAGCAGGGCCACGGTCATCGGCTCCAGGAAGCGGATCCGCCGCACCACGCCGTTCCCACCGCGCCAGGTGCCCGCACCCCCGCTGCCGTCGCGTACCGAAAAGGCGTCCACCCGCACCGGGTAGCGCCACTCCAGCACCTCGGGGTCGGTCAGCCGCGAGTTGGTCATATGGGTCTGTACGGCATCGGCCCCGTCGAAGCCGTCGCCCGCGCCTGAGCCGCTCGCCACGGTCTCGTAGTACTGCACCCGGTCGTTGCCGAAGGTGACGTTGTTCATCGTGCCGGAGCCCTCGGCCTGGACGCCGAGCGCCGCATAGAGCGCGCCGGTGACGGCCTGCGAGGTCTCCACATTGCCGGCCACGGTCGCGGCCGGGTACGTCGGCGCGAGCATCGACCCCTCGGGTACGCGCACCTCCAGCGGTTCCAGGCAGCCGCTGTTCAGGGGGATGTCGTCGGCGACGAGCGTCCGGAAGACGTACAGGACGGCTGCCATCACCACCGACTTGGGGGCGTTGAAGTTGCCGGGCTGCTGCGGGGACGTACCGGTGAAGTCGAGAACCGCGCTCCTGGCCTCCCTGTCCACGCTGAGCGCGACCTCGATGCTCGCGCCACCGTCGGTCTCGTAGCGGTACGAGCCGTCGCTCAGGTCGGCGAGGATGCGGCGTACGGACTCCTCGGCGTTGTTCCGTACGTGGCGCATATAGGCCTGGACGACGTCGAGACCGAACTCGTCCACCATGCGGGCCAGTTCGCTGATGCCCTTCTCATTGGCGGCGATCTGAGCGCGCAGGTCGGCGAGATTGGTGTCGGGATCCCGGGACGGGTGGGGAGCGCCCGTGAGGAGGTCCCTCGTCTCGGCCTCGCGCAGCCGGCCGTCCCGGACGAGCAGCCAGTTGTCGAAGAGGACGCCTTCCTCGTGGATCGTCCGGCTGAAGGCGGGCATGGAGCCGGGGGTGATACCGCCGATCTCGGCGTGATGGCCGCGCGAGGCCACCAGGAACCGCAGTTCGGTCCCGTCCGCGTCGAAGACGGGTGTCACGACGGTCACATCGGGCAGATGCGTACCGCCGTGGTACGGGTCGTTGATGGCGTACACATCGCCCGGCCGCAGATCGCCGGCGTTGCGCCGCAGCACCTCCTTGATGGACTCCCCCATCGAGCCCAGATGCACGGGGATGTGAGGTGCGTTGGCGATGAGATTGCCCTCGGCGTCGAAGAGGGCACAGGAGAAGTCGAGCCGCTCCTTGATGTTGACGGAGTGGGCGGTGTTCTCGAGGCGTACGCCCATCTGCTCGGCGATGGCCATGAAGAGGTTGTTGAAGACCTCGAGCAGGACGGGGTCGACGTCCGTACCGGCGGCGGCACGCCCGGGCCGTGGCCGTACGCGTGTGAGCAGCAGATGCCCGCCCTCTCCCACGGCCGCCCGCCAGCCCGGGTCGACGACGGTCGTCGCGTCGGCCTCGGCGACGATCGCCGGGCCTTCGACGGAGTCGCCCGGGGACAGGTCCTCCCGCCGGTAGAGCGGTGTGTCCGTTCGGCCTCCGTCCACGAACATGGGCACGGTCGCCCGCACCCGGGCCCCGACGCCCTCAGCCGCCTCCTCGACGACGACCGACCCGTGCGGTCCCGCCGCCCCCACCGCCTCGACCGACACCGCCTCCACGACCAGCGGCTTGTCCATCGTGAACGCGTACCGCGCCCGGTGCACGGACTCGAATTCCTGCCGCATCCCGTCGAGCGTGCCCAGTGGCACGGGCAGTGCCGTGTCCGTTCCGGCGTAGCGGATGAGCACGCGCGCCCGGGTGGTGATCGCGTCGTCGGGGACGGCGTCGGCGCGGAGCTCCGCGCGGGTGCGTTCGGCCAGTTCGCCGCACACGTCCTGAACGCGGTGCAGGGTGCTGTCGCTCAACTCTGCCTCGACCGACTGCTCGCGCATGGCGGTGGCGTCGGCGAGCCCGATGCCGTAGGCGGAGAGGACCCCGGCGAGCGGCGGCGCGACGACGGTGTCGATACCGAGGGCGTCGGCCACGGCGCAGGCGTGCTGGCCGCCGGCGCCACCGAAGCTGGTCAGGGCGTAGCGGGTGACGTCGTGGCCGCGCTGGACGGAGATCTTCTTGACGGCGTTCGCCATGTTGAGGACGGCGATCTCCAGGAAGCCGGCGGCGACTTCCTCGGGGCTGCGTTCGGTGCCGGTGGCCTTCCGGATCTCCTCGGCGAGCTCCGTGAAGCGTTCCCTCACGACATCGGCGTCGAGCGGCTGGTCGCCGTCGGGCCCGAAGACGGCGGGAAAGTGGTCGGGCTGGACGCGGCCGAGCATCACATTGGCGTCGGTGACGGTGAGCGGGCCGCCGCGCCGGTAGCAGGCGGGGCCGGGCACGGCGCCTGCCGAGTCGGGTCCTACGCGGTAGCGCTGGCCGTCGAAGTGGAGGATCGAGCCGCCGCCGGCCGCGACGGTGTGGATGTTCATCATCGGCGCACGCATCCGTACACCGGCGACCTGTGTGCCGAGCTCGCGCTCGAACTCGCCCGCGTAGTGCGACACATCGGTGGACGTGCCGCCCATGTCGAAGCCGATGACGCGGTCGAACCCCGCCTGTTCGGAGGTGCGGGCCATGCCGACGACTCCGCCGGCCGGACCGGACAGGACGGCGTCCTTGCCCCGGAAGTGGGCGGCTTCCCGGAGACCGCCGTTGGACTGCATGAACATCAGACGGATGGAGCGGAGTTCCTCGGCCACCTCGTCGACGTAGCGCCGCAGGATCGGCGAGAGGTACGCGTCCACGACGGTGGTGTCCCCGCGCGGTACGAGCTTGATGAGCGGGCTGACCTCGTGGGAGCAGCTGACCTGGGTGAAGCCGAGGTCGCGGGCTGCGGCGGCGACGGCCGACTCGTGGGCGGGTTGGCGGTAGCCGTGCATCAGGACGACGGCGACGCCGGAGAAGCCGTCGCGGCGGGCGGCTTCGAGCTGCCGGGTGACCGTGTCCAGTGCGAGGGGCCGGACGATCTCGCCGTGGGCGTCGACGCGCTCGGGGACTTCGACGACCCGGTCGTACACGGCCTCGGGGAGGACGATGCGGCGGTCGAAGAGGCGGGGGCGGTTCTGGTACGCGATGCGCAGCGCGTCCCGGAAGCCCTGGGTGATGACGAGGACGGTCGGCTCGCCGCGCCGCTCCAGGAGCGCGTTGGTGGCGACGGTCGTGCCCATTTTGACGACGGCGATACGGTCCGCAGGCACGGTGTCCTCGGGCCCGAGCCCGAGGAGCAGTCTGATGCCGGCCACGGCCGCGTCGCGGTAGTGCTCGGGGTTGTGGGAGAGCAGTTTGCGGGTGACGAGATGTCCGTCGGGTCGTCGCCCGACGATGTCGGTGAACGTCCCGCCACGGTCGATCCAGAATTCCCAGCGCCCGCTCATTCCCCCATTCTGGCAAGGGGAGCGTCGAGGGACAGTGAGGCGAGCGCGGCGGAGAGGGAGTTTTCGGCGAGGTGGTCGAGGCGTGCGCTGGTGCCTCGGGACCAGTGGCGTACCTCGGCGGCGGCGAGACCCACCAGCTGGGGCAGGAGGTCGGTGCATCTGCGCGCCACCCAGGCGGTGCCGGCGGTGGCCAGCCACAGCGCCTTGGCGACACGGCTCGGCGCGGGCTGCTCGGGTTCGGCGCCGGGTGGCGTTCCGAGGGCGAGGCCCTCAGCGGCGAGCAGTTCGTGGAAGCGACGGGCGATCATGCGGTGTCCGCGCTCGCCGGGGTGGAGCCGGTCCGCGCTCCACATGGTGCGGTCCTCGACCCAGGTCGCGTCGGCGATGTGCAGGTGGACGGCCCCGTAGCGCTCGGAGAGCGCGTGGACGACGGCGTTGACGGCCCGCTGCCGGCGGGCGAGGGGGCGGGCGAGCGGTGCGGGCAGCGCGAGCATCGCACCCGGGTCGGGCAGACAGGCCGTGAGGATCGTGGTGCCCTGTTCGCTGAGCGCGGCGCAGACCTTGTCGAGCCGGAAGGCGAGGTCGTGGATGTCGAAGGTGTGCCGGAGTGTGTCGTTCACGCCGACGACGACGGAGGCGACTTCGGGTGCGTACGCGAGGACTTCGGGCGTCTGGGTCTCGTGCACGTCGCGCGTGAGCGCCCCGCTCACGGCGAAGTTCCGGAACTCCGCGGGCCTCTCGGGCTCGCCCAGGCCCTGCGCGAGCAGCGCGGCCCAGCCGCGCCACGTGCCGTCGACCCGGTCACCGACGCCCTCGGTGAGGGAGTCACCGAGGGCGGCGAAGCGTCGGGGTGCGGTGGCGGGCGCGGGTCCGCGTCCGGTCCCCGTCTCGGTCCCGGTCCCGGTCCCCGTCTCGGTCCCGGCGAGGCCGGCCGCCGTGCCGCCGTGCGCTCCGGGACTCGAGTCCTCGGCTCTCCGCGAGGGCAGGGCCGTAAGCGGCACCGGGCCGGGCGTCGGCACCGCGGGGGCGGTGGCCGGGACCTCGGTCAGGGCTCCGGGCCCGGTGAGCCCGGCCGCGGTCGGTGCACCCGCCGTACCGGAGGCCGCGCCGGCGCTCGACGGGCCGGTGGAGCCCGCCGGGCCGACCGGCGCGACCGCCCGGCCACGGGCCGCGGTCCGCACCAGGTCGTCCAGGGAGGTGGGCGGCAAGGCGGCCTCGGGCGCGGGGCCGACCACCGGTTCGGCCACCGCCCCGGGCACAGGGACCGTCCCGGGCACAGGGACCGGCGGGCTCAGGTCCGTGGTCATGCTGCGACCTCCGGGTGGCCGGGTACGCGGGTGGGCGCGTCGTGGGCGGAGAGGAAGGCGGCGACCGCGCGGTCCCAGCCGAAGAGTTCCGCGCGGGCACGGGCGGCCTCGCGGCGGGCATGTTCGGGGCGCGAAAGGAGTTCCCGTACCGCGTCCGCGAAGGCCTCCGGTGTGTCGCGGGCCGCGATGCCCGCGTCGCCGATGACCTCGGGGAGGGCGGACGATGCGCTGGCGACGACCGGGGTGCCGCTGGCCAGGGCCTCCAGGGCGGACAGCCCGAAGGTCTCGGCCGGCCCCGGCGCCAGGCAGATGTCCGCCGCCGCCTGCAGATCCGCGAGGGCCTCGCGGTCGGCGACGTGCCCCAGGAAGTGGACCGGCAGCCGCGCGTCGTGGGCACGCCGGGTCAGCCCGCTCCGCAGCGGGCCCTCACCTGCGACGACCAGCGCCGCGCGCACACCGCGGGCACGCAGCGTGGCGAGGGCGTCGAGCGCCATGCCGGGCCGCTTCTCCACCGAGAGCCGGGAGCACATCAGCAGCAGCACCTCGGCGCCCTCGGCGTAACGGGCCCGCAGCACCGTGCTGCGCCGTCCCGGACGGCACCGCTCCAGCTCCACGCCCAGCGGCGCGCGGACCACGTTGCCGGCGCCTATCCGGATGAACTCCCGCTCGGCCCACTCCGTGGTGCACACGATCCGCGAGTACGACCAGGCGCTGCGCCGGTTGAGCCGGTCAGCGGTGCGCTCGGCGAACGCCCCCGGGACGCCCCACGTACGCAGCACTCCGTCCGCCGTCTCGTGGGAGACCATCACCGAGGGGACCCTGCGACGCCGCGCCCATTCCCCCGTCCACCGCAGCGTGGTCCGGTCGGACACCTCCAGCCGGTCGGGCTCGAGCTCGTCCAGGAGCCGGCTGAGCCGGGACCGGCCGGCGAGTACGCGGTAGCCGCCGGTGCCGGGAAGCACCGGGCCGGGGAGGATGATGACCCGCCCCTGGGGGGTCATCGTGTCGGTCTCCGTGTCACCGGGCATGACCAGGACCGGCTCGTGTCCGGCCGCGAGATAGCCGCGGCCCAGCTCGCGCAGCGCGGTCCGCAGCCCGCCCGACGCGGGTGTCACGAAGTTCGCGAGGCGCACGATGCGCAGCCCGTTCGTGCTCCTCATGCCGCTACCGCCGTCCGCTCCCGCAGTACCTCGGCATAGTGCCCGAGGAGCTGGTCTCCGACCGCCGCCCAAGTGCGGCCCTCGACCGTGTCGCGCCCGGCGCGCCCGTACGCCTCCCGGCGCGTGGGGTCGGCGACCAGTGCCGCCACCGCCTGCGTGACCGCCGCGGTGTCGCGGGGCGGGACGAGAAGTCCCGTACGGCCGTGGTCGACAAGGTCCAGCGGCCCGCCGGCCGCCGGGGCGATCACCGGCACGCCGCTGGCCATGGCCTCCTGCACGGTCTGGCAGAAGGTCTCGTACGGACCCGTGTGCGCGAACACGTCGAACGAGGCGAAGATCCGCGCGAGGTCGTCGCCGGTGCGACGGCCCAGGAACACGGCACCGGGCAGCGCGTCACGCAGGGACGCTTCGCTCGGCCCGTCGCCGACGACCACGACCTTGACTCCCGGCAGCCCGCAGGCACCGGCGAGCAGTTCGACGCACTTCTCGGGGGCGAGGCGGCCGACGTAGCCGACTATCGTCTCGCCGTTCGGGGCGAGTTCGCGCCGCAGTGCCTCGTCCCGGAGCTCGGGCCGGAACCGCGCGGTGTCCACGCCGCGCGGCCAGAGCCGCACCCGGGGCACGCCGTGCTCCTCGAGGTCGCGCAGGGCGGCGCTGGACGGCGCCAGGGTCCGGTCGGCCGCGGTGTGCACGGTACGGATGCGCCGCCACGCCGTGGATTCGCCGGCACCCATGTACGTACGGGCGTAGCCGGCGAGGTCGGTCTGGTAGACGGCGACGGCGGGCAGCCCGAGTCTCGCCGCCACCCCCATCCCCCGCACTCCGAGCACGAAGGGGCTGGCGAGGTGGACGACATCGGCCCGGTGCGCGGTGAGTGCCGCGGCGAGCCGTCGGCTGGGCAGCGCCACGCGGACCTGCGGATAGCCGGGCAGCGGCAGGGACGGCACCCGCACCACGGGGCACGGCGCTTCGATGTCGCTCCCGTGTCCGGCCACGGCCGGGGCGATGACGAGCGGATCATGACCGCGGTCGGCGAGGTGCCGGGCGGTCTGCAGGGCGCAGTGCGCCACACCATTGACGTCTGGGGGAAAGGATTCGGTGACGATGACGACACGCATAGGGGTGTTGTCGTCGCACCGGGGGTGGTGCGGCCAACGTGGATCTTTCCGTGCGGGGAACGTCCTATGAGCGTTTGGCCCACGCCCTCGCTTGAACGGCTGTTCAGGCCCGGACCTGCCCCGCGATGTCCTACCGTGCCCGTTTCGGCCACTGACCGGCAGCGTTTTTGGCCACGGCGCCCGCGCCCTCCGCCCGCGCCTCGTCGTCGCCCCGTCCCATCCGCGGAGGGCTCGTGCAGAGCCCGTCCGGCGATGGAGGAACGACACCCGGGTCCACTCAGCGGTTCCGGGCACACGTCCCGGTGGCGATCAAGGGGACAGAGCCCCGCCGGGCAGCGCCGCCCGGGCCGCAGCGCCCACGCTTCCCCCGGAGGCGGCTCGGCGCCGCGGCGGCTCGGTACGGAGGCGGCTCGGCGCCGGCTCAGTGGGGAGGCGTGTCCATGCCGATGCGGCTGCGGACCGCTGTCTGGACCTCGGCCTCCTCGGCCGGGTCGGCGGCCAGGCGGCGCAGGCGCTCCGCGACGCGCGCGTCACCGGTTTCGGCGTGGAGGGCGGCGACTTCTCTCGTGGTCTCCTCGCAGTCCCACAGGCATTCGACGGCGAAGCCGGTGGCGAAGGAGGGGTCGGTCGCTGCGAGGGCACGTGCCGTGCGGCCGCGTAGCTGCGAGGACGCGGTCTCGCGGTAGATGTGGCGCAGCACGGGTGCCGCGCCTTCGATGCCGAGCCGGCCCGCGCCGTCGACGAGGGTCCCCAGGAGAGGGGCGTCGGGCCCCTCCGCACGGACGGTCTCGCGCAGGGCTCCGAGGACCAGATCGGTGTCCTGGGTGCCGCCTCGGCAGGCAAGGACCCCTGCGGCGGAGCCGCCGAGAGCGTCGGGCCGGTGGACCCAGCCGCGGGCCCTGTCGACGGCGGCCTCGCTGCACATCCGCTCGAACGCGGACACGGCGGCATCGGCGACCGTGCGGGACACGTCGAGGGCGGCGGTCTCGATGAGGTCCAGCACGGCGGGGTCCTGTGACTGGGCCAGGTAGTGCAGGGCGGCGCACCTGGCGCCGTCGGGCCCGCTGCGCGCCGCCTCGATGATCGTGGTTCGGTCGTCGGGTCCTGCGACGGCGGTGAGACAGCGGGCTGCCGGCACATGCAGCACGCTGCCGCGCTCGTGCCCCTGCTGGGCCCACTCGAAGACGGCCTGCACGCTCCAGCCGGGCCGTGGCCCGCTGGGCCGCATCTGCCGCTGCCACCGGTCGAAGGAGCCTCGTTCCCGGGCGGCGCGCACCCGCGCCCCCACCGCTTCCCGCGGATCGCCGGCCCACAGCCGCCACGGCCGGGGCTCGAAGGCGTCCCGCACGGCCGTGGCCAGTTCCGCCTCGCCCTCGGGGGTGGCCGGGAATCGGGCCAGCACCGCTCCGGCGAGCGTGCGCAGGCCGTTGTCGTCGTCGCGCAGGGCGAGCTCGTCGAGTGCCCAGGCCCAGTTGGAACCTGCCGCTGCGTAGCGCCTCAGCAGGAAGAGCGCGTCGTCGCGTCCGTACGAGGCGAGGTGGCCGAGGACGGCGAGCGCGAGCCCGGTCCTCGTCTCGTCCGCGTCGATGTGGTCGTCGGCCCCGAAGAGGTGGGCCTCGATCTCGTCGAGCCCGCCATGGAGGTCCAGGTAGAGGCGGGCGTAGTAGAGAGAGCGGTTCTCCACCTGCCAGTCGTGCCGGGGGTCGCTCAGCACGCAGTGGTTGAGGGCCGCGAGGGCTTCGGAGCGGGGCGCGGCGAGCGCGTGGAGCGTGCCGTCGCCGCGGCCCCTCTGCAGCAGGCCGAGCAAGGTGCCGCTCGGCGCTATGACTGGTTCGAACATGGAAAGTGCCTCACATCAAGCTGTCGACGCAACCGGGGGTGTGTTCGCCTAGGCCGCGCAGCAACATGATCGGCTGCCCGTCGTCTTCCGCTTGGTGTAGACCATCTTCCTCTGCCTCTCGTCGGTGGCCCGCTGCGGGCCCGACGTCATGATGACCCAGCCGTTTCGTCGCCGCGACCACATTTACGGCGAAGCTCCCACCTGGCGTTCAACGCCCGTTCACCGCTTGGTGAACAGCTCCAGGAGGTCCGTCTTCCCGAACATCCGCGCGGTATCCACCGCGGACGGAGTTCCGGCCTCCGGATCGGCTCCGCCGTCGAGGAGCACGCGGATCACCGCGTCCTCGCCCTTGAAGACGGCACCGGCGAGCGGGGTCTGGCCGCGGTCGTTGGCGCGCTCCGCGTCGGCCCCGCGGTCGAGGAGTGCCCGCACCGCGGGGGCGTGGCCGTGATAGGCGGCGAGCATGACGAGCGAGTCGCCCTTGTCGTTGGTGAGGTTCGCAGGGACTCCGGCGTCGACGTAGGCGGCGAGTGCGTCGGCGTCGCCCTGGCGCGCCAGATCGAAGATCCTGGACGCGAGCTCGATGACCTCGGGGTCCGGGGTTTCACTCATGGGACGGACTGCCTTCCGCTGCGTTGACCTGGTGCTGGAGGTGCTGGGTACGAGCGCCGAGGGCGGTCGAGCGGCACGTACGAGTGAACCGCCAGAGTACTGCCCGTGGCGCGCCATGACCGCGTCCGTCCACGGCAAAGATCAATGCGCCCAGGGCAACCATCCGGCGTAAGCCCATCGGGTGAAAAGTCCTGATATTCACCCGATTGCACCTTTCATCGCATAGGCACTTCCTGTGAGGCTGGAAGTACTCATGGTGACTGTCCCCTCAACCAGGAGAACAACTCATGATCCTGTCCATGTCAGGCGTCGTGCTGCTGGGAATCATCGTCTTCCTGTTCTTCAAGAAGGACGGGCTGAAGGCATCGCACGCCCTGGTCAGCGCCCTGTTCGGCTTCTACCTCGCGGGCACGGCCATCGCCCCGAGCATCACAGCAGGAGGCGCAAGCCTCGCCAGCCTGCTGGGCGGGATCAAGTTCTGACGCCCCCGCATCACCCCTTCCACAACTCAAGGAGCAGGAGAACCACGTGGCCCGGCGACCACTCCCTCGCATTCTGAGCAACGGCACCGACCGGATCGCTCGCAGCCGAGAGCTCGCGCGGACAGCCGCCGACAACGCCACCGACGTCCTCCAGCCGCTCATCACGATCAGCCGCGGAATGCGGCTGCTGGCCGCCGCCGGACGGCGCAAATGGGCCGCCACGCCGAAGGAACGACGTGGCCCCACGCTCTTCCTGGCGGCGGCCTGCGTGCTGGTGGTCGCTCTCGTCCCCTACGGGCCACTGCTCGGCCTGATCACGGCGATGGGAGTGGCGGGGTGGATGGGGCGGGAGCGTACGCCGGTGCGGACCGGGCCCGACGAGGCGGAGACGGCACGGCTGCAGGCACTCTACGAAGCGCTCGTGCCGT
Source organism: Streptomyces sp. NPDC002133 (assembly GCF_040296405.1). NCBI lineage: Bacteria > Bacillati > Actinomycetota > Actinomycetes > Kitasatosporales > Streptomycetaceae > Streptomyces > Streptomyces sp. NPDC002133. The sequence goes on along the minus strand of NZ_JBEOXF010000003.1, from coordinate 359,979 downwards.
ACTTCTCCGTACCGGAGGACCCGAGTCCGCTGTTCTCCCACGGCGGGGAGTGGGCGAAGACGTTCAGCGACCACGAGTTCGACGGCGCCGGCCGACTGAAACGGCTGCGGGTACGTTACCCGGCGTACTTCACCGACGGCGAGGCCGAGGCACGCGCCCGGATCGAGCAGCTGCTGCACGCGAAGTCGGGGCGTGGCCGCGAATACCTCTTCGACTGGGACGAGGAGAGCAACCACCTCGTGATGACCGTGCTGCCCGCACTCCCGACCGCGATCGCCGCCCAGCACTTCGTCACGGGTCCCGGGGAGACGGTGCTGGGCTTCACCGACCCCGCCGCCGTGAACCGGACCGTCCCGGTCGTCATCGGCGGCCAGACCAAGGACGCGGCGCCCGTGGTGTGGCGCACCGGGCCCAGGTCGACGGAGCCGCATCTGCTGGCCGTCGGCCATCCCGGCAGCGGTACGACCACGCTGCTGCGCTCGATCGCCCTCCAGGCGCTGTCCCACGGCAACGTGCTGATCGTGGAGGGCAGCGGGACCGGCGAGTACGCGTGTCTGACGGGGCGGACGGGCGTCCTGGCCGTCGAGTGCGGGCTCGCCGGGGCCCTGGCGAGCCTGGAGTGGGCGGCGCACGAGACGGAGCGGCGGCTCATCGCGGCGAACCGGGCCCGGCAGGCCGGGCATCCCGCGCCCGAGGACACGCGCCGGCCGCTGTGGATTCTCGTCGACCGGCCCAGCGTCTTCAGCCACCTCGCGGCGGCGGACGGGCGCACCGACCCGCAGCAGCTGCTGCAGGTGCCGTTGCGGCACGGACGGGCTGCGTCGGTGACGGTGGTGGTGGCCGACCAGTTCGACAGCCTGGAGTTCCTGTCCGAGACCGTACGGTCCCACACCCGCGCCCGGGCGATTCTCGGCCCCTGCACACGCGACCAGGTCGAGGCGGTGCTGGGCGTGCCGCCGCACACGACCCCGACCTCCGACGTGCCGCCTGGCCGCGGATACGCCCGCCTCGGCACCGCCACGGTGCTGCGGCTCCAGGTCCCGGCGACCCCGGACCCGTATGACGAGACCACGAGCGAGCCGCACCGCCACGCGGTTCTCGCGCTCCTCCCTGAACGCACCGCCCCGTCCGCCGAGGAGATCCCCGAGCCGGCTCCGGACCCCGCCCCCGCCCCCCACGCGACCGGAACCCCCGTCCCGGCGGAGGGCTGATCGGCCCCGTGCCGGTGGGGGTGCGCACAGGCCACCCGCGCGACGAGGAGACCCTGGCCTCCCCACGGTGGGTCGCCCGCCGTCGGGCGACCGCGGGCCGGTCGTGGGTGTGCCCGGCGTCCGGCATGCAGAGGCCGACCCGCCGCGCGTACCCCGCGTCGGGTCGCCCGCCGTCGGGCGACCGCGGGCCGGCACATGGGGACACGCACCCGGAATCCGGGCGGCACCACCCACCCCGGAGCCGAGGAGGGCCGTGCAAGGCCGCCCCGCAGGGGTCGACGGCACAATGCGGGGCAGTCAAGGCCCGGCAACCGACCGTGCGGCCTGGCCGCCGATCCCGGGGAGTCACGTCCGCAGACCCCAAAACCCGCACCCACGACTCCGGCCAGGCCTCGCAACCCGGGCGCGGCACGCGCTCCGGCCTGCCCGCCATGGCAGCCCGCACCGCGGGGGTGGCCGTCAGGCCACGAACGTCCTCGGCGCCTCCGTGCCCGTCGTCGCCCCCGTCTCCACCAGCCGCGCCGCCGCCGCGAGCCGCCCCGCCGCCTCGTCGGCGACGGGGCCGCCGACGGTGAAGGGGAGCCGGACGTAGCCCTCGAAGGCGCCGTCGACCCCGAAGCGCGGGCCCGAAGGAACCCGGACGCCCACGCGTTCGCCCACCTCCGCGAGGCGGGAGCCCGACAGGCCGCCGGCGCGGACCCAGAGGGTGAGGCCGCCGTCCGGGACGTCGAACTCCCAGCCGGGCAGCTCCCGGCGGACCGCCGCGACCAGCGCGTCGCGGTTCTCGCGGGCCTGGGCCCGGCGGATCGCGACCGCTTCCTCCCAGCCGCCGGTGCTCATCAGCCAGTTGACCGCCAACTGCTCGAGGACCGGGGTGCCGAGGTCGGCGTAGGCGCGGGCCGAGACCAGGGAGCGGATGACGTCCGGGGCGGCCCGCACCCAGCCGATACGCATGCCCGCCCAGAAGGCCTTGCTCGCGGAGCCGACCGTGATGACCGTCGAACCCGCCGCGTCGAAGGAGCAGACGGGCCGGGGCATCTCCAGGTCCGGTTCGAGGCAGAGCTCGGACATCGTCTCGTCGACGACGAGCACGGTCCCCGCCGACCGCGCGGCGTCCACGAGCGACCGCCGCTGGTCCTCGTCGGCCAGCGCGCCGGTGGGGTTGTGGAAGTCGGCGACGACGTACGCGAGACGGGGCGCCGCGTCGCGCAGGACCTGGCGCCAGCGCGGCAGGTCCCAGCCCGCCAGCCCCTCGGCCATGGCCACGGGAACGAGCCGGGCCCCGGCCTCCCGCATGAGCTGCAGGATGTTCGCGTACGACGGGGACTCGACCGCGATGCGCTCACCGCGCCCGGCGAAGAGATGGCAGATCGCGTCCATGGCGCCCATCGCGCCCGTGGTGACCATGATCTGCTCGGGCATCGTCGGGATGCCGCGCTCGGTGTAGCGGTCCGCGAGCATCTGCCGCAGGGCGGGCAGGCCCGCCGGGTAGTCGCCGTGGGTGTGGGCGTACGGCGGCAGCTCCTCCAGCGCGCCCTGGACACTGCGGGTCAGCCACGGCTCGGGGGCCGGCAGGGCCGCGCAGCCGAGGTCGATCATCGAGCCGAGCGATTCCGGTGGGAGGGGCTCGAGACCGCGCGCGGGCACGGGGTTCCCGGCGGGGACGGCGGTCCAGCTGCCCGCACCCCTGCGGGACTCGAGGAACCCTTCCGCGCGCAGGGCCTCGTACGCCGCCGCCACCGTCGTACGGCTCACGGCGAGGGACAGCGCGAGCTCGCGCTCGGCGGGCAGCCGTGCGGCGACCGGCACCCGGCCTTCGAGGACGAGGAGCCGGATGCCGTCGGCGAGCGCGCGGTAGGCGGGCGGCCTGCGCGTGCCGGGGCCTGCCGGGCGGGGCTGCTGCGCGTTGAGCTGGCGAGCGAGTTGCGCTGCTCCCACCGCTGAAGTCCACTGCGCCATGAAAGTCAGTCCACCTTCCTCGGATTGGCCATGGTTGACACTTCTTTCCCAGCCACAGAGTGGCACGCATCAGTCCACTCTCACCACTGGGGGGCAGAATCTTGTCCACGCTGTTCCGTCGGCTGCTGCAGCTCTATCTCGGCCTCGTGCTGTACGGCGTGAGCTCCGCCCTCCTCGTGCGGGGCGGGCTCGGGCTCGAACCGTGGGGTGTGCTGCACCAGGGCCTCGCCGAGCGGACGGGACTGACCATCGGCGTCGTCTCGATCATCGTCGGAGCCGTCGTTCTGCTCCTGTGGATCCCGATCCGCCAGAAGCCGGGACTCGGCACGATCTCCAACGTCTTCGTCATCGGCGTCGCGATGGACGGGACGCTCGCGCTCGTGCCGGAGGTGCACGGCCTCGCCGTGCAGATCCCGGTGATGGTCGCCGGGATCGTTCTCAACGGTGCGGCGACAGGCCTCTACATCTCCGCCCGCTTCGGCCCCGGCCCGCGTGACGGACTGATGACGGGCCTCCACCGGCTGACGGGCCGCTCGATCCGGCTGGTCCGCACCGCGATCGAGGTCGCGGTCGTGGCCACCGGATTCGTCCTCGGCGGATCGGTCGGCGTCGGCACCGTGGCGTACGCCCTGTCCATCGGCCCGCTCGCACACCTCTTCCTGCGCGTTTTCGCCATCCCGGCTGCGGACGAAGGAAGCCGGGTGGTCGCCGGGGCGTCACCGGAGCGAGCGATACTTCGAAGGTGACTCGCGTATCGCAGCCCCGGCATCCGTATCTCGACCACCCCACCCCCATACCGTTCGCGCACCGCGGCGGCACGGCCGACGGACTGGAGAACACTGCCGCCGCTTTCCGCCGCGCGGCGGCGACCGGCTACCGGTACTTCGAGACGGACGTGCACACCACCGCCGACGGAAAGCTGGTCGCCTTCCACGACTCGACGCTGGACCGGGTCACGGACGCCCGCGGCCGGATCGCGGACCTGCCGTGGAACGAGGTGAGCCGGGCCCGGGTCGCGGGCAAGGAGCCGCTTCCGCTCTTCGAGGAGCTCCTGGAGGAGTTCCCCGAGGCACGATGGAACGTGGACATCAAGGCCGAGGGCGCCCTCGAACCGCTCGTCGGCCTCGTGCGGCGCACGGCAGCCTGGGACCGGGTCTGTGTCGGCTCGTTCTCGGAGAGCCGGGTGTCGCGGGCGCACCGGCTGGCGGGCCCGCGGCTGGCGACCTCGTTCGGTGTGCGCGGGGTGCTGGGGCTGCGGCTGCGCTCCTTCGGCATTCCGGCGGCGGTGCGCGCGGGCGCGGTCTGCGCGCAGGTGCCCGAGTCGCAGAACGGCATCACGGTCGTGGACCGGCGGTTCGTGGCGGAGGCCCACGCCCGAGGGCTCCAGGTGCACGTGTGGACCGTGAACGACGCGGATCGGATGGCGCGCCTCCTGGACCTCGGAGTCGATGGCATCATGACCGATCATCTGGAGACGCTGCGCACGGTGCTGACCCACCGGGGAGTCTGGGTCTGAGCGGTCCGTTCCGGTCCGGTCGCCGCGCGTCTTCTCCACTTCTCCACGGGGAACGATCGAGGGGGCACCGCATGACCGCTGAGGCCGCGGACCGGACCGCAAGCACGGACGAGGGCGATCGCCGGCGCCAGCAACGCGGGTGGTACTTCTACGACTTCGCCTGCTCGGTCTATTCGACGAGCGTGCTCACGGTCTTCCTCGGCCCCTATCTGACGTCGGTCGCCAAGGCCGCGGCGGATGCGGAGGGCTTCGTCCATCCGCTCGGCGTCCCGGTGCGGGCCGGTTCCCTCTTCGCCTACGCGGTCTCCGTATCGGTGGTGCTGGCGGTGCTCGTGATGCCGCTCGTGGGTGCCGTCGCGGACCGTACGGGCCGGAAGAAGCCGATGCTCGCGGTCTGCGCGTACCTGGGGGCCGCCGCCACGGCGGGCATGTTCTTCCTCGACGGCGACCGCTATCTGCTGGGCGCTCTGCTGCTGATCGTCGCGAACGCGTCGCTGTCCGTGTCGATGGTCCTCTACAACGCCTACCTTCCGCAGATCGCCGAGCCCGACGAGCGGGACGCGGTGTCGTCGCGCGGCTGGGCCTTCGGCTACACGTCGGGCGCGTTCGTGCTCGTGCTCAATCTGGTGCTGTACACGGGACACGAGTCCTTCGGGCTGTCCGAGTCGGAGGCGGTGCGCATCTGCCTCGCGTCGGCCGGGGTGTGGTGGGGCGCCTTCACTCTCGTGCCGCTGCGGCGGCTGCGCGACCGGCGCATCGCGGAGGGCAAGGAGCTCCCGCCGGGCCAGGGCGCGGTCGGAGCGGGCTGGCGGCAGCTCGTGGCGACGCTGCGGGACATGCGGCGCTACCCGCTGACGTTGTCGTTCCTGCTCGCGTATCTCGTCTACAACGACGGTGTGCAGACCGTGATTTCGCAGGCCTCGATCTACGGGGCCGAGGAGCTGGATCTCGATCAGACCACGCTGATCACCGCGGTGCTGCTGGTGCAGGTGCTGGCGGTGGCGGGTGCGCTGGGCATGGGCCGGCTGGCGCGGTCGTACGGCGCGAAGCGGACGATCCTCGGCTCGCTCGCGGTGTGGTCGCTGATCCTGGGGGCCGGGTATTTCCTGCCGGCGCGGACGCCGGTGTGGTTCTACGCGCTCGCCGCCGCGATCGGGCTGGTGCTCGGCGGCAGCCAGGCGCTGTCGCGGTCACTGTTCTCGCATTTGGTGCCGCGCGGCAAGGAGGCCGAGTACTTCTCCGCGTACGAGATGAGCGACCGCGGGCTGAGCTGGCTCGGGCCGCTGGTGTTCGGTCTGACCTTCCAGATCACGGGAAGCTACCGGGATGCCATCATCTCGTTGGTGATCTTCTTCGGACTGGGATTCGTGCTGCTCGCGCGGGTTCCGGTGCGGCGTGCGGTGGCGGCTGCGGGCAACCCCGTTCCGAAACGGATTTAGACGTTGAAGTGAAAGGCCGCTAGTGTACGCCTTTGGCCTGCCAGGCGGACCGTTACTGCGTGCTGAAAACGTCAAAACGTTGGGTGACACTTTCTGCCAGATGTGACAAACCGGGCGCTGGTGGGTACAACAAGGGGCGGCACGACGGGCGACGACGCGTGACCCGAACGGGAATGCGCCGGGAATCTTTACCGCCGACCGGACGTTGACCGGATGACGACGACAGCGACACCTGTCCTGTGGGCGACAAGCCCGGGAGGCACGATTCATGAGTGAGCGAGCTCTTCGCGGCACGCGCCTCGTGGTGACCAGCTACGAGACCGACCGCGGCATCGATCTGGCCCCGCGCCAGGCGGTGGAGTACGCATGCCAGAACGGACATCGATTTGAGATGCCGTTCTCGGTAGAGGCGGAGATTCCGCCGGAGTGGGAGTGCAAGGCGTGCGGCGCCCAGGCACTCCTGGTGGACGGGGACGGCCCCGAGGAGAAGAAGGGCAAGCCTGCGCGTACGCACTGGGACATGCTCATGGAGCGGCGTACCCGCGAGGAGCTCGAGGAGGTGCTGGCCGAGCGGCTGGCGGTCCTGCGCTCCGGGGCCATGAACATCGCGGTGCACCCGCGCGACAGCCGGAAGTCCGCGTAAAGAGGCACCACCACATCCACAGCAGAAGAGCCGCGGGCTGCCGCACACGAATCGTGTGCCGCAGCCCGCGGCTCTTCTCGTCTCTGCATGTCTCTCGCCTCGGCGCATGTCTCTCACCTCGGCGACGCGGATCCGCCGACGGCGAGGACCCACCGACAGTGCGGCCCGTCCGGGTACAGGGACGGACCGCACACGCGGATCAGGAGGTCAGCGGAGGGCGCGGGCCCTCGTCCCGGCGGGGCGGTGTGGGCGGCACGTCCTCGCGGATGACCTCACCCTGCACGACCTTTCCGTCCGGACGGTGAATCCGGGCCTGCCGGAAGGCATCGCCGAGGGAACCGGGAGCGGCCTGCCGCATCCTGCGCTCCAGCGACTTCTCCGTGTACCGACCCAGAGCCGCACGGACCGGCGGAACGAGCAGCAGCAGGCCCGCGGCGTCGGAGATCAGTCCGGGCAGCATCAGCAGGAGTCCGCCCAGCATCAGGAAGCCGTTGCCGCTGCCCGTGCGGCCCTCGGAGGCCGTGGGCACGACGCCCGACTGCTGCTGCTGAAGGGTTTCGGTGAGGCTGCGGAAGGCGCGGCGTCCGGCCCGCTTGACGACCACGGCGCCGAGCACGCCGCCGCCCACGAGCAGGGCGAGCACGGTGACTCCGCCGGCCGCTCCCGCGACGACCGTCAGCAGCCAGATCTCCAGCACCAGCCAGACGGCGATGCCGAGCGGAAGGAAGGTACGAGCGCGTGAGCGCCTGGGGGCGGTCGGTGTCTGTACGCCGGTCGTCATGTCCCCAGTGTGCCTGGGTGCCCGCTCGAGTGGCGTAAAGACGGGATCAGGACGGTCGCTTGGCCGGGCCCCGGCCGAGGAGGCGGTTGGCGCGCGACCCGATGCCCCAGGCGGTGACCCGCCACAGCGCCTCGACGAGGATGTCCCTGCTCATCTTGGAGTCGCCGCGCTCACGCTCGACGAACGTGATCGGGACCTCCACGACATGGAAGCCGGCGCCCACGGCGCGGCGGGCGAGGTCGACCTGGAAGCAGTATCCGGCGGAGGCCACGTCCTCCAGGCCGAGGCCTTCCAGGGTCTCCTTGCGGAAGGCTCGGAAGCCGCCGGTGACATCGCGGATCGGGACGTCGAGGAGCACACGGGAGTAGAGGCTGCCGCCGCGGGAGATGTACTCACGGGACTTGGGCCAGTTGACGATCCGGCCGCCGGGGACCCAGCGTGAGCCGAGGACGAGGTCGGCGCCCTTCAGCGCGGTGAGCAGCCGGGGCAGCTCCTCGGGCTGGTGGGAGCCGTCGGCGTCCATCTCGACGAGGACGCCGTAGCCGTGCTCGATGCCCCAGCGGAAGCCCGCGAGGTACGCGGCGCCGAGCCCTTCCTTGCCCTTGCGGTGCAGGACGTGCACCTGGGCGTCGTCACCGGCGAGCTCGTCGGCGATCTTGCCGGTGCCGTCGGGGCTGTTGTCGTCGGCGACCAGGATGTCGGCCTCCGGCACCGCGGCACGGACCCGCGAGACGATCGGCTCGATGTTCTCCGCCTCGTTGTAGGTCGGGATGATCACCAAGGCTCTGCCGAGCGGGCCGTACCGCCTCTGACCACCGTCGTTCACTGCTGCCCCTAACGTCCGTACGCAGGGGACCCACCATAGCGAGCGCCGGTGACGTCGCCACGTCGGCACGGAAGAACGGGAGAACGGATCGGGACCCGGCGTCCTTCGGGCCGGCCTGGGACCCGCCGGCTGCGGGTCGACCGAGTGCCGTTGTCTACTGAACGCCGGGCCCCACCCGGGTCGCACCTTCCCCCGAGCTCCTGCGGAGCAGGGAGGACTCCCACCGGCCGAAACCCTCCCTCGCCCCCGAGGCGCTGGCGCTGAACCTGGCTCCCAGCGGTGGTGCGCCGGTGCGGCGCACCACCCCATGACCCAGCGGCGTTCGACGACTGCGTGGAGGTTCGACCGGTCGGACGTCCTGTGGTGGACTCGCCGAACCTACCGGCCCTCGGCAGCGGTCTGTCAACAGTCGTGCGATCTGCGGCGATTGACCGAATCGGCTGGTCAGCGACGAAGATCCGCAGGTCGCGAACGAACCGTCGGCGCGTCGATCGGCGGTACGAAATATCCCGATGTCACTCGTTCGGTCGTACGTAGACCGTTTGTCCGAAGACCACGGTTCGCAGGCACACCGGGAGGGCCGTACCCGGGGTGAGATCGGGCAGGCCAGGGGTGCCGGAACGGGGGTCGGTGGACCAGCGGGCGACCCGGTCGTCGGGGGCCTGGACGACGAGTTCGCCGGTGCGCCAGATCGCGTAGTCGGCGGGCGCTCCCGGCACAAGGGTGCCCGCGTCGTCCCGCCCGATCGCCCGCCAGCCGCCCCGGGTGTGGGCGGTGAACGCGGCGCGCACGGAGATCCGGTGCTCGGGCGTGCGATGGAAGGCGGCGGCGCGGACCGTGCCCCAGGGGTCGAGCGGGGTCACCGGGCTGTCCGAGCCGAAGGCCAGCGGGACACCGGCACGCAGCAGCGCGGCATACGGGTTGAGCGTGCGGGCACGCTCAACCCCGAGGCGCTGGGCGTACATCCCCGTGTCACCGCCCCAGGCCGCGTCGAAGGCGGGCTGCACGGACGCGGTGAGCCCGTACTCGGCAAACGCGGCGACGGTCTCCGGGGTGAGCATCTCGGCGTGCTCGACGCGGTGCCTCCCGGCCCGGATGCGGGCGAGGCCCAGGGCCGACGCGGCCGCCCGCATGCCCTCGACGACGTTGCCGATCGCGTGGTCGCCGATGGCGTGGAAGCCGGCCTGCAGCCCGGCCTCGGTGCAGGCCGTGACATGGGCGGCCACGGCCGCCGCGTCGAGGTGGGCGACTCCGGAGTGCGGAGCGTCGGCATAGGGCTCGTGGAGGCAGGCCGTGTGCGAGCCCAGCGAACCGTCGGCGAAGAGGTCACCGGCCGCGCCGAAGGCGCCGAGGGCGCGCGCCCGTTCCACGTCCGTGTCGGCCCAGTACCCGACGACGCGCGGACCCGGCTCGTCGGAGGCCGCCTTGAGGAGGCCGACGAAATCGTCCTCGGACGAGATGTCCGGCCCGGCGCACTCGTGAACGGTGCCGATGCCCAGGGATGCGGCGTGCCGGAGCGCGGCCCGCTGGGCGGCGGCCCGCTGCTCGGGAGAGACAGCGGCGTACGCGGCGGAGCGCACGGCGTGGTGGGCGTCTCCGGTCAGCGGCTCACCGTCGCGGAACCCGGACATGCCCCGGACGCCCGGCACCAGGTCCAGCAGAGCGGTCGTGACGACGGCGGAGTGGACGTCGACACGGGTGAGATAGAGCGGGCGGCCGCCGGTCAGCTCGTCGAGCTCGTCGCGACGGGGCGGCCGCCGCTCGGGCCAGCGGGAGGCGTCCCAGCCGTGCCCGATGAGGATGCGGTCGGCGGGCCGGGCCGCGGCGTGGGCGGCGATGCGGTCCGCCGCCTCGACGAGCGAGGCGGCCCCGGACAGATCGAGGCCGGTGAGCGCGAGCCCGGTGGCGGTGGTGTGCACGTGCGCGTCCACGAACGCGGGGGTGACCAGGGCGCCTTCCAGGTCGACGACCTCGTCGACACCGGATGCGAAGGCGTCCGCCGCCCCCTCGGATCCCACCCAGGCGATGTGCCCGCGCTCCACGACCATGGCGGTCGCGAACGGATCGGCGGGGCTGTGTACCTCACCGCCGCGCAGCAGCACGGTGCGGTGGTCGGCGGGGGGTGCGCTCTCACTCATGGGGAACAGCCTAGATTCGCGGCGGCCGTGCCTCGTACGGGGTGGAGAGCACCACGGTCGTCCGGGTGGACACGCCTGCCAGCGAGCGGATCTGCCCGAGCAGCTCCTCCAGCTCCAGCGGAGTGGCCACACGGACCTTGAGGATGTAGTTCTCGTCGCCGGCGACACTGTGGCAGGCCTCGATCTCGGGCACGCCGGCGAGCCGGTCGGCGATGTCGTCCGGGGCGCTGGGGTCGAAGGGTTTCACCGAAATGAACGCCGTGAGAGGCAGACCGACCTCTTCCGGGTCCACGACGGCCGCGTACCCGCGGATGACGCCGCGCTGCTCGAGTCGACGGACGCGCTGATGCACCGCCGAGGTGGACAGGCCCGTGGCCTTGCCCAGGTCCGTGTAGCTCATGCGCCCGTCCTTGACGAGCAACTCGACGATCTGACGATCCAGCTCCTCCATGCGGATCAACCTATTGCCCCAGGTCGCCTCCGGCACAGTCGGGTGCACGGCCGGACGGGGTCGTGGACCGGCACCTGCGGCGGGCATGTGACGAACGCCACAGACCCAGGAGCGGGTCGTTCGAGACCTCACGGTTACCTGCCGGGCCCGGAGGGAAGTGCTTGGTGTGGTCGAGGCCGCAAGAGCCTGGTCGGCCCACCCGAGGGGGAGAATCTCCATGCAGAGTGTGAAGCGCACCGGACGTACCGAACCGGAGCCTCTTGAATCCGTCGCGTCCCCGGAGGAAGACGAGTTCGACACCTACGACACCTTCGAGATGTACCGGGTGATCTGCCCGGACTGCGCGCAGCCGATCGCGCTGCTCGCCGACGAGGACGCGCTGCCCGAGCACGCGCTGTGCCCCACGCCGTGGAACCCGTTCGTGCTGTCGGTGTGTGCCGGGACCGGGCGGCCGGCCGCGGACGCGCGGCCCGCCGACGAATCGCTGGAGGTCCAGGAGCAGGACACCGCGCTCCTGTTGACGCTCCCGCAGGGGCTCGACTGGCGGACGCAGCCCTTCTCGCACGTCGGCGGTCCGGGCTCGCGCCCCATCAAGGTGCCCCGGATGCGGCGGGCGGCCTGAGCTACCAGTCGTACGTTCCGTGCACCATGGCGGCGAGGCTGTCGTGGTGCAGGATCATCCGGTCCGGGTTCTCGGGCACCTCCACCTCCTTGAAGTACACCTGGCGGTAGGCCACGCGCAGCATCACAATGGCGTGCCGCAGGGCCGCGTAGAGGGTGTAGAAGTCCATGTCGCGCGGTGTGTGGCCGGTCAGTTCGGCATAGCGCCGCTCGATGCGGTCGCGGCGCAGGAACTCCGGCAGTCCCGCCTGCCCGAAGCAGACCGTCAGGTCCTGGAAGAAGCGGTGCAGGTAGACGGTCCAGCCGAGGTCGACCTCGCGCGGGGCGAGCGCGGCCATCTCCCAGTCCAGCACGGCGGCGGGCGTGAAGCCGTCGTAGACGATGTTGCCGATCCGGGCGTCGCCCCAGTTCTGCACGGCGGGGCCCTCGTCGGCGGGCCACCGTGCCTCCAGCCGGTCGAAGGCGCGCTCGATGAGCGATGAGCGCGGCAGCCCGTCCACGACCCAGGCGTAGTACTCGCGTTGTGCGTCGACGTGGCGTCTCAGCGCACCTGCACCGGCGCCCGCGACCGGGTACTGATCGTGGTCCGACCGACAGCCGCATCCGGTCGTCGCCGAGCGCGTCGGACGCGCGTACGGCGTGCAGCCGGTCGCCGGTGCGCAGGGTGGCGTACGCGTCGATGATCCCGGTGTTGGGATAGACGCCCAGGCCGGCGACGAGCAGCGCGCGGCCCTCGTGGTCGAGGACGTGGAAGATGCAACGGTCGTAGGCGTTGCGGTCGCCCGTGACGACGTGCTTCATCGAGAGCGGCGCCTGGTGGATCGGGTACTCGTCGAGCGCGATCGGACGGTCCTCGGACACGGCGGCCTCCTGGCCGGCAGGAGAATTGACGGTACGTCAGAGAACTGCCGAGGGCCATACTCGTGTCACCGCCGCCGGAGGGCGCGAGCGCGCTCGGCCCGGATCGGCCCGAGGCCGGTCCGCAGCCGGTCCGTGGGAGCTCCGCGGGAGCTCCGGCAGTGCTCGGAGACCGCCAGGGGCGCCCCGGAACACGTCAGGGACGGCCTCGGGGCCCCTTCCGATCCCCTTCGGGTCCACCCCAACCCGCTTTGCCCCCTGACGGTTACGGCACGAACTGGCGCCCGAATCGGCGTGACGGTGACCCCGCGCGGCCGACGCACGTTTTGACGGTCATGACGCCGCAGTACCCCCTGGGCGGCCCGAGCCGCCGGCGCCTGACGACACCACGTCAGGAAGAATCGGTTCCGCACTCCGCGGATCCGCCCATCTACCGCGATCTGATGCGCCACTGGGCGAGCGCGGGCCGGACCCTGCCGGGCCGCCGCGACCAGGAGTGGAACAGGCTCACGGCGGCGCCGGCATGGACGCAGCGGACCGGATGGGTCAGCGGGACTCTGGCCCAGCGAGGTGACGGGCGATGACCATGCGCTGGATCTGATTGGTGCCCTCGACGATCTGGAGCACCTTGGCCTCGCGCATGAGCCGCTCGACCGGGAAATCCGCGGTGTAGCCGTATCCGCCGAGAATCTGCACCGCGTCCGTGGTCACCTGCATCGCGGCGTCCGTGCAGAACAGCTTGGCCATGGCGGCCTGCCGGGAGAACGGCCGGCCCGCGTCGCGCAGCCGGGCGGCGGCGAGATACAGCGACCGGCCGGCCTCGACCTTCGTCGCCATGTCGGCGATCATGAAGCGCAGCCCCTGGAAGTCCGCGATGGGGCGGCCGAACTGCTGCCTGCCGGTGGCGTACGCCACCGCCTCGTCGAGCGCCGCCTGGGCGACGCCGATGGCGCAGGCGGCGATGCCGAGGCGCCCCGAGTCCAGTGCCGCGAGCGCGATCGCGAAGCCCTGCCCCTCCTCGCCGATGCGGCGCGAGTCCGGGACGCGTACGCCGTCGAAGTGCAGCTGGGCCGTGGGCGAGCCCTTCATACCCATCTTCTTCTCGGGCGGGGCGGCGCTCAGGCCCTCCGCGTCACCGGGCACCAGGTACGCCGTGATGCCCCGCGCGCCCTCGCCGCCCGAGCGGGCGAGGACGGTGTAGAAGTCGGCGACCCCGCCGTGCGTGATCCAGGCCTTGGTGCCGGTGAGGACCCAGTCGTCACCGTCGCGCACCGCCTTGGTGCGCAGGGATGCGGCGTCCGAGCCGGAGGCCGGCTCGGAGAGGCAGTAGGCGCCCAGCAGTCCGCCGCCGAGCATCGCGGGAAGGTACTCGCTCTGCTGCTCCTTGGTGCCGTAGTCGGCCACGGCGTGGCAGGCGAGGGAGTGGACACTGACGCCGAGTCCGACCGTGAGGCGGGCGGCGGCGAGCTCCTCGAGTACCTGGAGGTACACCTCGTACGGCTGGTCACCTCCGCCGTACGCGGAGTCGTACGGCAGGCCGAGCAGACCGGAGTCGGAGAGCAGCGAGAACGTATCGCGCGGGAAACGGCCCGCGTCCTCCTCCTCGGCCGCGCGGGGCGCGATCTCCCGTTGGGTGATCTCTCGGACCAGGGCGATGAGGTCCCTGGACTCCTCGGTGGGCAGCGTGCGGTCCACCGGCTGCGGGGCGCGGTCGGGCATTTCGGCGCTCTCCTCCCTGTCGGGCGCTGCGGCGGTCGCGCGCGAAGGGTTGGGCGGCGCCGCCGGATGTCACTTGTGCGCCGATGCTGCCCTCCCGGATCACGGAAGTGGCTGACCAGCGGCTGTGGCGGGTTGAGTATGCCCGATCCGGGGGCGTCCGTCACGGGGTGGAATATCACCTTCCGGTTGCCGCACGCCACTCCGACGCCGCTTGGGCGCTCCTCGAAACCCTCCTCGAAATTGGTCCGAACCATTGACCCAACTGGTGCAGCCCTTCTACCGCCCCCTGGAGGCATGACCCGTTCATGCCATGTCTGCCACGGCAGCACCGTCCCCCCACACGCTCCCCCTCCCCCCACGAGGAGACACGATGCTCGGATCCCCACCCCCACACACCCGCCTGCGGGCGCTGATCGCCGGCGTCTGTACGGCCGTGCTGGCCGCGGGCCTGCTCGGCGGCGCGGGCACCGCCACCGCAGGCGGGACCACCGCGAGCGCCACGACGGCCGCCGCGCCCGCCGCTGCCGGGGACGGCGTACGCGCACCGCGGCACGCAGTGGTGGAGCTACGACACGCCCGCGACCATCGCCGGGAAGATGACGTACAAGAACCAGCAGGGCCTGGGAGGCACGTTCTTCTGGGAGCTCAGCGGTGACACGGCGAACGGAGAACTGATCAAGTCGATCGGCTGGTCGCGCCCCGGAAGGACCGGAGGGGGCGGGGAGCGGGTCGGCTCCTTGCCCCCTCGGTCATGCCCGCCGCCCTCTGTCATGCCCCGACGCCGTCGCGCGGCCACAGGGAGCGAGGGGACGAGGAGCGAGGGGACGAGGACGTCAGAGCAGTCCGGCCTGGGTGACGAGCATCGCGAAGACGATCACGAGGGTCCAGCCCAGGATGTGCTCGAGGATCTTGGGGCCGTCGTCCTTGGGGCCTCCGGTACGGGCCCGGGTCGCGGTGGCGGTGGTCGCGGTCATGGCTGCTCGCTCGGTCGTCGTGGTCATGGACGTCCCCCCCGTGCGGGTCCCCCACGCCCTCGGGGCGCAGGGGGAGTGACCGCTCCACAGTGCCAGGCCCAACGCCCCGCGGGCAGTGACACCGGTCACCACCCGGGGGGCGGGAGCGCGCGCGTCAGCGGATACCGAGGGCGGCAAGCGCCTTGCTCTGCGCGGCTGTCGGGTGCTCGGGCCAGTAGAGGTAGCAGACGCCGCCTGTGCCGGACACCACGTTCCCGCTCGCGTTGTACCGCTTGGTACGGAGCCAGATGTTCTCCCACTCGCGGCGCCGGTAGACCCGGCGGACGGCCTCGTTGCCCGGAGACGCCGGATCGTTCGCGATCACATCGCCGGCGGCGGTGAAGCCGACGACGGTCATCAGATGGCCGGAGGTGCCGTACCCGGCACCCGTCAGCTCCTCCTTGAGGAACGACTGCGACGTTATGGCCGGAATCCCGGCCCGGACGAGGTTCTCCAGTTCGCCGAGCGACCGCAGCCGGGTCACGACGGCGTTCATGTCCCGGTACGTGGCCGCGTAGGCGGCGTTGAAGGGCCAGTTGCCGCAGCCCTCGTACTGGTAGTCGAAGGTGTGCCGGGCCGCGTGGCAGACCTGGGGGTCGGCGAAGGCGGGATTGACCCAGGCCAGGTCCTCGGCGGTCGGCTTCCGCCCCCAGTACTCGATGATCATCTGCGACGACGTGGGGCTGCACCAGGCCTCGCCGCCGTCGTCGTACTCGGGGTACTGGCCGACGTGTGTGTTCTGCGAGTACCGCGGCACGGCCAGCTCGCGGGCGAGGCGGGGGGTGGACGCGGGCACGGTGAAGCGGTCCGGGATGTCGGACGCCATGGCCCCGACGCGCCACACCGTGGGGGTCAGGCCCGTGCCGGGGGCGCGGTAGAGGGTGAGGCGCAGTCGGTACGAGGCGAGCCGCAGCCCGGTCGACGGTTCGTCCATGGAGAAGGTGTCGGTCCAGACGGTGCTTCTGCCGTCGGTCTGGTCGTCGACGGAGGTGCGGCGGATGTCGCGCTCGCCGTCGCCGGAGGACCAGCGGCCCATGACGAACCAGGGGGTCGCGGTGCCGTCCGAATAGGCACCCGAGAGCTCCACCTGAAGCCAGGTGCCGGACGGGGTGCGGGCGTTCCAGGAGGCGATGACCTCGGTCGCGGGCACGGAGGGGCGGTGCATCGGCGAGGTCCAGGTCGCGTACTCCCAGGCCGCGGTCCTCCCCGTGTGCGGGTCGGCGTATTCGGTCCGGCCGACGGGGGCCGCGATCACCAGCGCGGGTCGGTGGCCGGTGACGGCGCGGGTGCCGGCCTGCTCGCCCTGCCGCCAGTCGGCGTGGGAGGTCCAGAAGCGGTTGTCGACGAGCCTGCCGGCGACACCGCGGGCCGGGGTCTGCGCCCGGCCTGTCGTGGGGGCGGCCGTCGTCGGTGCCGCCTGGGACACCGAGGCCGCGGCGGCGAGTGCGGCGGTCAGGACGGTTCTGCGCGTAGCGGGTCGGGTCATGGGACCTCCGTCTCGGGGCGCGACAGTCTCGCGGCGCGCATGGGGCGCGGACAGGGAGCGCTCAGGGCGCACCCGGCCGGCGCGCACGGGTCGTGGGGGTGGGGCAACTCCCGGCAACTATCCCGGTTCCCGTACGGCTTCTGCCAGCGATTCACGCCGTGCCGCGCGACCAATATTGGTCTTGACCAGTGGCATGAGCTGCGACGACCGTCACCCTCCTGGCCCAGGGGCCCTTAGGGTGACCCCTATGAGCCCCGCCGTCCCCCTCGATCCCGACCGCGCCGCCGCCGGGCTTCGCGCGCTGCCGCCGTCCTGCGGCCCGGTCCGGCTGGTCTCGATCGACGGACACGCGGGCTCGGGCAAGAGCACCTTGGCCGGCCGGCTCGCCGATGCGCTCGACGGCGCGCCCGTGCTCCATCTCGACGATCTCGCCACGCACGACGAATTGTTCGAGTGGACCGGCCGGCTGCTCGATCAGGTGATCGGGCCCCTGTCACGGGGCGACAGCGCGCTCTACGAGCCTTACGACTGGAATCTGCGCCGCTTCGGCACACCGCGCCCGCTGCCCGCCGAGCCCGTCGTCCTCGTCGAGGGCGTGGGGGCGGGCCGCCGCGCGCTGCGGCCGCACCTCGCCCGGCTGCTCTGGATGGACCGGGGCCCCCGGGAGTCCTGGGTGCGCGGGCGGCACCGCGACGGGCCGGCGCTCTCCGGCTTCTGGGACGCATGGATCGAGGCGGAGACACGCCACTTCGCCGGCGACCCCTCGCGCCCCTTCGCGGACACCCTGGTACGGGAGTGGTCAGAGGGGTACGAGTGGCTCCCGGGACCTGGGACGACAGCGGGACCGAGTCACTTCCTCACGGAGCGTGATGACCCTTCCTTCCGTACCGAGCAGTCGGAAATACGCCCCGGCGAGTGCCCCAACTGCGCTTGACCCAAGGGCCATACAGGTCTTACGTTCTCAATGTGCGGCTTTCCGAAGTCGCCCAGACGCGAGGCCCCCGGTTGTTCCCCCGTGATCGGGGGCTTCGTTTTGCCCTCGCCCCACTCTCCCGGTGCCGTCTCCGCCGCCCGGCGCTCACCCTGGGTCACCGTCTGCGGGACGCTCGCGCACCCTTAATCACCCGCCCCCTGCGCAGGTACGATGCCCTTCGGTGCGGTCAATTCCCGTCCGCGAGAAGGTGGTTCAGCACGCTCCGACGGGCGCCCGCCCGGCGGGATGGCACGGAGGCACGGTATGTGGGGGACCCGATGGACATCGGCACGCACGGCGCGCTGGCTCCGGCCGACCTCGCCTGGGTGCGCGGCGTGGACGCCTACACCATGGGCGCCTATCCGCAGGCCGAGGAGGAATTCAGGACCGCGGTGCGGCTCGACCCCGGGATGGCGGACGGCTGGCTCGGCCTCCACGCGCTGCGCGTGGACACCACCACCGCGCTGCTGCGGATGTACCGCAACAGGGAGCGCTTCGGCGAGCAGCGCGCCCACCACCGGCGCACGCTGAACTCCTGGTACTGGCTGGGCTGGTGGGTGCAGCCGGTCCTCGAGAGCCCGCGCGACCTCCTGCTCGCACACGCCTCCCACTGGCTGGACGGCCGCCATGTGCCGGAGCTCGACCGGGCGCTCGCCGGTCTGCCGCCCGTCGACACCGACCCCCAGGTGCGCTTCCTGCACGCCTGCCGCGCGTATCTGGTCAAGGACTGGGAGCAGCTCGTGCGGCACACCGAGCCGCTCGTGAACGATCCTCTGCTCGGCATCGAGGCCGGGCTCTTCGGCGGGATGGCACGGGTCCGGCTGGAGATGTACGGGCAGGCCGAGCCGCTGCTGTCCGCGGCGCTGATGCGCTGCCGCAGCGAGCAGCCGCAGCGCAAGGAGCTGCGTTACTGGCTGGCACGCGCTCATGAGGGCACCGGCCGTACAGCGGCGGCGCTGCCGCTGTACCGGGCGGTGCACCGGGTCGACCCGGCATTTATGGACACCTCGGCACGGCTGGCGACGATCGCCGAGTACGACGGGATGGAGGGGCCCGACGAGCCGGCCGGGCTCGCCGCGGTGTCGCTGGCGGGCGCGGGCCTCGGGCAGGACGCGGTGGACGCGCAGTCCGAGGCCGAGCCCCCGCTCGTGCCCGAGCCGCGGTTCGGCACCGATCCGCAGGCGCAGTTCGGCTCCGCCGCCCCGGCCGCGCCTGCCGACGGCGTACGGGAGAAGGCGACCGTACCCGCCCAGTCGGCCGCGCCCCAGTACCCGGCGGGCTCCACCGACCCGGTGCTGCTCGCCGACGCACTGGCGGAGCTGGAGCGGATGGTGGGACTGGAACCGGTGAAGCGGCAGGTGAAGGCGCTGTCCGCGCAGCTGAACATGGCCCGGCTGCGGGCGAACCAAGGGCTGCCGGTGCAGCCCCCGAAACGCCACTTCGTCTTCTCCGGTCCCTCCGGCACCGGCAAGACGACCGTGGCACGCATCCTCGGCCGCGTCTTCTACGCCCTCGGGCTGCTCGGCGGCGACCATCTGGTGGAGGCGCAGCGGTCCGACCTGGTCGGGGAGTTCCTCGGCCAGACGGCGGTGAAGGCGAACGAGCTGATCGACTCGGCGCTCGGCGGGGTGCTCTTCGTGGACGAGGCGTACTCCTTGTCCAACACGGGCTACAGCAAGGGCGACGCGTACGGCGACGAGGCCCTGCAGGTGCTGCTGAAGCGCGCCGAGGACAACCGCGACCACCTCGTGGTCATCCTGGCCGGCTATCCGGAGGGCATGGACCGGCTGCTCGCCGCCAATCCCGGGCTTTCCTCCCGCTTCACGACCCGGGTCGACTTCCCCTCGTACCGTCCCCTGGAGCTCACCGCGATCGGCGAGGTGCTCGCCGCGGCGAACGGCGACCTGTGGGACGAGGAGGCCCTGGACGAGCTGCGCTCGATCAGCGGCCACGTGGTGGACCAGGGCTGGATCGACGAGCTGGGCAACGGCCGCTTTCTGCGCACCCTGTACGAGAAGAGCTGCGCCTACCGGGACCTGCGGCTCTCCGGGTATGCCGGCACACCGACCCGTGAGGACCTGGCGACGCTGCGGCTCGCCGATCTGATGCAGGCGTACGGAGAGGTCCTGTCGGGTCGCGGCCCGGTGGACCGCGACCCTCAGGACCCCGCGGTGTGACACGGCGGTCGGGGGTCGACTCCCGACCGCCGTGAAGCCCGCGTTCGGCGGGCCCGCGTGTCCGTCCTCACACGCCGGACGGGCTCAGAGGCTGGACCTGCACCGGTTCCTCGGCCCGCCGTGGTGCCGGTGCAGGGGCCCGGTGGGCCGGGTCCCGGACCTCGCCGACCAGCATCTCCAGCACGTCCTCCAGGGCGACGAGGCCCAGCACCCGCCCCGACGCGTCGGCGACCTGGGCCAGATGCGTGGCCGCTCGGCGCATCACGGTGAGGGCGTCGTCCAGCGGCAGCTCGGCCCGCAGCGTGGCCATCGGCCGCCAGATGTGCTGCGGCACGGCCCGCTCGCAGTCCTCCAGGTCAAGGACGTCCTTGACGTGGAGGTAGCCCATGAACGGTCCGCCGCCCTCGCCGCGCACCGGGAAACGGGAGTAGCCCGTGCATACGGTCAGCTCCTCGATCTGGTGGGGGGTCACCGACGGCGGCACGGTCACCAGGGCCGAGCGGGCGATGAGGACGTCCGTCACCGGGCGGCTGCCCAGCTCCAGCGCGTCCTCGAGCCGGTCCTGCGACTCACGGTCGAGCAGACCCGCCTGGCCCGCGTCCTCCACCAGCTGGCCCAGCTGGTCACTGGTGAAGACCGCCTCGACCTCGTCCTTCGGCTCCACCCGGAACAGCCTCAGGACCAGCCGGGCACACGCACCGAGCCCCACCGTCACCGGGCGGCACAGCCGGGCGAACCCGACGAGCCCCGGGCTGAGCCACAGCGCGGTCTTCTCCGGGGCGGCCATGGCCAGGTTCTTCGGGAGCATCTCGCCGATGACGAGATGGAGGAAGACGACGACGGCGAGGGCGATGACATAGCCGAGCGGATGGATCAGCGCCTCGGGGACGTGAACGGCGTGGAATACCGGCTCCAGGAGGTGGGCCACGGTCGGCTCGGCCACCGCGCCGAGCGTCAGCGAGCAGACGGTGATGCCGAACTGCGCGGCGGCCATCATCTGCGGCAGGTTCTCCAGCCCGAACAGAACCTGCCGGGCCCGCGAGGACCCTTCTGCCGCGAGGGGCTCGATCTGGCTGCGCCGTACCGACACGAGGGCGAACTCGGCGCCGACGAAGAAGCCGTTCGCGAGCACGAGCAGCAGCGCGAACAGCAGTTGGAGGACGCTCATCGGACGCCCTCCACGACATCTGACGTACGCACGAGCTTGACGCGTTCCGCCCGGTAGCGGTCCACCTGGCGCACGGACAGCCGCCAGCCGGGCAGCTCCGCCCTGTCGCCCGGGGCCGGGATCCGGCCGAGCAGATCGGCGACGAGCCCGGCGACGGTCTCGTAAGGACCGTCCGGCACCTCGAGGCCTATCCGCCGCAGCGTGAGGACCCGGCAGCTGCCGTCGGCCTCCCAGGCGGGATGGCCGTCCTCGGGGGCGACGGGGGCCAGCTCGGGCGCTCCGTCGCCCTCGGCGTCGTGCTCGTCGCGGACCTCGCCGACGAGTTCCTCGACGATGTCCTCCAGGGTGACGACGCCTGCCGTGCCGCCGTACTCGTCGACGACGACGGCGATGGGCTGCTCGCTGCGCAGCCACTCCAGCAACTGCCGCACCGGAAGGGTCTCGGGGACCAGCAGCGGGGGCACGGCGATGCGGCCGACCGGGGTGCGCTGTCGCTGGTGCGCCTGCACGGCCAGCGCGTCCTTCAGATGGACCATGCCGACGACCTCGTCGATGCGGTCCCGGTAGACGGGGAAGCGTGACAGGCCGGTGGCGCGGGTCAGGTTGAGGACGTCCGCCGCGGTCGCGTCGGACTGGAGCGCGCTCATCTTCACCCGCGGGGTCATGACGTGCTGGGCGGTGAGATGGCCCAGAGACAGGGTCCGTACGAACAGATCGGCCGTGTCCTGCTCCAGCGCACCGGCGCGGGCCGAATGGCGGGCGAGGGAGACCAGTTCGCCGGGGGTGCGGGCGGATGCCAGCTCCACGGCCGGCTCTACGCCGAACGCCCGCACGAGACGGTTGGCGACGGCGTTGAGCAGCGCGATCACGGGCCGGAAGACGGTCGCGAAGCCGTGCTGCGGACCGGCCACGAAACGGGCGACCTGCATCGGCCGCGACACCGCCCAGTTCTTGGGGACGAGCTCGCCGACCACCATCTGGACGGCGGACGCGAGCAGCATGCCGATCACGACCGCGACACCGGGGACGATCCCGTCGGGTATCCCTGCAGCCGTCAGCGGTCCGTCGAGCAACCGGGCGAGCGCCGGCTCGGCGAGCATGCCGACGACGAGGGAGGTGATGGTGATGCCGAGCTGGGTGCCGGACAACTGGAACGACAGCTCACGCAGGGCTCGTACGACGCTTCTCGCGCGGAGGTCGCCCTCGGCGGCGGCGCGCTCGGCGTCCGCGCGCTCCACGGTGACGAGGCCGAACTCGGCGGCCACGAAGAAACCGTTGGCGAGGATGAGAAGGAATGCCGCACAGAGCAGCAGTAGCGGGATGATCATGCCGCCGCCTCCAGTGAGGGGGCGGCGCAGGTACTACCGGACGATCCGTCCATTGCCGGGGGTTGTCACTCCTCGGTTCGCAGGTGCCTCACGGGCCGTCGTCGGCCACGCAGGTGTGAGGCGGAGGCGCACTCGGCGCCTCCGCCTCCAGAGTAATCACGACCTCGCCCCACTGGGCAGGGGCTCAGCCGTTGTCGGTGCCCGTGCCGCGGGATTCCGCGAGGGCGCGCAGCGCCCGTGCGTCGCGGACGGCGTGCTGCCGGGCGATTCCCGGCTGGATACCGAGGACCGGCAGGCTCGTTCCGTCACTCAGATCGAGGAAGACCCAGGGGTCACCCGAACGGAGGTTGACACGGATGATCTCCGCCCACTCGAGCCGACGGCTGCGGGTCAGGTTGACGACAGTGACGCCCTGCTCGTCGGCGACGACCTTGGGGCGGCCGAGCAGGGCCAGTACGCCGAAGAAGAGCAGCGCGGTGAGGACGAAGCTGATCCGCTCGCCCGTCGTGAGCTTCTCCAGCGCAAAGGCGACTGCGGTGATCACGGCGAACATCACCGTCCCGACGGACAGCAGGACGACCCTGGTGCGGGTCGGCCTGAACGTCACGGGGAGGGCGGGGAGTTCCTGTTGTTCGACAGACATTGAACCGGTTCGCTCTCAGAGACGGCAGGCGTGGATCGCCGTGGTCAGGATCGCGCGGGCGCCGAGCTCGTAGAGATCGTCCATGATCCGCTGTGCTTCCTTCGCCGGGACCATCGCACGGACGGCGACCCAGCCCTCGTTGTGCAGCGGGGAGACGGTCGGCGACTCCAGGCCCGGGGTGAGGGCGACGGCCTCCTCCAGGTTCTCGACACGGCAGTCGTAGTCCATCATCACGTAGCTGCGGGCCACCAGGACGCCCTGGAGACGGCGCAGGAACTGCTGGACCTTGGGGTCGTCGGCCTTCGCACCGGTGCGGCGGATGACGACGGCCTCGGAGGTGAGGATCGGATCGCCGATGATGCCGAGGCCGGCGTTGCGCAGGCTGGTGCCGGTCTCCACGACATCGGCGATGACCTGGGCGACGCCCAGCTCGATCGCGGTCTCGACGGCGCCGTCGAGGTGGACGACCGATGCGTCGATGCCCTTGTCCGCGAGGTGCTTGGCGACGATGCCCTCGTAGGAGGTGGCGATCGTCAGCCCGCCGAAGTCCTCGACGCCGGAGGCGGTGCCGGGCTTGGTGGCGTAGCGGAAGGTGGAGCGGGCGAAGCCGAGCTGGAGGATCTCCTCGGCGTTGGCGCCGGAGTCGAGGAGCAGGTCGCGGCCGGTGATGCCGATGTCGAGGCGGCCCGAGCTGACGTAGATCGCGATGTCACGGGGGCGGAGATAGAAGAACTCGACCTCGTTGTCCGGGTCGACCAGCACGAGCTCCTTGGAGTCCTTGCGCTGGAGGTAGCCCGCCTCATGGAGCATCTCCCCCGCAGGTCCTGACAGTGAACCCTTGTTGGGGACGGCGATGCGCAGCATGAGGTGGGCTTCCTTCGCTCTGGGTTTCGGGAGAGTGTGAACCTGTGTGAACCGGTCTGAGCAGTGTGCTCAGAGATGGGCGTAGACGTCATCCAGGGAGATGCCCCGGGCGACCATCATCACCTGTACGTGGTAGAGCAGCTGCGAGATCTCCTCGGCAGCGGCTTCCTTGCCCTCGTACTCGGCGGCCATCCAGACCTCTGCGGCCTCCTCGACGACCTTCTTGCCGATGGCATGGACGCCCTTGTCCACGAGTTCGGCGGTGCGGGAGGTGGCGGGATCGCCGTTGGCGGCCTTGTGCTGGAGCTCGACGAAGAGCTCCTCGAACGTCTTCTTGGACATGGTGGTCACACCCTACGCGGAAGTGGGCTCTCCTCAGCGCCAGGGTTCGGATACTGAACGCAGCGTGGTCGCGGTGGCCACGGCGGCGGTGACCGCCTCGTGTCCCTTGTCCTCGTTCGAGCCCTCCAGGCCGGCCCGGTCGAGGGCCTGCTCCTCGGTGTCGCAGGTCAGTACGCCGAAGCCGACGGGAACGCCCGTGTCGATGGAGACCTGCGTGAGGCCGTGGGTGACGCCCTGGCACACGTACTCGAAGTGGGGCGTGCCACCACGGATGACGACGCCGAGCGCGACGATCGCGTCGTAGCCGCGGTCGGCGAGGACCTTGGCGACGACGGGAAGCTCGAAGCTGCCGGGGACCCGCAGCAGGGTCGGCTCGTCGATGCCGAGCTCGTGCAGGGCGCGCAGGGCGCCGTCGACGAGACCGTCCATGATCTTCTCGTGCCACTGGGCCGCGATGACGGCCACGCGGAGGTCTCCGCAGTTGCGTACGGACAGTTCGGGTGCGCCCTTGCCGCTCACGTTTCTCCTCGAAATGCTGTTGTCACTCGTCTTGCGTCTTACTGGTTGCCGCAGGTGGAGGCGGTGGTGCCGTCCAGCCAGGGCAGGTCGTGCCCCATTCGGTCCCGCTTGGTGCGCAGATACCGGAGGTTGTGTTCGCCCGCCTGCACCGGCATCGGCTCGCGGCCTTCGACCTTCAGGCCGTGCCGCACCAGCGCGGTGATCTTGTCGGGGTTGTTGGTCATCAGCCGGAGGCTGCGCACACCGAGGTCGTCGAGGATCTGCGCGCCGGCGGCGTAGTCGCGGGCGTCGGCAGGCAGGCCGAGTTCCAGGTTCGCGTCGAGCGTGTCGCGCCCGCGCTCCTGGAGCTCGTACGCCCGCAGCTTGGACAGCAGGCCGATGCCGCGGCCCTCGTGACCGCGGAGATAGACGACCACGCCGCGGCCTGCCTCGGTGACACGCTCCATGGAGGCCTGCAGCTGGGGGCCGCAGTCGCACCGCAGCGAGTGGAAGATGTCGCCGGTCAGGCACTCGGAGTGGACCCTGACCAGGACGTCCTCGCCGTCGCCGATGTCGCCGTGGACGAGCGCGACGTGCTCGACGCCGTCGACGGTGGAGCGGTAGCCGTACGCCGTGAACGCGCCCTGCGCCGTGGGCAGGTTGACCTCGGCCTCGCGGCGGACGGTGGGCTCGGAGCTGCGGCGGTACGCGATGAGGTCTTCGATGGAGATGATCGTAAGGCCGTGCTTGCGCGCGAACAGGATCAACTCGGGCAGCCGGAGCATCACACCGTCCTCGCCGGCGATCTCGACGATCGCACCCGCGGGGCGCAGTCCGGCGAGCCGGGCGAGATCGACGGCGGCCTCGGTGTGACCGTTCCGCACGAGCACACCGCCGGGCTTGGCCCGCAGCGGGAAGACATGCCCGGGACGGACGAAGTCGGACGGCTCGGCGCTGCCGCTCGCCAGCAGCTGGAGAGTGGCGGCCCGGTCGGCGGCGGAGATGCCGGTGGTCACGCCGTACCGGGGAGCGGCGTCGACGGAGACGGTGAAGGCCGTGCTCATCGACTCGGTGTTGTGCTCCACCATCTGCGGCAGCCGCAGCCGCTCCAGTTCGTCGCTCTCCATGGGCGCGCAGATCAGTCCGCGGCACTCGCTCATCATGAAGGCGACGATCTCGGGCGTGGCCTTCTCGGCGGCGATGACGAGGTCGCCCTCGTTCTCGCGGTCCTCGTCGTCGACGACCACGACGGGACGGCCGGCGGCGATGTCACGGATGGCCTGCTCGACAGGGTCGAGGGCGAAGTCCCGGGCGCTGTCGTCGTCCGTCGGGTACCAGGTGCGAGCCGAAGGGGCGGTGCGAGGGGGGTCCCCCCAGGCCGACGGCTCCGGGGAATCCTCGGGCGGGGCGGTGGTGGGAGACGGGCGGGCGGTCATGCCGGTGCTCCTTCCAGGGAGGGGTCGGCGCTGCGCCGGGAGCGCAGCCACCAGTCGCGCATGCCCCACAGGACGAGCGCGCCGTAGATCACGTAGACGAAACCGGAGAAGGCGTAGCCGTTGGCGAAGTTCAGAGGAACGCCGACGAGGTCGACGAGCAGCCAGGCGAACCAGAACTCGACCATGCCGCGGGCCTGGGCGTACATGGCCACGAGCGTGCCGACGAAGATGTACGCGTCGGGCCACGGGTCCCACGACAGCTTCGGGTACGCGGTGAAGAGCGTCGCAACGGCGATGGTGCCGAGGGCCGCCGCGGCCACCATGACCCCGCGCTCGCGCCAGGTGGCGAACCGTACGCCGATCGAGCCGTCCTGGGCCTGCTGCCGGCCGCGGCTCCACTGCCAGAAGCCCCAGGCGGCGACGGCCATGACGACGACCTGCTTGCCGGCACTGCCGGTCAGGTGCGGGGCGAAGGCGACGAAGAGGATGGCACCGGCCAGGAACTGGGCCGGCCAGGTCCATATGGAGCGCCGCCAGCCGAGGGCGAGGGCGGTCAGGCCGATGGTGTTGCCGATCATGTCGGACCAGATGACGTGCTGTCCGAAGGCCGTGAACGCCTCGGAGTTCAGCCAGCTGACGGCGCTCACTCGGCGCTCCCCTCGGCGTCGGAGCCGAACAGCCGCTCGACGTACTTGGCGATGACGTCGACCTCGAGGTTGACCGGGTCGCCGGGCTGCTTGATGCCCAGCGTGGTCAGGGCGAGCGTGGTGGGGATGAGGCTCATGGTGAAGTAGTCACGGCCCGCCTCGACGACGGTGAGGCTGACTCCGTCGACGGTGATGGAGCCCTTCTCGACGACGTACCGGCTGAGCTCCGCGGGGAGCGAGATCCTGACGATCTCCCAGTTCTCGGACGGCGTGCGGGCGACGACGGTGCCCGTGCCGTCGACGTGGCCCTGCACGATGTGCCCGCCGAAGCGGCCGTCGGCCACCATGGGCCGTTCCAGGTTGACCCGGGAGCCGACGTCGAGGGCCCCGAGGCTGGAGCGCTTCAGTGTCTCGGCCATCACATCGGCCGTGAACTCGCCGTCGGCGGTGTCGACGACGGTGAGGCAGACGCCGTTCACGGCGATGGAGTCGCCGTGCTTGGCCCCTTCGGTGACCACGGGGCCACGCAGGCGGAAGCGGGAGGAGTCGCCGAGTTCCTCCACGGCGGTGACCTCACCCAGCTCTTCGACGATTCCGGTGAACACTCAAGCTCCCTTGGGGACGGGCTGTACGGCCGCGGTGATGCGCAGGTCGGGACCGATGCGAACCGTCTCGGTCACATCGAGCCGCAACGCTTCGGTGATGGTGGTGATTCCGGCGTCGGCGAGGGCCGCGCGGCCCTCCCCGAGGAGCACGGGGGCGAGATAGCCGACGACGGTGTCGACGGCTCCCGCGGAGACGAAGGACCCGGCGAGGGTGGGGCCGCCTTCGAGGAGCACGGAGCGGACGCCGCGCTCGTGCAGCGCGGCCAGCAGGGCGGGTACGGAGAGGCCGCCTCCGTCCCTGGGGAGCCGCACGACGTCGGGCAGGTCGGTCTCGGCGTCCTCGGCGACCGCGATCAGGGTCGGCGCGGCGTCGTCGAGGACGCGGGCGCCGGGCCTCACGACGGTGGCGTCGGTGTCGACGACGACGCGCAGGGGCTGTACGGCGCCGTCGACGCCGCGGACCGCGAGGTGCGGGTCGTCGGCCCGGGCCGTGCCGGAGCCGACGACGACCGCGTCGGCCTCGGCGCGCAGCCGGTGGACGTCGGCGCGGGACTCCGCGGAGCTGATCCAGCGGCTGGTGCCGTCGGCGGCTGCGATGCGTCCGTCGAGGGTGGCGGCGTACTTCCACAGCACGTACGGGCGACCGACGCGGACGGAGGTGAGCCAGGCGATGTTGCCGGCTTCGGCCTCGTCCGCGAGCAGCCCGGCCTCGACGTCGATCCCGGCCGCCCGCAAGGTGTCGACACCGCCGGTGGCCTGCGGGTTCGGGTCGGCGACCGCGTAGACGACCCGGGCGATCCCGGCGGCCACGAGCGCCTGGGCGCACGGGCCGGTGCGGCCGGTGTGGTTGCAGGGTTCGAGGGTGACGTATGCGGTGCCGCCGCGTGCGCGGTCGCCCGCGGCGCGCAGGGCGTGGATCTCGGCGTGCGGGCCGCCGGCGCGCTGGTGGAACCCCTCACCCACAGGCTGTCCGGACGCGTCGGTGATGACGCACCCGACGACCGGGTTGGGGCTGGTGGAGCCGAGTCCGCGGGCGGCGAGCTCAATGGCTCGGCGCATGGCGTCCACTCCGCCGGAGCTTCGCCTGGGGGTGTCCCCGACTGCGGTGGCCACCGGGTCCTCCTGCCTCTTCGGGCACGGACTCCGGGGCTGTCGACGACGACAGAGAAAGCGGAACAGCGCCGCACGGAACGCCGAGCCGGAGCAACCGACCGCCCGCGGGAACTCCCGTGAGGACGATCAGCCACAGACGGCCGACGGACCACGAGGGCCGCCCGCCGCGCACTGCCTCCCATCCGGACTTTCACCGTCGGTCCAGGAATTTCACCTGGTCAACCGGCCGCTGGATGCGGACGGGTCGCGGACTGTAACCGCCGGTTCGGAATTACACCGACCCCGGAGTGCGCTGCTGCTGATACAGGGCAAGTGTGCCACGCCCTGCCGTGAGCCATGCAGGTGAACAGGTGTGGGCTGGCTCACAACCGACAGCGACGGGGTCGTCACACGTGGCATCCCGTCGTCGTCACCCGCCCGTCGTGACCGTCCGGCACGGGATTGATCCAGACCTATTGACCGGAGTGGTCTAGTCCTCTTAGTCTCTGCGTCACTCCCGGAGGGAGTCGGCCGACGGGTGCACAAGAGGCCCAACACGCCCCGAAATCCTTTCTATTGACGCCCGGCGGGCACGGCGTGCGCTCGCGAGAACGCCCGGCGGCGGTTCCCGGCCCTTGCCGCCGCCGGGTCCCGTACCGCCGGACGCGGACGTCGGCGGCCGCCGCGCGGGCCTCGGCGCGCCGGTCCCTCGTCTGTCAGGCTGGCCTCATGACCACGATGCTGGTGACCGGCGGTACGGGAACGCTGGGCAGGCACGTCGTCGCCCGGCTCGGCGAGCGCGGCCACGACGTCCGCGTACTGAGCCGGCACTCGGCCGCGTATCCCCTCGATCTGCGCGACGGATCCGGGCTCGACGCGGCGCTGGCCGGTGTGGACGTGGTCGTCCACTGTGCGTCCACGCAGACCGGCGGGGACGAGAAGGCCGCGGGCAATCTCGTCGCGGCGGCGCAGCGGGCGGGCGTCGGGCACCTCGTCTACATCTCGATCGTCGGGGTGGATCTGGTGCCGCTCGGCCACTACGCGACGAAGCTCAGAGTCGAGAAGATCATCGAAGGGTCCGGGATCGGCTGGACGGTTCTGCGGACGACCCAGTTCCACGACCTGGTGTTCCGGATCCTGCAAGGTGTGTCGAAACTGCCGATGATGCCGGTGGCGTCCGGAGTCCGGATCCAGCCGATCGAGACCGGCGAGGTCGCCGACCGGCTCACGGAGCTTGCCACGGGTGCACCGGCGGGCCGAGTGGCGGACATGGGCGGGCCCGAGGTGCGTACGCTGCGGGAACTGGCGCAGCTGTATCTGCGGGCGACCGGGCGCCGCCGCGTGCTGGTGCCGCTGTGGATCCCTGGCCGGACGTTCCGTGCCCTGCAGCAGGGCAGGAACCTGGCCCCGGACCACGCCGTGGGCAGGCGCACCTTCGAGGACTTCCTGCGCGAGTGGTCCCTCACGGCGACATAGGTTCCCCGTCCGCCGGGCTCGGCGCTCGGCCGCTCTCGCGGACCGTCGTGTAGAGGTCGTCCTGCGCCGCGTCGCGGGCGGTGAGCAGGGCGCCGTGAAGCACGCCGGCGCCGCCCAGTTCACCGGCGCGGACCTCGGTCCTGAGCGGAGACATCGCGTTCAGCCGCCGCTCGACCCGTGTGGCGAGCGAGGCCCCGCCCGCGTGCCCGATCTCGCCGCCGAGTACGACGCACCCCGGGTCGAGTACGGCAACGGCCGCGGCGACACCGACCGCGACGCGCTCCGCCAGCGCATCGAGGAACGCCTCGGCAGGTGCCGCGGCAAGGACAGGCTCGGAAGCGGGCGCCCCGGAGCGGTCCTCGAGCCCGGCGACCGCCGCACGCACGGACGACTCGGCGTCCTCCCGCAGCCCGTACCGCTCGGCGAGTCGGGCCACCGCGGCGCCGCCCGCGAGGGAGTGGAAGCCCCCCTCGCACCGGTCGGCGGAGGGAAGGGCAGCCGTGCCCGGGACCGGCAGGAAGCCGATCTCGCCGGCGCCGCCCGATGCGCCGCGGCGGAGGCGGCCGTCGAGGACGAGCGCGGCGCCGACGCCCTGGCCGAGCCAGAGCAGCACGAAGGTGTCGCGGTCGCGGGCGGCGCCGAGGCGCTGCTCGGCGACGGCGGCGAGGTTGGTCTCGTTCTCGACGAGCACGGTGGCGGGCAGGCGTTCCTGCAGGTCGGCGACGAGCCTGCGGTGCCAGGCGGGCAGGTTGGTGGAGTCACGGAGCTCGCCCGTCGTGGGGTCGATGAGCCCCGGCGCACCGATGCCCACGCTGTGCAGCCGCGCCACTCCCGCCGTGCGCGCCGTGCGCTCCAGGAGGGCGACGGCCCGCTCGACCGCGGGTTCGGTGCCGGTGTCGGTACCGATCGGGAGCGTCGCGTCGGCGAGCGTGGCACCGAGCAGGTCGGCGACCACGACCGAGACGCCCTGGGTCCGCACGTCGAGGGCCGCCAGATGCGCACGGTCGGCGACGATGCCGTAGAGCCTGGCGTTGGGGCCTCGACGCTGTTCACCGGCTTCGCCCACGACCTGCACCAGTCCCGAACCCTGCAGCCGCTCGACGAGGTCGGCGACCGTCGGGCGGGAGAGTCCGGTCAGGGTCTTCAGCTGACCTGCCGTCAACGGGCCCTCGTCCTGCAGCAGTCGCAGGGCGAGCCGGTCGTTGATGGCCCGTGCGGTGCTCGGGGATGCGGGCATGCCGGGAATCCTTCCAGATCGGCGCTGCCATTCTATTTATCAGGCAGGGTTCCTGATAGTTTGCCTCGCATGTCGACCGAAACCGCGTACAGCGCGCAGCGGCTCAGGCGGGCGCGGTATGCCGTGGCCGCCGTCTTCTGTGTGCACGGTGCCGTGACCGGCAGCTTCGCCACCCGCATGCCCTGGATCCAGGACCATGCCGGGGTCAGCGCGGGTCAGCTCGGTCTGGCGCTCGCGTTCCCCGCGATCGGTGCGTCCCTCGCGATGCCGCTCGCCGGGACGATCAGTCACCGCTTCGGTGCGCGCACCGCGCTGCGCGGGCTGCTCGCGCTGTGGACGCTCGCTCTCGCGCTCCCGGCGCTCGCGCCCAATGTGTACGCCCTCAGCGCCACGTTGTTCGTCTTCGGCGCCACGGCCGGCATGTCCGACGTCGCGATGAACGCTCTCGGCGTCGAGGTGGAGAACCGCCTGGACCGCTCGATCATGTCCGGCCTGCACGGCATGTGGAGCGCCGGCGCCCTCGTCGGTTCGGCGGCCGGCACCCTCGCCGCGCACCTCGGCAGTGACGCCCGGATCCACCACTTCGCCGCCTCCGCCGTGCTCACCGCCCTGGGTCTGCTGGCCTGTCGGGGTGTCCTGGACCTGCGCAGCACGCCGGACGAGGAGCCGCCGCCGCGGTTCGCGCTGC
Source organism: Streptomyces sp. NPDC002133 (assembly GCF_040296405.1). Lineage (NCBI taxonomy): Bacteria > Bacillati > Actinomycetota > Actinomycetes > Kitasatosporales > Streptomycetaceae > Streptomyces > Streptomyces sp. NPDC002133. The sequence continues at coordinate 328,144 of NZ_JBEOXF010000003.1, read as the reverse complement.
CGCCGCGCTCCGCGGTGGTCATCGGCGCCATCGGGTTCTGCGGGGTGTTCGCGGAGGGTGCCAGCCTCGACTGGTCGGCGGTGTATCTGCGGGACGTGCTGGGTACGTCGGCGGGGCTCGCGGCGGCGTCCACCACGGTGTTCGCGCTGACCATGACCGTGGCCCGGCTGCTGGGCGACCGGGTGGTGGACCGCTTCGGCCCGGTGCGTACGGTGCGCGTCGGCGGCGCACTCGCGACAGCCGGCGGAGTTCTGGTCGTGCTGGCGCCGCACCCGGTGGCCGCGATGGCGGGGTTCGGCTGCATCGGGCTCGGCATCGCCGTCGTCGTACCGCTGGCCTTCGCCGCGGCGGGGCGCACCGGCACGAACGCGAGCCAGTCGATCGCGGGTGTCGCGACGATCACCTACACCTCGGGACTGATCGCGCCGTCCGCGATCGGGGGGATCGCGGATCTGACGTCGCTGGTGGTGTCGTTCGGGCTGGTGACCGTGCTGGCGTTCGGGCTGGTGCTGGGGGCGGGGGTGCTGCGGGGCAGTGCGCGGGGCGCGGATCCCGCCAGGTCCGGGGTGGCCGCGGCGTCGCCGGAGATGCGCGCCTGACGGGGCTTGCACTCGGCCTTGTCGCTGGTGACGGTCTTCGCCGCGGCGATGTCCGCTGCAATGGGCTTGGTGAGCTTGTGGTCCTTGAGGTCGCCCTCGGCCAGGATCAGCTTGTCCAGCTCGGCCCGGGACAGAGCCTTCGCGGCCGGCTCGGCGGGCGCGTCGGCCGAAGCGCCGCCCTTCGGCTCGTCCTTCGCGGCCGGTTCCCCGGAGCCGCAGGCGCCGACGAGCAGGGCCGGCGATACGGCGGAGGCGGCGAGGGCGGAGCGGCGGACGGTGATGCGGCGCATGGGGCCGCTTCCTTCTGAATCACTGAACAACGTCCCCCGCGCGCAGCTCACCGCGCAGCGCTCCGGGCGGAGTTGTTGTGCGCTGCTCAAACTCATGTCCCGCGCCCACTCCGGAGATCGGCAGAGACCCCCTCGCCCTGATTGTGATCATGGTGCAATCGCACGTGTACGCAACCGAGATGCCCGCCCGCGCAACCTTGCCCGCCCCGCGGTCGCGCAGTTCGCGAATGGAAGCGGAACCTGAGGCTCCCCGTACCATTGCGGGGATCCAGGAACCCTCGGAAGTGGAGCCCGCATGAACCTCGGCGTGCGCTGGAGCCTGCACGGCGACGGACGAACACCCGCCCCCGGAGCCGTCGTCCGCCCCGACGAACGCCTCTCCTGGCCGCGGACCGCGGGCCTCGGCGCCCAGCACGTCGTCGCCATGTTCGGCGCGTCGTTCGTGGCGCCGGTGCTCATGGGCCTGGATCCCAACCTCGCGATCATGATGTCCGGCGTCGCGACCGTCATCTTCCTGCTCGCGACACGCGGCCGGATCCCGAGCTATCTCGGCTGCTCGCTCTCCTTCGTCGGTGTCGCCGCGACGATCCGGGCCACCGGCGGCGACAGCGCCACCGTCACCGGCGCGGTCCTCGTCGTCGGTCTGGCGCTCTTCCTCGCGGGCCTCGCCGTGCAGCGCTTCGGTGCGCGGATCATCCACGCGACGATGCCACCCATCGTGACCGGTGCCGTGGTGATGCTGATCGGCTTCAACCTGGCGCCCGTCACGGCCGCCACCTACTGGCCGCAGGACCAGTGGACCGCGCTGCTCGTGATGCTCTTCACGGGGCTGGCCGTGGTGTGTCTGCGCGGCTTCTGGTCACGTATCGCCATCTTCCTCGGGCTGATCTTCGGCTACGCCGTCTCCTGGGTCTTCGACCGGGTCTTCGGCAAGATCCACTCGACGACGGGCGGTGCCGAGGCGGTCGACCACTGGCGCCTCGACCTCTCCGGCGTCGCCGAGGCCGACTGGATCGGTCTGCCGAGCTTCCACGCCCCGAGCTTCGAGTGGTCGGCGATCCTGGTCGCCCTGCCCGTCGTCATCGCCCTGATCGCCGAGAACGCGGGCCACGTCAAGGCCGTCGGCGAGATGACCGGTGACCCGCTGGACGACAGACTCGGCACGGCCATCGCCGCCGACGGCGCCGCGTCGATGCTGTCGACCGCCGTGGGCGGCCCGCCGAACACGACGTACTCCGAGAACATCGGCGTCATGGCCGCCACCCGGGTGTACTCGACGGCCGCCTACTGGGCCGCCGCGGGCTTCGCGCTCCTCTTCGGGCTCTGCCCCAAGTTCGGCGCCGTCGTCGCCGCGATCCCCGGCGGGGTCCTGGGCGGAATCACCGTGATCCTCTACGGGATGATCGGCCTGCTCGGCGCGCAGATCTGGATCAACGCCAAGGTGGATCTGCGCAACCCGCTGAACCTGGTGCCGGCCGCGGCGGGCATCATCATCGGCGTCGGCGGCGTCAGCCTGAAGTTCACCGACACCTTCGAACTCAGCGGGATCGCCCTCGGCACCATCGTCGTCATCACCGGCTACCACTTCCTGCGCGCCTTCGCGCCCGCGCACATGAAGCCGCAGGAACCGTTGCTGGACGCGGGCACGTCCACGTACGACGAGGAGGAGGGCGGCGGTGGTCAGCCGGTCGCCAAGTCGTAGGCGTAGCCGGGCGTGAAGGTGCCCGCCGTGCCCTTGCAGCCGTCCGACTCCCCCGGCAGTTTGATCCACAGGTAGGCGTCGATCCGGGCCTCACCTGTCGCGGTCGTCGGCGTCCGCCCGAGCGCCCGGCCCGCCGGGTCGCACCAGTTCCCGGGCTCCGGTGGCCCGTTGCCGTTGCGGCTGGTGTCGATGACCGCGCCGAGGTGCGCCGGGCCGCCGAGGGCGGCGAGCACCTCGCGGGCGTACCGTGCCTCGTCGGCGGTGCGGTGGAAGTTGGACACGTTGGTGAAGATGCCGTCGCCGCTGTCCGCGACGCCCGCGGCGCGCAGTTGGGCGGCCTGTTTCGTCGCGGAGTGCCAGCCGGAGTGGCCGGCGTCGAAGTAGACCTTCGCCTGCGGGTTCGCGGACTTGAGCGTGCGTCCGGCACGGGCGAGCGAGGCGTAGCGCGCGGCCCGTTCGCCGCCGGAGAGGCAGTCGGCAAGGGCTATCGAGTCGGGTTCGAGAATCACGAGGACCGGTCCGCTGCCGAGTCCTTCTGCGAACTCCCGTATCCAGTCGTCGTACGCGGCGAGGTCGGGCGCCCCGCCCTGGGACGCGCCGCCGCAGTCCCGGTCGGGGATCGCGTACGGCACGAGGACCGGAACGCGGCCCGCTGCCGCCGCGCCCGCCGTGACCGAGCGCACCCTGCCGGCGATCTCGCCGGGGTTGTGGGCGGCGTACCAGACCGCGGCCGGCTGGTCGGCGATCCGTGACTCGATCAGCGGTCTGCGCGGGTCGCCGGGATGCGCCCGTACCCAGTCGAGCACCTGCGACTGCGGATGGCGGTACAGCCGGGCGCCGGTGGTCGATGTGCCCTTGCGGGCAGACCGGCCCGGCGCGGACTTCGCGGACGCCTTCGGCGCTGCCGCGGGCGACGACGGCGGCGTGGCCGTGGTCGTGGATGAGGAGGGCGACGGGCTGGGGCGGGCCGGCAGCGGAAGGGGCAGCGGTGAACTGCTCGCCTCCGGCCGCGCCGTGTCGTGCGCGTCCTCGCCGCCCGCCGCGGACACCAGTCCGGCGACCGTGCCCACGGCCACGACGGCCGAGGCCGCGACGGCCATGAAGCCCTGGCGCGCTGCGCGGCGCCGCTCGGTCCGTTCCGTCCGGCGCTGTGTGCGTACGCCTGACACGTTCCCGTTCCCCCCTCGCACCGAAGCTCCCCCTGAGCCTCTACTGGTGGCCGCCCGGCGCCGGTGCTTCCCCCGTTCTGGGGAAGGACCGGGCCGGGCGGCACCTGCCCGAGCCTATGGCTGCGACGCTGCCCCCATGGCGCAGATCGACCATTTCACAGCAGACTCCGCGGCCCGGATCGATTCCGGCGGCCCTTCGGTCGGCCCGGTGGTGGCGCGGATGCGGGCGCTCCGCTCCGAGTGGCCGGCGACGGACGGGGTGGCCGTCTTCAACCGGGTGTATCTGGCGGTCACGGAGGAAGTCGGCCGGCGCATCGGCCGCGGCGAGTTCCCCGACCGGAGGGCGGCCGTCACGCTGGACGTTCTCTTCGCCGAGCGGTACCTCTCCGCCGTCGGCACAGTCGCCGCGGGAGGTCGGCCGCCCGCGTGCTGGCGGCCACTGTTCCAGTACCGCCGCCATCCCGGCGTACGCCCGCTGCAGTTCGCGATGGCCGGAATCAATGCGCACATCGGGCACGACCTCGCACTGGCCGTGGTGGACACCTGTCGTACGCTCGGCTGCGAACCACCCGATCTCGAAGCGGAGTTCGACCGCGTGGGTGACATCCTCACGATGCTGGAGGAGCGCATCCGCGAGGATCTGATGCCGGGGCCCGATCTTCTGGAGGTCGCCGATCCGCTCACCCATCTGCTCGGCTCCTGGAGCCTGGAGCGGGCCCGGGACGGGGCCTGGTCGGCGGCCCGGCTGCTCTGGCGTATCCAGGAGCTCCCCGGACTGGCCGATGAGTTCATCGAGAGGCTGGACACGGGTGTCGGGCTCGTCGGGCGTTGCCTGCTCACTCCCTGGCACTGAGGCGAAGGAGTACGCATGGCGATCCGGCTCGGACTCGGACTCCCGCAGATGAGGCAGTACGACATCGGCCGAGACATCCCCGCGGTGGCCGGGGCGGCCGAGGAGATGGGCTACGCAAGCCTGTGGGTGTTCGAACGGGTACTGTTCCCCGAACCCGCGACCCAGGGGCTGTACGGCGTCCCCGGTCTCCCCTGGCCCGATCAGTACCGCCATGTCGCCGAACCGATGGTGTCGCTGACCCTGGCCGCCGCCGCGACGAGCCGGGCGAGGCTGGGCACCAGTGTGCTGGTCGCGCCGCTGCACATCCCCTTCCAGCTGGCGCGCACGCTCGCCACGCTCGACGCGGCGAGCGGCGGCCGGGTCGTCGCGGGCTTCGGCACCGGCTGGTCCCTCGACGAGTACGCCGCGGCCGCCGTCGCCCCGTTCGAGAAGCGCGGGGCGGTGCTCGACGAGCTGCTGGACGTGTGCCGCGCGGTGTGGGGGCCGGACCCGGTCGCCCACGAGGGCGGGCTGACGACCGTCGCACCCTCCTTGGTGGGCCCCAAGCCGGCGCGTCCCATCCCCGTCCTGCTGCCCGCGTCGAGTCCGCGGGCCACGCGCCGGCTCGTCGACCGGGCGGACGGATGGATGCCGGTCGCGACGGGCCCCCGGAAGCTGGCCGACGACTGGCGCAGGATCCAGGACGTGGCGGCCGAGCGCGGCCGCGATCGGCCCCTGGAGGTCGTCGTCCGAGCCAATGCGGCGTACAGCGCGAAGCCGCTGGAGAGCGGTGACCGTCAGCCGTTCCACGGCAGTGTGGACCAGATCGTCGACGACCTTGCGGCCCATGCGGCGCCTGGCCTGGACGAGTTCCTCGTCGATCTGCAGGGCGCCACGCGGGACGCCGAGGAGCTCAAGGACGTGGCCGCGGCGGTGTACGAGGGCGTGCGGACCATGGGCGTCTGACCGGTTCAGGCCACGCCGGGACGCGAACGGAGCCGCCGTCGGCCGGGGTTTCCGGCCGACGGCGGCTGACGCGACCACCCGGGGCCGACCGGGTCGCGGTCGGCGGCGGGGGTTCATCCATGGACCCGGGACCGGCCCCGGGGGAACCGAGCCTCGAGGAAGTCAGTCCTCCGGGAGCTCCACCGGGGCGATCTCGTCGAAGACGTCGCCCGGACCGGGGTTGCTCCCGTCGGTGGCGCCGCCGAGGTGGTGCATCACGCCCCACACCGCGTTGAGCGCGGTCTGCACGGCGCCCTCGGCCCAGCCGGCCGTCCACGAGATGTCGTCTCCCGCGAGGAAGATGCCACGCTTGTCCGCGGGCAGCCGGTCCTGCATGAAGTGGGTGAACAGACGCCGCTGGTAGCGGTAGTGGCCCGGCAGGTTGGCCTTGAACGCGCCCATGAAGAAGGGCTCGTTCTCCCAGGACACGGTCACGGGGTTGCCGATGATGTGCTTGCGGATGTCGACCTTCGGGTAGATCTCGCCGAGCGACTTGAGCATGACCTCCATGCGCTCGTTCGCGGACAGCGGCAGCCACTTGAGGCTGTCGTCGCACCACGTGTACGAGAGGCAGATGACGGCCGGCTTGTCGGGGCCGTCGTCCAGGAGGTACGTGCCACGCGTCATCCGGTCGGTCAGCGTCATCGACATGACGTCGCGGCCGGTCGGATTTCCCTTGTCGTCGACGGCCTTGTCCAGCCAGAACGGCCGGTCCACCGGCACGAACAGCTTGGACGACTCCATGTAGTGGGTGCGCTCCATCGCCGTCCAGTGGTCGATGGGGAACAGCGAGTCGTCGCACGCGATCTTGGAGAGCAGCATCCAGGACTGCGCCGTGAAGATCGCCGCCTGGTACGTACGGATGTCGCCGGTGGCGTCCGTGACGGTGATCCGGTTGCCGGCGGTGCGGTGCAGCCGGGTCACGGCCGGCCGCGGATCGCCGTCGTGCAGCTTCGCGAGCGAGGTGCCCTGCGCCCAGTGGACGATCTTCTCGGGCTCGCGCTCCCACAGCCGCAGCGGCAGCTGCTGCGAGCCTCCGACGATGCCGCGGTGGTGGTCGTCGGCCTCGGTGTAGACGACGCGCAGGATCTCCAGGATGGAGTTGGGGAAGTCGGTGTCCCAGCCGCCGGTGCCGAAGCCGACCTGGCCGAAGATCTCGCGGTGCCGGAAGGACTTGAATGCCTCGGAGTCGCAGAGGAAGCCGTAGAAGGTCTGGTTGTCGAGCTTCTCGACGAGCTTCGCCCAGATCTCGCGGATGCGGGGGACGTCGCGCTCCCGCATGGCGCGGTTCATGTCGGTGAAGTCCGCTCCCTCCTCCAGACAGGCGTTCCACGCGTTCATGACGTCGCGGTAGACCTGCGGGAGGTCGTCGATGCCCTCCGCGTAGTGCGACTCGCCCTTGAGGTCGACGACCGTCGAAGGGGTGGTCTCGGCGAGAGGGTTGGGGAACGGCCTGGTCTCCAGGCCCACGAGGTCGATGTAGTGCTGCAGCGCGGTCGACGAGGGCGGGAAGCGCATGGCGCCCATCTCGGCCGTCAGCGAGGGGTCGCAGCCGTCGAAGCCGACGGTGCGGAGCCGGCCGCCGATCTGGTCCGCTTCGTAGACGACGGGCTTGAGGCCCATCTTCATCAGCTCGTACGCGGCGATGATGCCGGAGAGCCCGCCGCCGATGACGGCGACCTCGGTGCCGTGCTCGGTCGCGGGTATCTGGCCGAGGCCCGCCGGGTGGGCGAGGAAGTCGTCGTACGCGTAAGGGAAGTCCGGCCCGAACATGGTGATGGGCGGCTGCGCGTCGGAGTGCGGGACGGCGGTGGGCACCGTGGACGTCATGGGGTCTTGCTCCTGGTCCTGGTCTGACGGGACGAGAGGTCTCAGCGGGCGAGCGGCCCGTACAGGCCGGGGCGGCGGTCTCGCAGATAGGGGTTGTCGGCGCGCGAGGCGGCGAGGAAGTCCGGGTCGGCATCGCCGATGACCAGCTCCTCGCCGTGGCCGGCGCGGGCCCTGGCAATGCCGTCGGGTCCGGCGAGGCAGCTCAGGCCGGCGAAGTCGAACTCGCCCTCGGGGCCGGTCCGGTTGGCGTAGCCCACATACATCTGGCTCTCGAAGGCGCGGACCGGCAGGAGCTTCTCGGCGACGAACTGGAAGGGGTTCATCAGCGCGGTCGGTACCGCCAGCAGGTCCGTTCCGGCCAGGGCGTGGGCCCGTACGTTCTCCGGGAACTCGACGTCGTAGCAGATCAGCAGGCCGATGCGGAGGCCGCCGAGCTCGGCCTGGACGACGGGCTCGTCGCCGGGCGTGAACCACTCCCGTTCGAAGCAGCCGAAGAGGTGGGTCTTGCGGTAGTTCGCGAGGCGGGCGCCGTCGGGCCCGATCAGCTGCGCGGCGTTGTACACCTTCTCGGCGTCCTCGTCGGTGCCGCGCTCGGGGTAGCCGTAGAGGACGGCGATGCCGTGGCGCACGGCGATCTCGGCGACGGCCTGTGCAGAGGCGCCGTTAGCGGGCTCGGCGAGGCGGGGCACATCGGCGCCGATCGCGTACCCGGTGAGGAACATCTCGGGGCAGATCAGCAGACCGGCGCCCGCAGCCGCTGCGCGGGCGGCGTGCGCGTCGAGGATCCCGAGGTTCTTCACGATGTCGCCGGGGGTCCCGGAGCTCTGGAGCAGGGCGGTGCGCAGCGGCGGCATGGACCTACCTCGGAAAGTGGTGGGCGAGGGCGTCAGGGCGACGTCAAAACGGTACGTTCCGGCGTTCCGCCCGGACAAGACCCGACCGTTGCGGACCGAGTGTCGATCCGTTGCGTGAATGCGGGGACCGGCGGTGATTCATTGCGTCCGGGGCCGGGGACGCACCCTGCCCGGCCCGGGAACGCATCCGCCCCGGCCGGGCGGCGGAGCCGCGGTTCCGGCAGGGGCGGGTGGTCAGGCGGGCGAGCCCGACGAGAAGCGCCTGAGCAGCGGGGAGAGCACCAGCACGGACTTGGTCCGCTCGACGAAGGGCTCGCCCGCGATCCGCTCCAGAACGCGCTCGAAGTGGCGCATGTCGGAGGCGAAGACCTGGACGATCGCATCCGCCTCGCCGGTGACGGTGGAGGCGGACGCGACTTCCGGATACCGCTCGAGGCCGCGTCTGATGGTCTCGGGCGAGGTGTTGCTGCGTGCGTGGATCTCGATGTAGCCCTCGGTCTCCCAGCCCATCGCTGCAGGGTCCACCCGGACCGTGAAGCCGGTGATGACTCCCTCCGCCCGCAGCCTGTCCACGCGCCGCTTCACGGCGGGCGCGGACAGACCGACGAGCGAGCCGATGTCGGCGTAGGAACGACGCGCGTCCTCGGCGAGGGCGTGCACGATGCGTTCGTCGAGATCGTTCAGTCGCACAGGGGGTGGATCACTTCTCTGCTGTTGCCAGTCGGGATCGGCGCAGGCCGTACAGGAAGTAGAACACGAGCCCGGCAACCATCCAGCCACCGAAATACATCCATGTGGCGAACGGAAGGCTGAACATCATGTACGCGCAGAAGACGAAGCCCAGGATCGGCGTGACCGGGAAGAGCAGCACCTTGAAGGTGCGGTTCATGTCCGGACGCTTGTGGCGCAGGATGATCACGGCCACGTTGACCAGGGCGAACGCGAAGAGCGTGCCGATGCTGGTGGCGTTGGCGAGCTCGCCCAGCGGGATGAAGGCCGCGAGCGCGCCGCAGAAGACCGAGACGATCACGGTGTTGGCGCGCGGGGCGCCGGTGCGCGGGTTGACCTTGGCGAACACCTTGGGCACGAGGCCGTCGCGGGACATCGCGAACAGGATGCGGGTCTGGCCGTACAGCACGGCGAAGACGACGGAGGCGATGGCGACGACCGCGCCCGCGGCGAGCACGACGCCCCAGAAGCTCTGACCGGTGACGTCCTTCATGATCTGGGCGAGCGCCGCCTCGGTGCCCTCGAAGTCCTGCCACGGCATGGCGCCGACGGCGACCAGCGCGACGAGGCAGTAGAGGACGGTGACGATGAGCAGCGACAGCATGATCGCGCGCGGCAGGTCCTTCTTCGGGTTCTTGGCCTCTTCACCGGCGGTGGAGGCGGCGTCGAAGCCGATGTACGAGAAGAAGAGGGTGGCCGCGGCGGCGCTGATCCCGGTGACGCCGAGCGGCGCGAGCGGGGCGTAGTTGCCGGCCTTGATGCCCATGAAGCCGATGCCGATGAAGAGCAGCAGCGTCACGATCTTGACCATGACCATGATCGTGTTGACGCGGGCGCTCTCCTTGGCGCCGCCCATCAGGAAGACCATGGCGAGCAGCACGACGACGAGTGCGGAGAGGTTGATGAAACCGCCCTCGCCGAGCGGTGCGGACACCGACGCGGGGATGGTCACGCCTATCGTGCCGTCGAGCAGCTCGTTGAGGTACTCGCCCCAGCCGACGGCGACTGCCGCGACCGAGACGCCGTACTCGAGCACCAGGCACCAGCCGCAGACCCAGGCGATGAGCTCGCCCATGGTCGCGTACGAGTACGAGTAGGAGGAGCCGGAAACCGGGACGGCTCCGGCGAGCTCGGCGTACGACAGGGCCGAGAACAGGGCGGTGAGGCCCGCGACGACGAAGGAGATCGCCACGGCGGGGCCGGCGAGCGGGGTGGCCTCGCCGAGCACGACGAAGATGCCGGTGCCGAGGGTGGCGCCGATGCTGATCATCGTCAGCTGCCACATGGACAGCGAGCGGCGGAGGCTGCCGCCCTCGCCCTGGCCGCCTTCGGCGACGAGTTGTTCGACCGGCTTGCGCCGCATCAGTCGGCTGCCGAGCCCGACAGCGGGACCGCTCGGGTCCTGCTGGGGGGTGACGGGTGGCGCTGCGCCGTGGTCCAACACTGGGGAGGCTCCTTATCGCTGCCTGTCTGTGAGGCGGCGACCGCGGCGGACCCGGGCGCGGGCATGGCTGAGAGCAGCCCGAAGCGCGGGGATTCGCCGAGAAGGCGGTCCCCGCCACTCCACTTACAGCAAGGACCTTACGAGATGCGCGTTCCTGCTCGTAATGCATGAGCCTTGCGCATCAGCACAAGATCGTTGCGTGGTTCCGGCGGCAGCAGAGGAACATTGCACCGTGGCGCAAAAGTGTTCAGATCTCACGAAGACGGTCAGCTATTTCACGGAGCAGTGACGGGTCGTGCGGCCCCCGGTGCGCGGGGGGCGCGCAGATCCTGATCAGCCCCGCCTCGACGAGGTCCACGAGGAGGACACGGACGACGGTGAGCGGCATGTCGGCGTCGGCCGCGACCTCGGCGACCGGGCGTGCCCCGCGGCGCACCAGCTCCAGCAGGGAGCTGCGGGCATGATCGAGCCGCGGTTCGGACCGATCCCCGTCCACGGCCATGACCTGCGACATCAGGTCGATGTGGTGCTCGGCGGCGGGACGGGTCCGGCCCCGGGTCACGGTGTACGGCCGCACCATCGACCCGGTCTCGTCCTCGTACCAGTGCTCGCTCACGGGGTCAGGCGCCGGGGGCCTCGGAGAGCGTGCGCGCGGGTACGGTCATGTGCCGGCCGACGCGCCTGACCAGCAGGGTCATCTCGTGCGCGAGCTGGCCGACGTCGGTCTCGATGTCGGAGAGCACGGCGAGGCGGCTGCCGTCGCCGGCGGGGGTGATGAAGAGATACGCGCCCTCGAGCATGACCATGGTCTGCCGGACCTTCCCCGCCTCGAAGCAGGCCCCGGCCTCCTTGGCGAGGCTGTGGAACCCGGCGCACACGGCGGACAGGTGCTCGATGTCGCGCTCGGGCATTCCGCGGGACGCGCAGGTGACGAGCCCGTCCGCGGTCAGCAGCACCGCCTGGCGGACGTGGTCGGTCCTGGCCACCAGCTCGTCGAGCAGCCAGCCGAGATCTCCCGCTGCGGTCTGCTCGGTGTGTTCGCTGCGCTCGCTCTGCTCCGGCGACTCCGCCCGCTCCGCCCCCTCCGGCGACTCCTGCTCGCGATCGTCGCGACTGCCCTGGTCACCCATCGTGGCCCCGCCCTTCGTCGCTCGTACTCTCCGGTCCGGCCGGTTCGCCCATGCGCCCCCGGTGGACCCCTCGCTGAAACGCCCCGAAGATCGCCCGCATCTCCTCCGCACCGACGTCCTGCGCGGGCTCCTCCGGCTCCGCGCCGCCCGGCGCCTCCCGCAGCGGAGCCGCGAGCGACGCCTGCCGTACGCGCTTGGGCAGCGGACCCCGTCCTGGTCCGCCTTCGCCGGCCGCGGCGGTCGCCGGGGCCGCGTGAGGTGCCTCGGCCGCCTCGGGCGCCGCGGATGTCGCGGACACCGTCGGCGTGGTCTTCCCTACGCGCGTGGGCAGCGCCCGGACCACGGCGCCCGTGGGTTCCGGGGCACGCTCGTGGGACGGCGGCGCCGGCTCACGGGCGGGCTCGGGCTCCACGGGTGTGGTGACGGTGTGCGGGAGCAGGACGACCGCGGTCGTACCGCCGTACGGCGAACGGGTCAGGGTCACCGTGATGTCGTGGCGGGCGGCGAGCCGGCCGACGATGTAGAGGCCGAGGCGCTCGTCCTGCACGGGGTCGAAATCGCCGGGGCGGGCCAGCGTGCGGTGGGCCTGGGCGAGTTCGTCGCCGTCCATGCCGAGTCCGCGGTCGTCGATCTCGAGCACGAAGCCGTTGCGGGCGGCGCCCGTGCGCATCGTGACCTGGGTGTGCGGCGGCGAGAAGACCGCCGCGTTCTCGACGAGCTCGGCGACGAGGTGCACCACGTCCGCGACGGCGTCGGCGCTGATCCCGACAGCCGGCATCGGCGGTACGACGACCCTCGTGTAGTCCTCGATCTCGCCGGCCGCCGCGGCCACGACGTCGACGAGCGGCACCGGCCCCCGCCATCTGCGCCCCGGCGCCGCGCCGGAGAGGATGATCAGGCCCTCGGCGTGGCGCCGCATCCGCGTCGTCAGATGGTCGATGCGGAAGAGGTCCTCCAGCGTGTCCGGGTCGCTGGTGCGGCGCTCCAGGGTGTCGACCAGCTTCGCCTGCCGGTGCACCAGTGCCTGGTTGCGGCGTGCGATGTTCAGCAGCACCGCGAACACACCGCGCCGCAGCGTCGCCTGCTTGACCGCCGCCTCCACAGCGGCCCGCCGCGCCGCGTTGAGCGCCCGCCCGACCTGCGCGATCTCGTCGGCCCCGCGCTCGTCGTCGCCGAAGTCGAGCGGCGGCGCCACGGCAGCCGCGTCGACGCCCTCACCCGCCGAGAGCCGCTCCATGACATCGGGCAGCTGACGAGTCGCCAGCAGGTCGGCCGCGTCGCGCAGCTCCTCCAGGCGCCGTGCGATGCGCCGTCCGGCCGACACCGAGAGCCAGATGGACAGCACGACGGCGACGAACCCGACCCCGCCGACCACCGCGGCCTTGACCATCTCGCGGTAGGCGAAGGCACGCCCCCGGTCCGCCGCGTTGAGCGCGGACTCGGAGCACAGCAGCATGTACTTCCTGACCGCGCGGTCCGTCGTCGTCCGCCAGGAGTCGGCGGCGATCGCCTCGCCCGCCCCGGAGGCCCCGGCGCGCAGCAGCGCGTCCTCGCCGGAGATCAGCGCCCGGTACTCGGCGCCCTCCTCGAAGTCCGTGAACAGCCCTCGCGAGTCGGCCGGCAGATCGGGGACGTACGTGCGGTGGAAGACCCGCCGGTCCTCGATCGCGGCCGTGAGCGCGTCGTACTGGCCGTCGCTGAGCCTCCCCGCGGCCCGCGCACCGGCGACCAGCGCGTCCTCGCGGGACACGAACTCCCGTACCCGTACCAGCTCCACCACGACCTGCGCCTCGCGCGCGAGCTGTCCGGCCTGCAGCGCGGTGAGCGAGGACTGTACGTCGAAGGTCGGCTCGACGAGCACCGTGTACGCGTCGACGGCCCTGCTCCAGGAGAGCGTCCGGTCGAGCACCTGCTTCCGCAGGGATTCCAGCCGCGCGGCCGCGTCCGCCATGGCGTCCAGCGACTCCCGCTGGCGCGCAGAGAGATCCTCGCGCCCGCGCTCGTCGCCGATCGCGTCGCGCATCGCCTGCACGGCCCGGTCGGTCGAGCGCTGCTGCTCCAGATACGCGGTGGCACCGCCCGGACCGGAGTCGCCGCGCTCCCTCTCCCCCAGGTACGCGGCGGCCAGCCTGCGCTCGATCTGGATCTGCCCGACCGCCGTGTCGACCGGGGTGCCGAAGCCCTCGTAGATGCCCTGCAGCCGGATCAGGGCTCGCAGATCGCCGGTCACCGACACCATCGCGAAGCTCCACAGCGTCATCAGCGCGACGACGGGCAACACGGTGAGGGCCACGATCCGCCCGCGGATCGTGGGACGGCGCAGTCGCCGGCGCATGGACTCCCCAGGTCATCAGGACGACGGACCAGCGGTGGTTACCGACCGGTAGGGTCAGTCAAGCTACGCGATCCTGCGCACACAGCGCAACGCTCCGTGCGGTATCAGGAGTCATCGGGAATCCTCGTCTCCATTGACACTTCGTCAGCTCTGCTGCACGGTGCCTCCCCCGGCCCGGGCGACAGTGGTGTGCCCTTCGGGTGTCCGGCCCGTTGAAACGTGTGTCCGCTCCCGTGTCCGACGGTTGGAGGCCCGACGTGACGCCCGACACGACGCCCCGCACCGCGCCTCGCGCGGACACGTCCTGGCTCGACCCCGGCCCCTTCCTGCGCGGAGTGGCCTGGCGGGACGGCGAGCGCGTGGTGCGGGCCGATCCCGGGGATGCGGGGCGACTGCCGTGGGACACCCGCGAGCGGGCCGCGCTGCCCATCGGCGTACGGCTGGAGTTCCGCGCGCCGGACGGGGCGCGGGCGGTCCAGGTGCACTATCGCGCACGGGTACCCGGCGCGGCGGAGGCGCTGCGCGAGCTCGCCCATTGCTTCTCGCTCTGGCAGGGCGACCACCGGGTGCACGAGACGTTCACCGAGCCCGCCGAGGACGCAACGGTCACGGTCGAACTCCCCTCCGGCGAGGGGCCGTTCACCGTCCACCCGCCCGAGTCGCAGTCGCCCGTGATCCTCGGTCTGCGCGGGGTGGGAGGCGCGATCCTTCCCGCGCCGGTGCGTCCGCGCTGGGTCGTGCACGGCGACTCGATCACGGAGGGCTGGTTGTCGACCCGTCCTGCCCACTCCTGGCCCGCGGCTGCCGGCCGGGCCCTCGGGCTGGACACCGTCAATCTCGGCTATGCGGGCGGAGCCTGTGGCGAACTCCCCACCGCGCAGCACCTCTCGGCGCTCCCCGCCGACGTCCTGACCCTCGCGTTCGGCACCAACTGCTGGTCCCGGATCCCGTGCACCGCTCCCCTGCTGTACGAGACGGTGCGCGCCTTCGTCACCCTCGTGCGCCAGGGCCACCCGGACACGCCCCTGCTCATCGTGTCCCCGGTACTGCACCCCGCAGCCGAGTCGACGTCCAACGCCTGCGGTGCCACGCTCGCCGAGCTGCGCACGGCGATGGAGTCGGCGGCGCGGGACCTCGTCTCGGCGGGCGACAGGCGGCTGGCGCTGCTCCCCGGCCGCGGTCTGCTGACGGCTGACCACCTGGCGGACGGACTCCATCCGAACGACGCGGGCCACGCGCTGATGGCCTCGGCAGTCGCGAAAGCCCTGCGCACCGCGGGCTTCGTGCGCCCTTGAGGCCGGTTCCGCTCTGCGGGGCGATCACCCATTGGCCATCACCCATTGGCGAACGGCCCACGATCCGCACCCGGGGGACGGCCGGGGCGGGCCGTGCAGGGTCCCCCCGCGGAAATCGGCTCCCCGTACGGGATGACGCCGTACCCACCGATTTCGAGGAGCCGAGCCCGGAGGGCCGCCCGCCCGACCCCCGCGAACCCCGCACCCCGCGGCTCGCCGAAAACACCGCTCGCCCGAACACGGCAGCGGCCCCCGGGACCGGTGTCCCAGAGGCCGCGGCCTGCAGACGCCACTAGCTCCAGCTGGCGTGCAGCGGCTTGCCCTCGGCGTAACCGGCGGCGCTCTGGATGCCGACGATCGCCTTCTCGGTGAACTCCTCCAGCGAGCCGGCACCCGCGTAGGTACAGGACGAGCGGACGCCGGCGATGATCGAGTCGATCAGGTCCTCGACGCCCGGGCGGGCCGGGTCGAGGAACATCCGCGAGTGGGAGATGCCCTCCTCGAAGAGCCCCTTGCGGGCCCGGTCGTACGCCGACTCCTCGCTCGTACGGTTCTGCACGGCGCGTGCGGAGGCCATGCCGAACGACTCCTTGTACGGACGCCCGTCAGCGGTGTGCTGGAGGTCGCCCGGGGACTCGTACGTGCCCGCGAACCAGGAGCCGATCATGACGTTGGAGGCGCCTGCGGCGAGGGCCATGGCGACGTCGCGCGGGTGGCGGACACCGCCGTCGGCCCACACGTGCTTGCCGTACTTCTTCGCCTCGGCGGCGCACTCCAGAACGGCCGAGAACTGCGGGCGGCCGACGCCGGTCATCATGCGGGTGGTGCACATGGCGCCGGGGCCCACACCGACCTTGATGATGTCCGCGCCGGCGTCGATGAGGTCCTTGACGCCCTCCGCGGCGACGATGTTGCCCGCGACGATCGGCACCTGCGGGTCCAGCCCGCGCACCACCTTGATCGCGTTGATCATCGACTCCTGGTGGCCGTGCGCGGTGTCGATGACGAGCGTGTCCACGCCCGCGTCGAGCAGCTGCTTGGCCTTGCCCGCCACGTCGCCGTTGATACCGACGGCGGCGGCGATCCGCAGCTTGCCGCCCGCGTCGGTGGCCGGCGTGTACAGCGTGGCGCGCAGCGCGCCCTTGCGGGTGAGGGCACCCACGAGCCTGCCGTCCCGGTCGACCGCGGGGGCGAACTTCCGGTTGGCGTTGTCGAGAGTCGTGAACGCCTCGCGCGGGTCGATGTCCGCGTCGATGAGCAGCAGGTCCTTGGACATGACCTCGGACAGCTGTGTGAAGCGGTCCACGCCCGACAGGTCGTGCTCGGTGACGATGCCGACCGGGCGCTGCTCCTCGTCGACGACGACACCGGCGCCGTGCGCCCGCTTGGGCAGCAGGGACAGCGCGTCGGCGACGGTCTGGTGCGGGGCGAGCACGATCGGGGTGTCGAGCACGAGGTGGCGCGTCTTCACCCAGGAGATGACGTCGGTGACGACCTCCATCGGGATGTCCTGCGGGATGACGACCATGCTGCCGCGGCGGGCCACGGTCTCGGCCATCCGGCGGCCGGCGATCGCGGTCATGTTGGCGACGACCAGCGGGATGGTGGTGCCCGTGCCGTCGGGGGAGGAGAGGTCGACCCCCT
Organism: Streptomyces sp. NPDC002133; assembly: GCF_040296405.1. NCBI lineage: Bacteria > Bacillati > Actinomycetota > Actinomycetes > Kitasatosporales > Streptomycetaceae > Streptomyces > Streptomyces sp. NPDC002133. The sequence goes on along the minus strand of NZ_JBEOXF010000003.1, from coordinate 311,286 downwards.
GGCGGGAGCCCACGGCCGAACGACTCGGCACCATGAACACATCGTCGTACGTCAGGTCGTACGGCGGCTTGATGTCATTGAGGAAACGCACGTGCTGAACATCCCAGTCATTCGGAGGGGTCCCGGAAGTTCATCCGGGGGAAAACGCACGTACTTCATTGTCCCATGGCGCCGGGAATGAACTGCCCGGGCCGATCATCCAGGACCCGGCGACGACCTCTGGTCGGATCCTCCAAGGGACACGAGCACTGCGAGTCGCCCCGGCATGGTGTCCACCGCCTGCGCGAAGACCTCCTGGGCGGTCTCCCACTCGCGGGGCCTGGCCCCGGCGTACTCCTGCCAGCGGAGGACGAGGACGAGCGTGCCCTCGTCCCCCGGCAGATCGGTGAGGCAGTCGGCGAGCGCGTCCCAGTTGTGTCCGAACCACGCGGGGAGCTCCAGGTCGCTCGCACAGCGCTCCATGAAGGCGGCCTTGTCCGTGACCCCATGGAGGTCGAGCACGGTGATGTTGCGGCCGGCGGTCACACCGAACAGCGCCGCGAGGGGGCCGTCCCTCATCGGAGCACCTCCGTGAACGTCGCGTAGTGATCGTCGGTGTAGTAGATCTCACCGCTCTGCCCGGTGACAATGCGGCGGGCCCCGCGGTCACGCTCGCCGGGCGTGCGGACGGTGTACTCCCGGTAGTGGCCCCGCCCCTGCTTCGGCAGGATCCCCTCGAAGTTGCCGAAGACGGCTCCGTCCTTCTCGTACGGGAACGGTCCGCCCCGGTCGATCAGGCGCAGCGTCTCGCGGGCCTCGGGCGGCAGGTCGGCGACGCGGACGGTGGGGAGGGCGGTCCGTGCGACGACCTTGGTGGGCGCCCGGTTCAGCGCGTCGGAGCCGGACGAGCATCCGGTCGACAGGAGCCCCAGAAGGGCCAGCAGCGCCAGGGCGAGGCGGAGGAGCGGCCGGTGCAGCATGGCGCCGATGCTGCCACGACCGCGCGGTGAAGGTGGTGAAGGTGGAGGGCGGGGCGGGTAGGGAATGCCCCGTGCAGCACAGCGACCCGAGAAAGCACGCACCGCCGCAGGAGCGCCTGCGGGCTCGCCAGGAGGCCCGCAGGCCCGCCGGGCTCGAGACCGCGCGGCTCCGGGCGGAGGGCGTCCACGGGGCGGCCCTGACCTGGGTGGACAACGCGGGCCTCACCCGGGTGAAGGCCGTGCCCGTCGGCCGGCTGGCCCAGGCGGCGGCGCGCGGCGTCGGTATGTCGCCCGTCTTCGACGTCTACCTGGTGGACGACTCGATCACCACGAGCCGCCACATCGGCGGCCCGGACGGCGACCTGAGGCTCGTACCGGACCTCGATCGGCTCACCGTGCTCGCCGCGCAGCCGGGCTGGGCCTGGGCGCCGGTCGACCGCTACGACCAGCAGGGCCGGCCGTACGCCGCGTGCCAGCGGCTCTTCGCGCGGAGGATGGCCCTGCGGGCCGCGGACCACGGCATCGGGCTGCGGATGGGCTTCGAGACCGAGTGGGTCGTGCACCGGGACGGCGTGCCCGCGTGCACGGGGCCCGCGTACGGGATGGCCCGGATGGTCGAGCTCTCCGACTACCTGGACGAGGTGGTGCGCGCGCTGGTCGCGCAGGGCGTCGAGGTGCTCCAGATCCATCCCGAGTACGCCGCCGGGCAGTTCGAGGTCTCGGTGGCCCCGTCCGATCCGGTGGGCGCCGCGGACCTCGCGGTGCTCGTGCGCGAGACGGTGCGGGCGGTCTCCCTGCGGCACGGGCTCAACCCACTGTTCGGCCCCGTGGTGGAGGCGGGGGGCGTCGGCAACGGCGGTCACCTCCACCTGAGTCTGTGGCGGGACGGGCAGAACCTGTGCCGGGGCGGTCGAGGGCCTTTCGGGACGACCTCCGACAGCGAGGCGTTTCTCGCGGGCGTCCTGGAGGCCCTCCCGGCCCTCCTCGCGATCGGCGCCCCCTCCCCCGCGAGCTACCTCCGCCTCGAACCGTCCCGCTGGGCGGGCGCCTTCCAGTGCTGGGGGCTGGAGAACCGCGAGGCCGCACTCCGGTTCATCGCGGGTGCTCCGGACGACCCGGAGGGCGCCAACGCCGAGGTGAAGTGCTTCGACGCGGCGGCCAATCCGTATCTGGTGACGGGCGCGGTGATCGCGGCCGGCCTCGCCGGCCTCGCCGCGGGTGCCCGGCTGCCGGAGCCGGTGACGGGCGATCCGGCGACATGGGCGGACGAGCCGGCGGAGGACAGCGGTCCGGCGCGGGGCGGCGCGGACGCCGGAGCCGCCCCGGCAGGGTCGGACGACGGCCACGACGGGCCCAGGGGTGCGCCTGCGCGGCTGCCGCGGTCGCTGCCGGAGGCACTGGCGCACTTCGTCCGGTCGGACGTTCTGCGCGAGGCGCTCGGCGATGCGCTGTTCGAGGCGATCGTGGCCGTACGCCGGGCCGAGGCCGAGCTGTTCGCCGGCAAAAGCCCGCAGGAGATCGCCGACACGACGCGCGGGCGGTACTGAATGACGCTCGCGCTGCCGCCGCTCGTCGACCACCACTGCCACGGTGTGCTGCGCCGGAGCCCGGACGCGGAGACCTTCGCCTCGTACCTGACCGAGTCGGACGCCCCGGCCGCCCCCGGTACGAGCTTCTTCGACACACAGCTGGGCTTCGCGGTGCGCCGCTGGTGCCCGCCGCTGCTCGGACTGGAGGCGCACTGCCCTCCGGGGCGGTACCTGGAGCGCCGCCGTGAGCTGGGCACCGACGAGGTGACGCGGAGGCTGCTGCGGGCAAGCGGCACGGGCACGTATCTCGTCGACACCGGGCTGCCGGGCGACCTCACGGGGCCCGCCGATCTGGCGGAGCTCGGCGGCGGCGAGGCACGCACGATCGTGCGGCTGGAGACGCTGGCCGAGCACACGGCCGACGCGGCCCACGGCCCCGGGCTGTTCCTCGAGGTGTTCGACCACGCCGTCACGGCGGCCGCCCGCACCGCGGCCGGGTTCAAGTCGATCGCCGCGTACCGCCACGGCCTCGGCCTGGCCCCCGATCCGCCGACTCCCAACGAGGTCCGTGCCGCGGCCGGGCGCTGGCTGGACGCGCGCGCACCGGGCGGGCGGCTCGACGACCCGGTGCTGCTGCGCCATCTGCTCTGGTCGGCGGTGCGGACGGGGCTGCCGCTGCAGCTCCACACCGGCTTCGGCGACCCCGATCTCCGCCTCGACCGCTGCGATCCCCTGCTCCTGACGGACTTCATCCGGGCCGTCGCCCCGTACGGCTGCCCGCTGGTGCTCCTGCACGGCTACCCGTACCACCGGCACGCCGCCTACCTCGCCCACGCGTTCACACATGTGTACGCGGACGTCGGCCTGGCCCTCTCCCACACGGGCGCCCGCGCCGGGGCCGTGCTCGCCGAGGCGCTGGAGCTGACCCCGTTCGGCAAGCTGCTGTACTCGAGCGACGCGTACGGGCTCCCGGAGCTCTACCTCGTCGGCGCCCGCGTCTTCGAGGAGGCGCTCGCCCGTCTCCTGGACACCTGGACGGCTTCCGGAGCCTGGTCGGCGCCGGACGGCGAACGCGTGGCGCACCTGCTCGCGGCGGAGAACGCCCGGCGCCTGTACGGCCTGGGATCCGCCCCCTGACGAGGGCGCCCGAACGAACTCAGCCCGACCCGGTGGGTGCCGGGGCGGGCTGTGGTGGGATGCGCGGCGTCGAAGGGGGCAGGTCTTCCGTCAGTCGTCCGGGTCCGCGCGCTCCAGCGCCGGCCGCGGCCCCGGGTGGGACTCCGTGAGGAGGTAGTCGGCCGCGGCCGTGTCCGTCACCAGGCTCGTGACCAGCCCCGACCGCAGCACGGCGCCGATCGCCGACGCCTTGCGCTGGCCGCCGGCGATCGCGACGACCTCCGGGATCCGGCGCAGCCGGTCCGCCTCGACCGTGATGCAGCGTTCGCCGAGGTCGCGGCCGACGCGGCGGCCGTCCGCGTCGAAGAGATGCGCGGACATCTCCGCGGCGACGCCGAGCGACGCGTAGTGCGCGCGCTCCTCGTCCGTGAGCATGTCGTGGACCGTCGAGATGCCCGGCTCCCAGGAGCCGATCGACACGCACGCGACGGTCACCTTGTCGAAGTACTCGAAGGCGCGGGCGATGCCCGTCTGGTTGCGCAGCGCCGCGGCGGTCGCCGGGTCCGGCAGCAGCATCGGCGCGTAGATCGGGTGCGCCTCGCCGCCGGAGACCTGGGCCGCGCGCCGCACGGCCTCCACCGAGCCACGCTCGGCGGTCCCGGCGTCGTACACACCCGTCAGCTGCACGACCGTGCACGGCGGCAGCCGGTCCAGCGCGGCCGCCATGTGGATCGTCGAGCGGCCCCACGCCAGGCCGAGCACATCGCCCTCGTTCACCAACTCGCCGAGGAGGTCCGCGGCCACCTCACCGAGGTTCTCCGGGTCGGGGGACTCGTCCTCGGCCTCCGACGGGGATTCGACAACCACCGCGTGCCGCAGTCCGTAGCGGGCACGCAACGCGTCGGAGCGCTCCGCGTCCAGCTCGGCGGGGACGCGGATCTCGATCCGCACGAGGTCGCGTTCGAGCGCGGTCTCCAGGACCCGCGCAACCTTGAAGCGGCTGACGCCGAACTCCTCGGCGATCTGGATCTTGGATTTGCCCTCGAGATAGAAGCGGCGGGCCATGGCCGCCGCCTGCACCAGCTCCGCGGGTCCCATCCGCAGGGCTGGTCGTCCCGCCGACATTGCAGACACCGCGCTCTCCTCACTGCTGTTCACACTCCGGAACCGTCATCCTGTCAGATCCGGGGGTGATCGATCAGCCCGGTCGGGCCCCGTTCATGTAAGCGTGGCTCAGTGGTCGCATGCCCAGGGGGCCGATGCGATGGTGCCGGCCGCCATGTCGCGCAGCGAGCGCACCGCCTCGGCCGGATCCTCGGCCCCGTACACCGCGGAGCCGGCGACGAAGACATCCGCGCCCGCCTCCGCACACTGCTCGATCGTCTCCTCCGAGACACCTCCGTCCACCTGCAGCCACAGCTCGAGTCCGTGCTTGCTGATCAGCTCCCGGGTGCGGCGGATCTTCGGGAGCATGATGTCGAGGAACGCCTGGCCGCCGAAGCCCGGCTCCACGGTCATGATCAGCAGCATGTCGAGCTCGGGGAGCAGGTCCTCGAACGGCTCGATGGGTGTGGCGGGCTTGAGCGCCATCGAGGCGCGCGCGCCCTTGGCCCGGATCTCGCGCGCCAGCCGCACGGGCGCCGCCGCGGCCTCCACGTGGAAGGTGACGGAGCCGGCGCCGGCCTCGACGTACTGGGGGGCCCAGCGGTCCGGGTTCTCGATCATCAGATGGCAGTCCAGCGGGATGTCGGTCGCACGACTGAGCGACTCCACCACCGGCACGCCGAGCGTCAGATTGGGCACGAAGTGGTTGTCCATGACATCTACGTGGAGCCAGTCGGCGCCTTCGACGGCCTTCGCCTCCTCGGCGAGGCGGGCGAAGTCGGCGGACAGGATGCTGGGGTTGATCTGGGCCATGTGCCAAGACTGCCATGCGGCGGCACCGGCTTGCGCGGGAGGACCCCGAGCAGGCACCGCGGGCTGCCGCGGGAGGCCGCCACCATCACGAGGAACCGGCCCGCCGGACGGTCCGCGGGCACCCGCCCACGGCGAACGTCGCAGCGCGTACCGGGCGGCTCGCCCGGTACGGCACCAGCCGGTGCCGGGGCGGTGCCGGCCCTTCTCCTCGTGCGGCCCCTGGTCGTCGGCGTCTGCTGCGTCAGCCGGTGCGCCGCAGCAGCGCCAGATACATCGCGTCGGTGCCGTGCAGGTGCGGCCACAGCTGAACGTCCGGGCCGTCGCCCAGTGCCGGTACCCCCGGCATCAGGGAGCGCGCGTCGATCCACTCGGCGTCCACCGGGGCGCCCCCGCGGCCCTTGAGCACGTCCTCGACGACCACGTGGGTCTCGGCGAGGTGGGGCGAGCACGTCGCGTATCCGACGACGCCGCCGACACGGACCGCGGCAAGGGCCTCGCGCAGCAGCTCGCGCTGGAGCGGGGCGAAGCCGTCGAGGTCCTCGGGGCGGCGGCGCCAGCGGGCCTCGGGACGGCGGCGCAGAGCGCCGAGGCCCGAGCACGGCACGTCGACGAGGACCCGGTCGAAGGAGCCGGGACGCCACGGCGGGCGGGTGCCGTCCGCGGCGATGACCTGGTACGGGCCGGGGTTGCCGGCCAGGGCGCGCTCGACGAGGCGCGCGCGGTGCGGCTGCTTCTCGGACGCCAGCAGCGAGGCGCCGCGTCCCGCGGCGAGGGCGCCGAGCAGGGCCGCCTTGCCGCCGGGGCCCGCGCAGCCGTCGAGCCAGCGCTTGTCGGGGCCGTCGAGCGGGGCGTTGGCAAGGGCTATCGCGACGAGCTGACTGCCCTCGTCCTGCACTCCCGCGCGCCCTTCGCGCACGGGGTCGAGCGCGCCGGGCTCGCCGCCCTCGGTGAGCCGCACCGCGTAGGGCGACCAGCGACCCGGCAGCCCGGCCTCCTCGCCGAGCAGGTCCAGCAGCTCGTCCGTCGTGGCCCGCCCCGGCCTGGCGACCAGCGTCACCTCGGGCCGCTCGTTGTCGGCCTCCAGCAGGTCCTCGATCCCGGCCCGGCCGCCGCCCAGCGCGTCCCACAGCGCCGAGACGACCCACCGCGGATGCGAGTGCACCACGGCCAGGTGGTCCTCGGCGTCCTCGTCGTACGGCGGCGCGACACGCTCCAGCCACCCGTCGAGATCGTGCTGCGAGATCTTGCGCAGCACGGCGTTGACGAACTTGGCCCGACCGTCACCGAGCACGACCCGCGCCAGCTCCACGCTCGCCGAGACGGCCGCGTGCGTCGGGATACGCGTACCGAGCAGCTGATGGGCACCGAGCGCGAGCACATCCAGCACGGGCGGGTCGACCTCGCGCAGCGGCCGGTCGACGCACGCGGCGATGATCGCGTCGTAGGTCCCCTGCCGGCGCAGCGTGCCGTACACCAGCTCGGTCGCCAGTGCCGCGTCCCGGTTGTCGAAGTCACCGTGCTCGCGGGCCTTCTTCAGCAGCGGCGGCAGAACGAGATTGGCGTACGCGTCCCGCTCGTCCACCGCGCGCAGCGCGTCGAAGGCGAGGATCCGCACGGGGTCCTTCTTCGGGCGACGGTACGGCTTGTGGGGACGGCGACGGCCGCTCTGCTCACTCAAAAGGTGCTCCGCGTTTCAGAAGAGTCGAACGCCTTCAGCCTACGTCGGCGGCTCCCAGCTTCTCGCCGGGGGCGATCCGCACCCCGCGGGCCCAGTCCGCCGCGGGCATGGGCTTCTTGCCCTGCGGCTGCACCCAGAGCAGCTCGACGGCGTGCGAACCGGTTCCCGCGTACACATGGTTCTTGCCGACCATCAGCTCCCCGGGCGCGAGCTCCGCGCGGTCCGGGTGGAGGTGGACGTTGACCAGCTTCAGCCGCTCACCGCGGAAGGCGGTCCACGCGCCGGGGGCAGGCGTGCAGCCGCGCACGACCCGGTCGACGCGCAGAGCCGGCGCGTGCCAGTCCACCTGCGCGGCCTCGACGGTGAGCTTCGGGGCGAGTGTGACGCCCGCGGTCGGCTGCGGTACGGCCTTGAGGGTGCCGTCCTCGATGCCGTCCATCGTCGCGGCGAGCAGTCCCGAGCCCGCGAACGCGAGCCGGGTCAGCAGGTCACCGCTGGTGTCCGTCGGCCGGACGTGCTCGGTGATCACGCCGTAGACCGGCCCGGAGTCGAGCCCCTCCTCGATCTGGAAGGTCGAGGCACCGGTCATCTCGTCCCCGGCGAGGATCGCGTGCTGCACAGGCGCGGCACCACGCCACGCGGGCAGCAACGAGAAGTGCAGGTTGACCCAGCCCTTGGCGGGAATGTCCAGCGCGACCCTGGGCAGCAGCGCGCCGTACGCGACGACCGGGCAGCAGTCCGGGGCGATCTCGCGCAGCCGTGCGAGGAAGTCCTCGTCTCGCGGCCTGACGGGCTTGAGGACCTCGATCCCGGCCTCCTCCGCACGCTGCGCGACCGGGCTGGCGACCAGGCGCCTGCCGCGGCCGGCAGGGGCGTCCGGGCGGGTGACGACGGCCGCGACCTCGTGCCGGTCGGAGGCGATCAGGGCATCCAGGGCGGGTACGGCGACCTCGGGGGTGCCTGCGAAGACAAGTTTCACGGGAGATACCTCGCTCTGTGTGCCGGGTGGACGCGCGACGTACCAGTCTATTTGGCCGAACCGACAGGGGGCGCACGGACGCACGTGCGCCCCGCGCATATGCCCTTGCACCCGTGCCCCGTGACCACAACGCAGGGTGGAGCGTTGGTCAAGAGAGATTGACCGAAGCGGGCAGCCCCGGTGCGGCCCGACCGTTTTCATCGCCGGTTCGAGAGGCTTGTTCATGGCCGACCACGCAACCCACGACGCCCAAGCCCGGGCGAGTCTGCATCTGTTGGTGCGGGACATCGAGCGGGTCCGCCGGCAGGTGGACGCACTGCGCACGCTCACGGCCCAGTTGGGCAACGTCTACCGTCCGCGTCGCTCCGGCCCGTCCACGGGCTTCGTCGTCTACGGAAGGGCTCCGGCCCCGACCGTCCGCCTCGCGCAGGAACTGCGGGACAGCGTCGAGACCTTGGTGACCGCGGCGGTGGACTTCGACCGTTCGCTGGGCTTCTCGTGGGACGCGGTGGGCTCGGCGCTGGGTGTCACGAAGCAGGCCGTGCACCGCCGTTACGGGTCGCGGCGGGCGACGCCGCAGCCCGGGGCGGCCGAGGCGATCGCCGCCGCGCCTGCGGTGCCCGCGGTGCCCGCTGCGCGCTCGATGCCGCCGCAGCCGACGGCGGCCGCCCAGTCCTTCCGCGAGGAGGTCCGCCCGAGCGCCTTCCCCGGCCCGCGCAACGGCTGACCCCACCCCGCCCGCCCCGGTGCACCCACTCGGTGCGCCGGGGCGGGCTTGTGCCTTCGGCGGGACGCGGGGTGCCTCCTGCGGTGCGGGGTGGGCGGTGTGGCCGGTGCCGCCGGGCGTCCGGTGTGTCCGTCCTCAAGCTCCCCCTGTGCCCTGCGGCGTGGGGGGACCCCGGACGGGCTTGGTGCGGCTGCTGTCGGTGGGTGATGGTGCGGGACCCCTCCGGGCTCGCCTCCTCGAAATCGGTGCGGTGGGTACGGCGTCACCCGGCACCACCGCCCGATTTCTGCGGGGGCGACCCTGCACGGCCCCGCCCCGGCCGCCCCCCGACCGCGACCCGGTGGGTGGCCACACACCACCGGCGCGAGCCCGCCCGGTTCCCCACGTAGGGGACGCACAGGGGCCGTGTTCTGGACGTAAAGGCGCCCGCAGCTCGCGAAGCGCGCGGTGAGGACCGACAGCTCAGGACACGAGCCCCGGAGCGTACCCCGACGGCAACCGCACGGCACCGGGCAACCGCGCACCCCCGGAAGAAACCCGCGTCAGCCGATGTCCGGGGGGTCCACGCGAATGCGTACCGGGTCCCCGCCGCCCCGCGCCAGCCGCGCGGCCCGGGCCGACTTCAGGGCTGCCGCCAGCGCCGCTCCATTCCCCCGAGGCACCCGCAGAAGCACCCGCTCCCACGACTCCCCCGCCGGCGGGTCGCCGGGCCGACGCGGCCGCCCCGGAGCCACCGGCGGCAATGGAACCGGCCCCAGGACCTCCGCGTCCCCCGGCAGCTCCGCCGCCGCCAGAAAGGCGGCCACCGCCTCGCCCGGACCCGTCACGGCCGCCATCCGGGACACGGGCGGAAAGCCCAGCTCGGCGCGCTCGGCCAGCTCGCGCTGGGCGTGGCCCACGGGGTCCCAGCGGACGAGCGCCTGCACGGGGCGGAGTGTCGGCTCGGCGACGACCACGACCGTGCCGCCGTCCTCCTGGCCCCGCACCAGCGAGGCGGCGTCCATCCATCGGCGCAGTGCCTCCTCGCCAGACCGCAGGTCGGGCCTGCCGAGCATGGCCCAGCCGTCGAGCAGCAGCGCCGCCGCGTATCCGCCTTCGGCGACCGGTTCCGCGCCCGGTGTGCTGACGACCAGGGCCGGCCGGCCGGGCACGGTGTCCAGGACATGGTCACGCCCGGACGTGCGCACCGGCACCGCCGGAAACGCCCTTCCCAGTTCCTCCGCGGTGCGCCGCGCGCCCACCACCTGGGCCCGCAGCCGGGTGCCGCCGCACTCCGCGCAGTGCCAGCCGCCGGCGTCCCGCCCGCACCATCCGCACCGTAGATCGCGCTCGCCCGGCGCCTCCAGCGGCCCGGAACAGTGTCCGCAGCGCGCGGGCGTGCGGCATCGCTCGCAGGCCAGCCTGGGGACATACCCCCGCCGGGGCACCTGGACGAGCACAGGTCCGGACTTCAGCCCGTCGCGGACGGTCTGCCATGCCAACGACGGCAGCCGGGCGGCCCGCGCGGCCTCGTCGCGGGCGAGCTCGCCGTCTCCGACGGTGCGTACCAGTGGCGCGGCCCGCCGCACCTGTCCCCGGTCCGCGACCAGCGGCTGCGCCCAGCCGCTCTCGACGAGCTGGGCCGCCTCCACCGTGCAGCTCGTCGCGCCCAGCAGGAACCCGCACCTGTCGTGCGCGGCGCGCAGCAGCAGCACTTCGCGCGCGTGCGGCAGGGGGGCGTGCGGCTCGCTGTGGCTGGCGTCGCCGTCGTCCCATATCGCAACGAGCCCGAGGTCCCGTACGGGAGCGAACATCGCCGCCCGTGTGCCGACCACGGCCCGCACGGACCCGCGCCGCACCGCCAGCCACTGCCGGTACCGCTTCTCCGGTCCCGCCTCGGCGGTCAGCACCGCATGTCGCCCCTCGCCGACGAGCCGGGTGAGGGCGGCGTCGACCCGCGCCACGGCTCGCCCGTCCGGCACGACGACGAGCGCGCCCCGCCCGGACGCCAAGGTTGCCGCGACGGCCCTGGCCAGCTCATCGGCCCAGTGCGGTCCGGGCAGCGCGGTCCACACGGCCCGCGGTGCACCCCCGCCGGCCAACGCCTCCAGAAACCCGGCCCCCCGCCCGTACCGCTCCCAGGTCCCCACGTCCGGTGCACCCGGCGGCGGCAGCGGCTCCGGCGAGGGCTTCGCCTCGGCCCGTGCGCTGCGCGGCGGCACCGCAAGCTGCAGCACATCGGCGAGGCTCCCCGCGTACCGGTCGGCGACCGCCCTGGTCAGGGCGAGCAGCTCGGGACTGAGGACGGGCTCGGGCGAGACGACGTCGGCGAGCGCCGCCAGCGGCCCCGAGTAGTCCGACTCGGCCCGTCGCTCGACGATGAAGCCGTCGATCAGCCGCCCGCCCTCGCGCCGCCCGTCACGCACCTGATGTGCCCCCGCCCCGAAGCGCACGCGCACCCGCACGCCGGGCTGTGCGTCCGCGTCGAGCTCCTCGGGCACGGCGTAGTCGAAGAACTGGTCGAGGTGCAGCACCCCCTTGTTCACCGCGACCCTCGCCACCGGCAGTTCCTTCGCCAGTGCGGCCCCCCGCCACGTCCGGGGCTTCGCCCGCGGCACCTTCGCCTGCCGCACGGTTTCCCGGATGAGCGCAAGCTGCTCCGGCGGGCCGTCGCCGGGCCGCTCGGAACGTTCGTTGTCGCTGCTCACAGCCACCTTCCTATCAGAAGGGACTGACAGTGAAGGCTGCGCGGAGGGCGCCTGAGATCAGGAGCGGTGACGGTGTGCACTGTGCCCAGGGCCGCTCGGCCACACGGGTGCAGGACCGGTGGCGGGATGCGCACCCGCGAGGGTCAGCCCGCTCGGAGGTCCCCCGGAAGAAATCCGGGGGAGCCTGAGGACAGGGCCGGCACCCGAAGTAACCGTCGCCTTCGCACCGGGCGCTCCGGCGCGTGGACTCCCGAGAGCACAGCGGCGGCGGAGTCGAGATTCCCTTCACAGCGGGGCACGCCCCGCTCCAGATGTATCCGTCACCCGCACCGGGAGGGCGTCGGCGTAAGCTCCCGCGGGGCGCCACGCCATTCGCGGGCATCCGCGGTGGCCGTGCCGGCACGAACGAGGGCCCCTGACCGAGACGGTCGGGGGCCCTCGAACGCAGCAGTGCTCGCTTACAGGCCGGCGGCCGCACGCAGCGCGTCCACGCGGTCCGTGCGCTCCCAGGTGAAGTCGGGGAGCGCCCGGCCGAAGTGGCCGTAGGCCGCGGTCTGGGCGTAGATCGGGCGGAGCAGGTCGAGGTCGCGGATGATCGCGGCCGGGCGGAGGTCGAAGACCTGGGCGATGGCGTTCTCGATCTTCTCGGTGTCGACCGCGGCGGTACCGAACGTCTCGACGAAGAGACCGACCGGCTCGGCCTTGCCGATCGCGTACGCGACCTGGACCTCGCAGCGCGAGGCGAGGCCCGCGGCCACGACGTTCTTGGCGACCCAGCGCATGGCGTAGGCGGCGGAGCGGTCGACCTTGGACGGGTCCTTGCCGGAGAAGGCGCCGCCTCCGTGGCGGGCCATACCGCCGTAGGTGTCGATGATGATCTTGCGGCCGGTGAGGCCGGCGTCGCCCATCGGGCCGCCGATCTCGAAGCGTCCGGTCGGGTTGACCAGCAGGCGGTAGCCCTCGGTGTCGAGCTTGATGCCGTCCTCGACGAGCTGCTTCAGCACGTGCTCGACGACGAACTCACGGATGTCGGGCGCGAGCAGCGAGTCCAGGTCGATGTCGGAGGCATGCTGCGAGGAGACCACGACCGTGTCGAGGCGGACGGCCTTGTCGCCGTCGTACTCGATGGTGACCTGGGTCTTTCCGTCCGGGCGCAGGTACGGGATGGTCCCGTTCTTGCGGACCTCGGAGAGGCGGCGGGAGAGCTGGTGCGCCACGTAGATCGGCAGCGGCATCAGCTCGGGCGTCTCGTCGCACGCGTACCCGAACATCAGGCCCTGGTCGCCGGCGCCCTGCCTGTCGAGCTCATCCGTTTCCCTGCCTGCGGCGGCACCCTCGACCCGCGACTCGTAGGCCGTGTCGACACCCTGGGCGATGTCGGGCGACTGGGAGCCGATGGACACCGAAACGCCGCAGGAGGCGCCGTCGAAGCCCTTCTTCGAGGAGTCGTAACCGATCTCGAGGATCTTGTTGCGCACCAGCGTGGGAATGTCGGCCCACGCCTTGGTGGTGACCTCGCCGGCCACATGCACGAGACCGGTGGTGATCAGGGTCTCCACGGCGACGCGGGACGCGGGGTCCTCGCGCAGCAGTGCGTCGAGAATGGTGTCGCTGATCTGGTCAGCAATCTTGTCGGGGTGACCCTCGGTCACGGACTCCGAGGTGAACAGGCGACGGGACACAACGCTCCCTGGGGTTGCAGCGGCTGCTGGCTGATCATTGGCGGACCGGCCGGGGGGCTGCGCCCCGCGTCGTTCCGAGGACAGTTTATCGGGCGCTTCCGTCCGTCGGACCACGCGTCTCGCTCCGTGGGAGTGATACGGGCGCGCAAACAGCGTGCGACTGTACGCCGATCGACGTGCCTGTGCGGCCTGATGGCCGGTTCCCCGCGGATTGTGGCGGCATCATCGGGGTGAATGAGAGATTCGTCCTGAATTCACCCGGACGCCGACCGGCTCGTCGTGTGCGCGCAGTGTCACACCCGGGACCGGCAGCGTCAGGGCCGCACCCGCGACCGGGCCTCAGGCCAGCCGGGGGGCGACCAGGTCCCACACGGTGTCCGCGAGGGCTTCCTTCGGGCCGTACGGCACGGGCGTCTCGCTGCCGTCCGCCCCGAGGACCACCGCCTCGTTCTCCTCGGAGCCGAAGGTCTTGCGCTCCCCCACCTCGTTGACGACAAGCAGGTCGCAGCCCTTGCGGCGGAGCTTGTCGCGGCCGTTGGCGAGGACGTCGTCGGTCTCGGCGGCGAAGCCGACGATCACCTGTCCCGGCTGGGCCCGGTCGGCGGAGATCTCGGCAAGGATGTCCGGGTTGCGCACCAGAACGATCGGCGCGGGCTCCTGGCCGTCCTTCTTCTTGATCTTGCCTTCGGCGTACGTCGCCGGCCGGAAGTCCGCGACGGCCGCGGCCATGACCACCGCGTCGGCGTCGGATGCCGCCTTGAGCACGGCCTCGCGCAGCTGCACGGCGGTGCCGACGCGGACCACGTCGACCCCGGCGGGGTCGGCCATGCCGGTGTTGGCCTCGATCAGCGTCACCCGGGCGCCGCGGGCCGCGGCCGTACGCGCCAGCGCGTAGCCCTGCTTGCCGGAGGAGCGGTTGCCCAGATAGCGGACCGGGTCGAGCGGCTCGCGGGTGCCGCCCGCGCTGATCACGACATGGCGGCCGGCCAGGTCGGGCACGGCGGCGCCGCGGGCCAGCACGCGACGGCAGACCTCGAAGATCTCGCCCGGGTCGGGCAGCCGCCCCTTGCCGGTGTCGACGCCCGTGAGCCGGCCGACGGCGGGCTCGATGACGACGGCGCCGCGCCGGCGCAGCGTCGCGACGTTCTCCTGGGTGGCCGGGTGCTCCCACATCTCGGTGTGCATCGCGGGCGCGAAGACGACCGGGCAGCGGGCGGTGAGCAGGGTGTTGGTGAGGAGGTCGTCGGCGAGGCCGTGCGCGGCCTTGGCGAGCATGTCTGCGGTGGCCGGGGCGACGACGACGAGATCGGCGCCCTGTCCGATCCGTACGTGCGGGACCTCGTGGACGTCCGTCCAGACCTCGGTGGACACCGGGTGCCCGGACAGGGCGGACCAGGTCGGGGCGCCGACGAAATGCAGCGCGGACGCGGTCGGCACGACGCGCACGTCATGGCCCGACTCGGTCAGCCGCCGCAGCAGCTCGCACGCCTTGTACGCGGCGATACCACCGCTGACCCCCAGAACGACCTTCGGCTTGTCCACGAACGACCACTCCCGCACTCGACTCGGTATCCATGACACACCACAGGCCCGGCGGACGCTCCACCGGGCCTGGACTGACGTGCTGTGGCGACTACTGCGCCGGGCCCTCGATGGCCTCGGAGGTCAGCAGACCCGCATTGATCTCGCGCAGGGCGATCGAGAGCGGCTTCTCGTGGACGTGGGTGTCAACGAGCGGACCGACGTACTCGAGCAGACCCTCGCCGAGCTGCGAGTAGTACGCGTTGATCTGACGCGCGCGCTTGGCCGCGTAGATCACGAGGCTGTACTTCGAGTCCGTGGCCTCGAGCAGCTCGTCGATCGGCGGGTTGATGATGCCCTCGGGCGCGGTGATGGAAGAGGACACGCTCTACCTTCCGAAAGGTGGGAAAAAGATCAAACAACTTCCATCAAGGCTAGCAGCTCACGTGCTACGTCCTCGACGGAGGTGTTGACCAGGGTGATGTCGAACTCCGATTCGGCGGCGAGTTCGACCTTGGCGGCCTCGAGGCGGCGTTCGATGACGTCGGGTGCCTCGGTGCCGCGACCGGTGAGCCGGCGGACCAGCTCGTCCCAGCTGGGTGGTGCCAGGAAGACGAGCTGGGACTCCGGCATGGACTCCTTGACCTGCCGCGCGCCCTGGAGGTCGATCTCCAGCAGCACCGGCTCCCCGGCCTCGAGTCGCTCCAGAACCGCTCGGCGGGGAGTGCCGTAGCGATTGCCCGCGAATTCTGCCCATTCCAGGAGCTCACCGTTGGCGACCAGCTTGTCGAACTCCTCGTCGGTGACGAAGAAGTACTGGACGCCGTGACGCTCGCCGGGGCGCGGCTTTCGGGTGGTGGCCGACACCGAGAGCCAGACCTCGGGGTGGACCTTGCGCATATGGGCGACGACCGTGCTCTTGCCCACCCCGGAGGGGCCGGAGAGCACGGTCAGCCGCGGACGTACCTCTGCTGCCATGCAGCGATTATTCCAGTTTCTCGGCAGTGCCCCGGACTCAGGCGCCGGTGCTGCCGAACTCGCGCTCGAGAGAGGCGATCTGGTTGGAGCCGAGTCCTCGCACGCGGCGGCTCTCGGAGATGCCGAGCCGCTCCATGATCTGCTTGGCGCGGACCTTGCCCACGCCGGGGAGGGACTCGAGCAGGGCGGAGACCTTCATCTTGCCGATGACGTCGTTCTCCTGGCCCTGCTTGATCACCTCGTGGAGGGAGGCGCCGGAGTGCTTGAGTCGATTCTTGACCTCGGCCCGCTCCCGGCGAGCCGCGGCGGCCTTTTCGAGCGCGGCTGCGCGCTGTTCAGGGGTAAGGGGCGGAAGAGCCACGCCTACGTCACCTCGGATGTCGAACTGTCGGATACGGACCGGTGCGGAACCTAGTCGCCCCACACCAGGCGAGCAACGATGCAACGCATTGCATCGGTGACTCTCGACGGAGACTAGCGGCCGAGACCGCTTCAGTCAGCGAGAACAGCGGAAAAGTCCTGGTCAGCATCGGCCGACCTGGATATTCCAGACATACCGACCGGGTTTCTGTCAAGAAAAGTTCCGTGTGAGGCCCAAGTAGTTGCCCCGGGCCCCCTTCCTAAGGGTCAGCCCGAGACGCCCCGGACCCCCGCGACCGCCACCCGCACGTCGTCGGCGAAGCGCGTCGCGGCCTCCCGCAGCGCCGCGACGTCCGGGCCGTGCCGCAGCACGCCGCGGCTCACGCTCGGTACGACGTTCCCGACCGCCGCACCGAAGACGCCCGGCAGGTCCGCCGGGGTCGCGCCCTGGGCACCGATGCCCGGGGCGAGGAGCGGACCGTTGATGTCGAGGTCGACGCCCGCGTCACCGAGCGTCGCACCGACGACGGCGCCCACCGAGCCCATCGGCGAGGCACCCGCGTTCTCGTCGGCCATGTGGTTCAGCATGAGCTGCGCGAGCGAGACACCCCCGGCCGCGGTGGACCGCTGCACCTCGGCGCCCTCGGGGTTGGAGGTGAGCGCGAGAACGAACACCCCGCAGCCGCCCAGCACGGCGGCGTCCAGGGCGGGCCGAAGCGAGCCGAAGCCCAGGTAGGGGCTGACGGTGACGGCGTCGGAGAACAGCGGGCTGCGCGGGTCGAGGTAGGTCGCGGCGTACGCGCCCATGGTCGAGCCGATGTCGCCCCGTTTGGCGTCCATCAGCACCAGGGCGCCGGCGGCCCGTGCCTCCGCGACGGCCTGCTCCAGGACCGCGATACCGCGCGAACCGAAGCGCTCGAAGAAGGCCGACTGCGGCTTGAGGACGGCGACGCGGTCGGCGAGCGCCTCCACGACCGTGCGTGTGAAGCGCTCCAGGCCCGCGACGTCGTCGTCCAGGCCCCACGCGGTGAGCAGCGACGCGTGCGGGTCGATGCCGACGCAGAGCGGCCCGCGCGTGTCCATCGCGTGGCGCAGCCGCGCGCCGAAGGGCTCGGGAGTGTCGCTCATGAGGTTTCCTCCGTGGATGTTCGCGCTCATGCCCGGGGCTTCGGGGCCTCGGCGCCGACGGCCTCGGCGAGGGTGGCGTACGGGCCGGCTGCCAGGCGCGCGGCGAGGCCCTGGTGGATCGCGCGGGCGTAGAAGGGGCCCTCGTAGACGAAGGCGCTGTAGCCCTGGACGAGCGTGGCTCCGGCGAGGATGCGCTGCCAGGCGTCCTCGGCGTTCTCGATGCCGCCGACGCCGACGAGTGTGATGCGGTCGCCGACGCGGCCGTACAGGCGGCGCAGCACCTCCAGCGAGCGCGCCTTGACGGGGGCGCCGGACAGTCCGCCGGTCTCCTTGATCAGCGTCGGGTCGGACTTCAGGCCGAGCCCTTCGCGGGCGATCGTGGTGTTGGTCGCGATGATGCCGTCGAGGCCCAGTTCGACGGCCAGGTCGGCGACGGCGTCGACGTCCTCGTCGGCCAGGTCCGGCGCGATCTTGACGAGGAGCGGGACGCGGCGACCGGACACACTGCGGTCGGCTGCCTCGCGCACGGCGGCGAGCAGCGGCCGCAGCGCCTCCGTGGCCTGGAGGTTCCGCAGCCCGGGTGTGTTCGGCGAGGAGACGTTGACGACGAGGTAGTCGGCGTGGCGGGCGAGCCGCTCGGTCGAGGCCACGTAGTCGCGGACGGCCTCCTCCTCCGGGACGACCTTGGTCTTGCCGATGTTGACGCCGACGACCGTCCTGAAGATCTCGCGGCGGGCCCCGAGCCGGGCCGCGACCGCGGCGGAGCCCTCGTTGTTGAATCCCATGCGGTTGATCAGCGCACGGTCCGGTACGAGGCGGAAGAGCCGCTTCTTGGGGTTGCCCGGTTGCGGCTGCGCCGTGACCGTACCGATCTCGACGTGGTCGAAGCCGAGCATCGCCATGCCGTCGATGGCGACGGCGTTCTTGTCGAAGCCGGCCGCGAGGCCGAACGGGCCGTGCATGCGCAGGCCGAGCGCCTCGGTGCGCAGCTCCTTGTGGCGGGGCGCGAGCACGGCGGCGACGAGCGTGCGCAGCACGGGGATGCGGACCGCGAGGCGGATCCAGCGGAAGGCCAGGTAGTGGGCCTCTTCCGGGTCCATGTGCCTGAAGACGAGGTTGAAGAAGAGTTTGTACATATGGGTGTCCTCATGCTGTGTTTTCTGGGGGACGCCCCCAGACCCACGAGGGGGACACCGTTCCCGGTGTCCCCCTCGTGGGCTGCTAGTCGCGGGCCGCGGTCAGGTGTTCCGCGTGTTCCTGGAGCGAACGCACGCCCACTCCGCCGTGGTTGAGTGCGTCGATGCCCTGGACCGCGGCGGCGAGCGCCTGGACCGTCGTCAGGCACGGGACGCTCCGCGCCACCGCCGCCGTGCGGATGTCGTAGCCGTCGAGGCGGCCGCCGGTGCCGTACGGGGTGTTGACGATGAGGTCGACCTGGCCGTCGTGGATCAGCTGGACGATGGTCTTCTCGCCGTTCGGGCCCTCGCCCTCGGACTGCTTGCGCACGACGGTGGCGTTGATGCCGTTGCGCTTGAGGACCTCGGCCGTGCCGGAGGTGGCGAGCAGCTCGAAGCCGTGGGCGACCAGCTCGCGCGCCGGGAAGATCATCGAGCGCTTGTCGCGGTTGGCGACGGAGATGAAGGCGCGGCCCTTGGTGGGCAGCGGACCGTAGGCCCCCGCCTGCGACTTGGCGTACGCGGTGCCGAAGACCGAGTCGATGCCCATGACCTCGCCGGTCGACCGCATCTCCGGGCCGAGGACGGTGTCGACACCGCGTCCGTGGATGTCGCGGAAGCGGCTCCACGGCATCACGGCCTCCTTGACGGAGATCGGGGCGTCCATGGGCAGCGTGCCGCCGTCGCCGGACGCGGGCAGGAGGCCCTCCTCGCGCAACTCCGCGATGGTGGCGCCGAGCGAGATCCTGGCGGCGGCCTTCGCGAGCGGCACGGCGGTCGCCTTCGAGGTGAAGGGCACGGTGCGGGAGGCGCGCGGGTTGGCCTCCAGCACGTACAGGATGTCGCCGGCCATCGCGAACTGGATGTTGATCAGTCCGCGGACCCCGACCCCGTGTGCGATGGCCTCGGTCGAGGCGCGCAGCCGCTTGATGTCGAAGCCGCCGAGCGTGATCGGGGGCAGGGCGCAGGCCGAGTCGCCGGAGTGGATGCCGGCCTCCTCGATGTGCTCCATGACGCCGCCGAGGTAGAGCTCGGTGCCGTCGTAGAGAGCGTCGACGTCGATCTCGATCGCGTCGTCGAGGAAGCGGTCGACGAGGACGGGCCGGTCGGGGCTGATCTCGGTGGACTCGGCGATGTACGTCCGGAGCCGGGTCTCCTCGTACACGATCTCCATGCCGCGGCCGCCGAGCACGTACGACGGGCGTACGAGGACGGGGTAGCCGATCTCGTCGGCGATGGCCTTGGCCTCGGCGAAGGTGGTCGCGGTGCCGTGCTTGGGCGCCGGGAGGCCTGCGTCGGCGAGGACGCGGCCGAAGGCGCCGCGGTCCTCGGCGGCGTGGATCGCCTCGGGGGATGTGCCCACGACGGGGACGCCGTTGTCCTTGAGCGCCTGCGACAGGCCCAGCGGTGTCTGGCCGCCGAGCTGGACGACGACACCGGCGACCGGGCCGGCGAGCGTCTCGGCGTGGACGATCTCCAGCACGTCCTCGAGCGTCAGCGGCTCGAAGTACAGGCGGTCGGAGGTGTCGTAGTCGGTCGAGACGGTCTCGGGGTTGCAGTTGACCATCACGGTCTCGTAGCCCGCGTCGCTGAGCGCGAAGGAGGCGTGGACGCAGGAGTAGTCGAACTCGATGCCCTGGCCGATCCGGTTCGGGCCGGAGCCCAGGATGATGACCGCGGGCTTCTCGCGCGGGGCGACCTCGCTCTCCTCGTCGTACGAGGAGTAGAAGTACGGGGTGTTCGCGGCGAACTCGGCGGCGCAGGTGTCGACCGTCTTGTAGACCGGGCGGACGCCGAGGGCGTGCCGGACCTCGCGGACGACGTCCTCGCGCAGGCCCCGGATCGCGGCGATCTGGGCGTCGGAGAAGCCGTGTCGCTTGGCTTCGGCGAGCAGCTCGGGGTCGAGCTTCTCGGCGGCGGCGAGATCGTCGGCGATCTCCTTGATGAGGAAGAGCTGGTCCACGAACCACGGGTCGATCTTCGTGGCGTCGAAGACCTCCTCCTGGGTGGCTCCGGCGCGGACGGCCTGCATGACGGTGTTGATCCGGCCGTCGGTGGGGCGGGCGGACTCGCGCAGCAGCTCGTCCCTGTCGCCGACCGGGCCGGTGAAGTCGAACTGCGAGCCCTTCTTCTCCAGGGAGCGCAGGGCCTTCTGCAGCGCCTCGGTGAAGTTGCGGCCGATGGCCATGGCCTCGCCGACCGACTTCATCGTGGTGGTGAGGGTGTTGTCGGCGGACGGGAACTTCTCGAAGGCGAAGCGCGGGGCCTTCACGACCACGTAGTCGAGCGTCGGCTCGAACGAGGCCGGCGTCTTCTCGGTGATGTCATTGGGGATCTCGTCCAGCGTGTAGCCGACGGCGAGTTTCGCGGCAATCTTCGCGATCGGGAAGCCGGTGGCCTTCGACGCCAGCGCGGAGGAGCGCGAGACGCGCGGGTTCATCTCGATGACGATGATCCGGCCGTCGTCCGGGTCGACCGCGAACTGGATGTTGCACCCGCCGGTGTCGACGCCGACCTCGCGGATGATCGCGATACCGATGTCACGCAGCCGCTGGTACTCGCGGTCGGTGAGCGTCATGGCCGGGGCGACGGTGATCGAGTCACCGGTGTGCACGCCCATCGGGTCGAAGTTCTCGATGGAGCAGACGACCACGACGTTGTCGTGCTTGTCGCGCATCAGCTCCAGCTCGTACTCCTTCCAGCCGAGGATGGACTCCTCCAGGAGCACCTCGGTGGTCGGGGAGAGCGTCAGGCCCTGCCCCGCGATACGGCGCAGCTCCTCCTCGTCGTGCGCGAAGCCGGAGCCGGCGCCGCCCATGGTGAAGGAGGGGCGGACGACGACGGGGTAGCCGCCGAGGGTACCGACGCCCTTGATGACGTCGTCCATGGAGTGGCAGATGACCGAGCGGGCGGACTCGCCGTGGCCGATCTTCTGGCGTACCGCCTCGACGACCTCCTTGAAGAGGTCGCGGTCCTCCCCCTTGTTGATGGCCTCGACATTGGCGCCGATGAGCTCGACGCCGTACTTCTCCAGCACACCCTGCTCGTGCATGGAGATGGCGGTGTTGAGCGCCGTCTGGCCGCCGAGGGTGGGCAGGAGCGCGTCGGGCCGCTCCTTGGCGATGATCTTCTCGACGAACTCGGGGGTGATCGGCTCGACGTACGTGGCGTCGGCGATCTCCGGGTCGGTCATGATCGTCGCCGGGTTGGAGTTCACCAGGATGACGCGCAGGCCCTCGGACTTGAGGACCCGGCAGGCCTGGGTTCCGGAGTAGTCGAACTCGGCGGCCTGGCCGATGACGATCGGGCCGGAGCCGATGACCAGGACGGACTGGATATCGGTGCGCTTAGGCACGCTGGCCCTCCATCAGGGAAACGAAGCGGTCGAACAGGTACGCGGCGTCGTGCGGGCCCGCGGCCGCCTCCGGGTGGTACTGGACGCTGAAGGCCGGCCGGTCGAGGAGCCGGAGGCCCTCCACCACGTTGTCGTTCAGGCACACGTGGGAGACCTCGGCGCGGCCGTAGGGGGTCTCGGAGACCGAGTCGAGCGGGGCGTCGACGGCGAAGCCGTGGTTGTGCGCGGTGACCTCGACCTTGCCGGTCGTACGGTCCTGCACGGGCTGGTTGATGCCGCGGTGGCCGTACTTGAGCTTGTACGTGCCGAAGCCGAGCGCCCGGCCGAGGATCTGGTTGCCGAAGCAGATGCCGAACAGCGGCGTGCCGCGCTCCAGGACGGCCTGCATGACGGCGACGGGGCCGTCGGCGGTGGCCGGGTCGCCCGGACCGTTGGAGAAGAAGACCCCGTCGGGACCGACGGCGTAGACGTCGTCGGCGGTGGCGGTCGCGGGCAGGACGTGCACCTCGATGCCGCGCTCGGCCATCCGGTGCGGGGTCATGCCCTTGATGCCGAGGTCGACGGCCGCGACGGTGAACTTCTTCTCACCGATGGCCGGGACGACGTACGCCTCCTTGGTGGCGACCTCCGCCGACAGGTCCGCGCCCTGCATCTCGGGCGACTGGCGCACCTCGGCCAGCATCGTGCCCTCGTCGGGCAGCGCGTTGCCGGAGAAGATGCCGACGCGCATGGCGCCGCGCTCACGCAGATGGCGGGTGAGGGCGCGGGTGTCGACGCCACTGATGCCGACGACGCCCTGGTGCCTCAGCTCCTCGTCCAGCGTGCGCTTCGCACGCCAGTTGGACGGGACGCGCGCGGGGTCGCGGACGACATAACCGGACACCCAGATACGGGAGGACTCGGGGTCCTCGTCGTTGACACCGGTGTTGCCGACGTGCGGGGCGGTCATCACGACGACCTGGCGGTGGTACGACGGGTCGGTGAGCGTCTCCTGGTAGCCGGTCATGCCGGTGGAGAACACGGCCTCGCCGAAGGTCACCCCCACGGCCCCGTAGGCGCGGCCGCGGAAGGTACGGCCGTCCTCCAGGACGAGTACGGCGGGAACGCGGGTTCCCCGGGTGGAGGTCGTCATCGTGCGGCGCCTTCCGTCGAGTCGGTCGTGATCATGGAGTTGATGGTCTCGACCCAGGCGGCGTGCTCGGCCGCGTGGTCGGAGCGGAAGCCGGAGTCGATCTCCCGGTCGCCGTGCGCCCAGGTGACGATCAGCAGTCCGCCCTCGGCGAGGACCTTTCCGGCGATGCCCTTGTCGAGGCGGGCCTCGCGCAGGGCCGCTGCCGGGATGAAGAAGTCGGTGGCCCCGGGGCGTACGACGTCGACTCCTGCGTCGGTGAGCGTCAGCTCGACGCGGCTGCGGGTGCCGAGGCCGTGGGCGACGATGCGGTCGAGCCACTGCCCGGCGGTCGTCGAGCCGTGGTAGCGGCCGGTGAGGCTCAGCTTCGGCTCGCCCGGCGCGTCGTGCATACCAGGCAGCGGCGGCTTGCCGCCTTCGTCGAGGGTGGTGGTGGGAGACGGGCGGGACGGCAGTTCGGGCAGGCCCGACTGGAGCTCGCCGCGCCACTTCCAGCCCTGGCGCATCAGCCAGTAGACGAGGGCGATGAAGAGCAGCAGCCCGGCCACCCAGCCGAGGCGGGCGGCCCAGTCGGTCACCTCCGCCGACTGCTTCTCCGAGGCCTCGGCGGCTAGGTTGATCAGTGCAGGTGTCACGCCAGCTTCCCGTCCATGAGCGTCGCCCGGCCCCGCAGGAAGGTGTGGGTGACGCGCCCCGGCAGCTCGCGGCCCTCGTAGGGGGTGTTGCGGCTGCGGGAGGCGAAGCCCGCGGGGTCCACGGTTCCACGGTATGCCGGATCGACCAGGGTGAGGTTGGCGGGCTCACCAGCCGAGACGGGACGGCCGTGGCCCTCGGCCCGGCCGATCCGCGCGGGCGCGAAGGACATGCGGTCGGCGACGCCCTCCCAGGTCAGCAGGCCTGTCTCGACCATCGTCCGCTGGACGACGGACAGTGCGGTCTCCAGGCCGACCATGCCCATGGCGGCCGCGGCCCACTCGCAGTCCTTGTCCTCGTGCGGGTGCGGGGCGTGGTCGGTGGCGACGATGTCGATCGTGCCGTCGGCGAGCGCCTCGCGCAGCGCCATGACGTCGCGCTCGGTACGCAGCGGCGGGTTGACCTTGTAGACCGGGTTGTACGTACGGACCAGCTCGTCGGTGAGGAGGAGGTGGTGCGGGGTGACCTCGGCGGTGACGTCGATCCCGCGGGACTTGGCCCAGCGGACGATCTCGACGGACCCGGCGGTCGACAGGTGGCAGATGTGGACGCGGGAGCCCACGTGCTCGGCGAGAAGGACGTCGCGGGCGATGATCGACTCCTCGGCGACGGCGGGCCAGCCGCCGAGGCCCAGCTCCGCGGAGACGATGCCCTCGTTCATCTGGGCGCCCTCGGTCAGCCGCGGCTCCTGCGCGTGCTGGGCAACGACGCCGCCGAAGGCCTTCACGTACTCCAGCGCGCGGCGCATGATCACCGCGTCGTCGACGCACTTGCCGTCGTCGGAGAAGACGGTGACCCCGGCGGCCGAGTCGTGCATGGCCCCGAGCTCGGCGAGCTTCTTGCCCTCCAGGCCGACGGTGACGGCGCCGATGGGCTGGACGTCGCAGTAGCCGTGCTCCTTGCCGAGGCGCCAGACCTGCTCGACGACGCCGGCGGTGTCGGCCACGGGGAAGGTGTTGGCCATGGCGAACACGGCCGTGTAGCCGCCGCTCGCGGCCGCGCGCGTACCGGTGAGGACGGTCTCGGAGTCCTCGCGGCCCGGCTCGCGCAGATGGGTGTGCAGGTCGACGAGGCCGGGGAGCAGGATCTTGCCCTCGGCCCCGACGACGGTGGCGTCGCCGGCCTCGAGATTTACACCCACCTGGGCGATGGTCTCTCCGTCGATCAGGACGTCCTGCGGGTCGCCGCCGAGCACCTTCGCGCCACGAATCAGGATCTTGCTCATCTTTACTGGTTCTCCTCGGTGCGCGAGTTGGTGACGGCGGGTTCGTTTCCGCCGAGCAGCAGGTAGAGGACGGCCATGCGGATGCTGACGCCGTTGGCGACCTGCTCGACGGCGGTGCAGCGGTCGGAGTCGGCGACCTCGGCGGTGATCTCCATGCCGCGGTTCATCGGGCCGGGGTGCATCACGACGGCGTGCTCCGGCATCCGGGCCATCCGTTCGCCGTCCAGGCCGTAGCGGCGCGAGTACTCGCGCTCGGTCGGGAAGAAGGCGGCGTTCATCCGCTCCCGCTGCACACGCAGCATCATCACGGCGTCGGATTTCGGCAGCACGTCGTCGAGGCCGTACGACACGTCGCACGGCCAGGTCTCGACGCCGACCGGCACCAGGGTGGGCGGGGCCACCAGGGTGACGTGGGCGCCGAGCGTGGTGAGCAGATGGACGTTGGACCGGGCGACGCGGCTGTGCAGGATGTCGCCGACGATCGTGATGCGGCGCCCTTCGAGGTCGCGCCCGGTGCCGGCGTCCCGGCCGACGAGGCGGCGGCGCATGGTGAAGGCGTCGAGCAGGGCCTGGGTGGGGTGCTCGTGGGTCCCGTCGCCCGCGTTGACGACGGCTCCGTCGATCCAGCCGGAGTTCGCGAGCCGGTAGGGCGCGCCGGAGGCGTGGTGGCGGATCACGACGGCGTCGGCGCCCATCGCCTCAAGGGTGAGCGCGGTGTCCTTGAGGGACTCTCCCTTGGAGACGGACGAACCCTTGGCCGAGAAGTTGATGACGTCGGCGGAGAGGCGCTTGGCGGCGGCCTCGAAGGAGATCCGGGTGCGGGTGGAGTCCTCGAAGAAGAGATTGACGACGGTACGGCCGCGCAGGGTGGGCAGCTTCTTGATCGGCCGGTCGGCGACCCGGGCCATCTCCTCGGCGGTGTCGAGGATGAGGATGGCGTCGTCGCGGGTGAGGTCGGCGGCCGAGATGAGGTGGCGCTTCATCTGGGTGTGCTCCGATGTGTGGCGGTTTGCGGGGCATGCGGGCGTGCAGGCACGGTCCCGTAGGGCTTCGGTTCGGGCCTCGGCTTCGGCTCCGGCTCCGCCCTCCGCCTGTGGGCGTCGCGGCTTCGGTCGGGGCCTTGCCTCGGAAGGCCGTACGGGTGCTACTGCTCGCCGGCCGGGGCGGTCTCGCGCGCACCGAGCAGCACGGTGTCGCGACCGTCCTCCTCGGCGAGCAGGACCTTGACCGTCTCCCGCAACGACGTGGGGAGGTTCTTGCCGACGTAGTCGGCGCGAATGGGCAGTTCACGATGGCCGCGGTCGACGAGGACCGCGAGCTGGACGGCGCGCGGGCGGCCGATGTCGTTCAGCGCGTCGAGTGCGGCGCGGATGGTGCGGCCGGAGAAGAGCACGTCGTCGACGAGGACGACCAGACGGCCGTCGATGCCGTCGGCCGGAATGTCCGTGCGCGCGAGGGCGCGGGCGGGACGGAGCCGCAGGTCGTCGCGGTACATGGTGATGTCGAGGGAGCCGACCGGGATCGTGCGGCCGGTGATCTCCGCGAGCTTGTCGGCGAGCCTGCGGGCAAGATAGACCCCGCGTGTCGGGATGCCGAGGAGCACCACGTCCTCGGCGCCCTTCGCGCGCTCGACGATCTCGTGGGCGATGCGGGTCAGTACCCGCGCGATGTCGGGGCCCTCAAGGACAGGGCGTGCGACATCGGGGCTGTGCGTGTCCATATGAAACGGACCTCCTTCTCCGCCTCACGGGACGGACCTTAAAGGACGTCGGATTTGCGCCGTCAACGGTACCAGGGTCCCGCCCGGCCCCTGGCCACACCCTCGGGAGAGTCGTACGGACCATTCGGCTTGACGCAGCCAAGTAACGCTGCGTAACCTCACAGTGAGTGACCAGCCGCGCGGCGGAGCCGCACGTCGATAGAGTGTCCGGGGAGCTATATGTCCAGCGAATACGCAAAACAGCTCGGGGCCAAGCTCCGCGCCATCCGTACCCAGCAGGGGCTCTCGCTCCACGGGGTGGAGGAGAAGTCCCAGGGCCGCTGGAAGGCCGTCGTCGTCGGGTCGTACGAGCGCGGGGACCGTGCCGTGACCGTGCAGCGCCTCGCCGAGCTGGCCGACTTCTACGGGGTCCCGGTTCAGGAGCTGCTCCCGGGCACCACGCCCGGCGGTGCCGCTGAGCCGCCGCCCAAGCTCGTTCTGGACCTGGAGCGCCTCGCCCATGTCCCCGCGGAGAAGGCCGGTCCGCTGCAGCGTTACGCGGCGACGATCCAGAGCCAGCGCGGAGACTACAACGGCAAGGTGCTCTCGATCCGCCAGGACGACCTGCGCACGCTCGCCGTCATCTACGACCAGTCGCCCTCGGTCCTCACCGAGCAGCTGATCAGCTGGGGCGTGCTGGACGCGGACGCACGTCGTGCGGTCGCGCACGAGGAGAGCTGACACCACACCAGCAGAAACGTGCCGCCGGGCCGGGGGAAGCGATGCTGCCCCTGGCCCGCGGCCGTTTCGGAGGCGGGAGGCCCCGCCCGGCCACCCCGCCCAACCGGCGGCCGCGCCGGCGCGTCCGCCCTTCGACGACGGGGACACCGGCCCGCTCGTCATGTGAAGCACGCCTCAGGTCCGCCCGGAGCCCGAGGACGGACACTCGGTGCGGCGAGGCACGGGCACGACGCCCGGCTGCGGGGATGCACGTACCACGAAGGCCCGCAGCGCATGCGCTGCGGGCCTTCGTGGCTGTGCCGTGGCCGAGGCCCGAGCCCGGGCTCAGGCCTCGGCGTCGGCGTCGCGACGCAGGCTCGGCTTCAGGTCCTTGAAGCGGCCCAGCAGGCCGTTCACGAAGGACGGGGAGTCGTCCGTGGAGAACTCCTTGGCGAGCTGCACCGCCTCGTCGATCACCACCGCATCGGGAGTCCCGTCCACCCACACCAGCTCGTACGTGCCGAGCCGCAGGATGTTGCGGTCGACGACGGGCATACGGTCGAGCGTCCAGCCGACCGCGTAGGTGGCGATGAGCTCGTCGATGCGGGCCGCGTGCTTCGCGTAGCCCTCGACCAGCTCCATCGTGTACTCGGTGACCGGCGGCTGACGGTCGTCGGTCCGTGCATGCCGGATCCAGTCGGCGAGGACCGTCTGCACGGAGGCTCCGCGCTGGTCGGCCTCGAACAGGATCTGGAAGGCGCGCTTGCGCGCCTTGTTGCGGGCAGCCACGGTTAGCTGTTCACCCGGCCGAGGTAGTCGCCGGAACGGGTGTCGACCTTGATCTTCTCACCGGTGGTGATGAAGAGCGGGACCTGGATGGTGTAGCCGGTCTCCAGGGTGGCCGGCTTGGTGCCACCGGTGGAGCGGTCGCCCTGGACGCCCGGCTCGGTCTCCTGGATGACCAGCTCGACGGCGGCCGGGAGCTCGACGTAGAGCACCTCGCCCTCGTGGGTGGCGACGGTGGCGGTGAAGCCCTCGATGAGGAAGTTCGCGGCGTCGCCGACGGCGGCGCGCGAGACGTGCAGCTGGTCGTACGTCTGCATGTCCATGAAGACGAAGTGTTCGCCGTCCATGTACGAGAACTGCATGTCGCGGCGGTCGACGGTGGCCGTCTCGACCTTCACACCGGCGTTGAACGTCTTGTCGACGATCTTGCCGGACAGCACGTTCTTGAGCTTGGTGCGCACGAAGGCCGGGCCCTTGCCGGGCTTGACGTGCTGGAACTCGACGACGGACCACAGCTGGTCGTTGTCGAGCTTGAGCACCATGCCGTTCTTGAGGTCGTTCGTGGAAGCCACGGTTGCGGAATCTCCTGGACTGACGCTGGTGGACGACCGAGGAGATGCGTAGATACGCGCTGCCCGCTCGGCTAGAGCGCGAGCAGCTCCTTGGTCGTGATGGTGAGTAGCTCGGGTCCGCCGTCCGCCTCCTGGCGCACGACGAGCGTGTCATCGATCCGGACCCCGCCCCGGCCCGGGAGGTGGACCCCCGGTTCGACGGTGACCGGCACACAAGCGTCCAGTTTACCCATGGCCGCAGGTGTCAGCTGCGGGTCCTCGTCGATTTCGAGCCCGACGCCGTGCCCGGTCGAGGGTGGGAGGCCGTGGCCGTGGCCGGCGGCGTCCAGCACCTGACGGGCGGCGCGGTCGACCTCGCGGTACTCCGTGCCCGGGACCAGGGCTTCGCGGCCGGCCCGCTGAGCGGCGAAGACGAGGTCGTACAGCTCGATCTGCCAGTCGGCAGGGGTGGTTCCGATGACGAACGTGCGACCGATCTCGCAGCGGTAGCCGCGGTAGTTCGCGCCGAGGCAGACGGCGAGGAAATCACCTTCCTCGACACGGCGGTCGGAGGGGCGGTGGCCGCTGAGTCCGGCGTTGGGTCCGGTGGCGACGGAGGTGCGGAAGGCAGGGCCGTCGGCCCCGTGGTCGACGAGCCGGCGCTCCAGCTCCAGGGCGAGATGGCGCTCGGTGCGGCCGACGAGGATGGATTCGAGCAGTTCACCGAGGGCCTGGTCGGTGATCTCGGAGGCGATGCGGATGCAGGCGATCTCGTCCTCGTCCTTGACCATCCGCTGCTGCTCGACGGCACCACCGAGGTCGCAGAAGCGCAGGTGGGGGGCAACCGAGCCGAGGGCGCGGTGGCGGGCGACGGTGAGATGGTGCTCCTCGACGGCGAGGGAGTCCGCTCCGCCGGCCCCGGCGGCCTGGGCGGCGGCGA
This sequence comes from Streptomyces sp. NPDC002133, assembly GCF_040296405.1. NCBI lineage: Bacteria > Bacillati > Actinomycetota > Actinomycetes > Kitasatosporales > Streptomycetaceae > Streptomyces > Streptomyces sp. NPDC002133. The sequence goes on along the minus strand of NZ_JBEOXF010000003.1, from coordinate 281,752 downwards.
CGGCCGCGTCGCCTCCGTGGTTGGGCAGCACGGTCTGCCGCAGCCGTTCGTCGAGCCTGCCGTGCGCGGGGTCGCCGGTGGGCGGGCTCGGGCAGAGCAGGGTGTCGGCGGCCGGCCCTCCGGGGCCCAGCAGCAGAACGGCACCGGGCGGCGCGGCGCCCGCGAGATAGCGGACGTTTGCAGGCCGGGACACCAGGGCCGCTGAGCTGCCGACGGCCGCGAAGCGGTCCCGCAGCAACCCGCGTCGGGCAGCGAACACCTCGGACATGACACGAGCCTAAGAGCGGCGAGCGAATTCGGCCGGTCGAGCGCGTCCGTGCGGGGTGTCGGGGCCGGGGACGCCGCCCCCGCGCCCCCGGCAGCGCCCTGCGGGCGGAGCCCGAGGCGGGACGGACGGAACCGTCCGGGTGCCCCCGTGCCCGTCCTCGAACGCCGCACCGGCCCGATGCACGGGCGGAGCCCGCCCAGGAAGCCCGCACGTACATCCGCAAAGGCCGGACGGGCGGGAAATCTGCCCGCCACGTGACGGCACGGCCCGACGGGCCGGAGGGGCCGGAGGGGCCGGAGGGGCCGGAGGGGCCGGAGGGGCCGGAGGGGCCGGAATACGACTACCAGGCCGGTGGGCTCGCGATCGAGCGGGCAAGCACGTCGTCGAGGATGCGGGCCGTCGTCTCGACGTCGTACTTGGAGTTGTCGATGATCGGGAGTCCCGAGCCGTACCAGCCGGCCATACGGCCGTGGATGCCGGCGACCTCCTCGTCGGAGAGGCGGCGGTTGCCGCTGCGCTCGGCGTTCCGCTCCAGGACGACCTCGAGCCCGGGAAGGAGGACGACCGGCAGCAGGCCGGGGCCCACATGGCGTTTCCAGCCGCCGAGGCCGACGACCGGGCGGTCGGGGAAGACCGCGTCGTCGAGGATGCAGGAGATGCCGTTGGCCAGGAAGTTGCGGGCGGCGAATCCGCAGGTGCGGCGGGCGAGGCGGTACTGGGCCTCGGACCGGTCGTTCCAGCCGGACTGGGGGTCGGCGAAGCCCGAGCAGACCCATTCGCGGACGTCGTCGAGGCTGATGTGTGCGGTGGGGACGCGGCGGGCGGAGGCCCAGTGGCGGGCCACGGTGGTCTTGCCCGCGCCTGCCGGGCCTATGAGGAGCACCGCGAGCGTAGCGGTGCCGGTCCCGCTCTCGGCCGGAGGCGTGGGGGTCCCCCCGGGCGAAGCTGTGGGGGAGGGCAGGGGAACGGGTCCGCCCGGGGGCAGCTGCACGTGCCCCGTGGTGTCACGGGAGGGTGGCGCGGCGGCGTGGTGCGGAGCGGGACCGGTCCAGCCGTGGGCGGACGGGCCCTGCGGCGGTGGTGGCGGGACGGGGTGCCGGCCCCGATGCTCCCACCCGGCCGCCGGCCCCTGCCCCGGTCCCTGGGGCGGCAGCGGACCACCCGCTCCGTGCTGCATCCGGTGCCACTCCGTCTCGTGCGACTTCACGCTGGTCGGGCGGCAGTTGACCGGCCCGTACCGAACGGTACCCTCCCCGGCCGCCACAGTGGGAACGGCCGGGGCCGGTACGGAGTGCCCCGTCGAGGCCTGTTCAGCTCTCGAGTTCGTCGGCGAGCGCCCGCAGGGCCAGCCGGTACGAGCCGATCCCGAAGCCCGCGACCGTTCCGGAGGCGACGGCCGCGACCACCGAAGTGTGGCGGAATTCCTCCCGTGCGTACGGATTCGAGATGTGCACCTCGATGAGCGGCGCGGTCCGCTGCGCCGCCGCGTCGCGCATCGCGTACGAGTAGTGCGTGAACGCACCGGGGTTGAGAACCACCGGCAGCGAGCCGTCCGCCGCCTCGTGGAGCCAGCGGACCATCTCCCCCTCGTCGTTCGTCTCGCGGACGTCGACGTCGAAGCCGAGCTCCTTGCCCAGCGACCGGCAGGCGTCCACCAGTCCCGCGTACGACGTGGCGCCGTACACATCGGGCTCCCGCGAGCCGAGCCGCCCGAGGTTGGGCCCGTTCAGCACCAGGACGCGACGGGTCATGCGGACACCTCACCGAACGCGGCGAGCAGGACCGCCGGGTCGGGGCCTTCCAGGACGGTCGGCTTGCCGAGGCCGTCGAGCACGATGAATCGCAGCAGATCGCCGCGGGACTTCTTGTCGACCTTCATGGTCTCCAGGAGCTTCGGCCACTGGTCGCCGCGGTACGTCAACGGCAGACCGACCGACTCCAGGACCGTACGGTGCCGCTCGGCGGTGGCGTCGTCCAACCGCCCGGCGAGGCGGCCGAGTTCGGCGGCGAAGACCATGCCGACGGAGACGGCAGCACCGTGCCGCCACTTGTAGCGCTCGTTCTTCTCGATGGCATGCGCCAGCGTGTGACCGTAGTTGAGGATCTCGCGCAGGCCCGATTCCTTGAGGTCACTGGAGACGACCTCGGCCTTGACCCGGATGGAACGCTCGATCAGCTCGGCGGTGCGCGGCCCGGACGGCGTGCGGGCGGCCTCCGGATCGGCCTCGATCAGGTCGAGGATGACCGGGTCCGCGATGAAACCGGCCTTGATGATCTCGGCCAGGCCGCTGACGTAGTCGTTCACCGGCAGGGAATCCAGGGCGGCCAGGTCGCACAGCACACCCGCCGGCGGGTGGAAGGCGCCGACGAGGTTCTTGCCCTCGGCGGTGTTGATGCCGGTCTTGCCGCCGACGGCCGCGTCGACCATGGCGAGGACCGTGGTCGGGATCGCGATCCAGCGGACTCCGCGCAGCCACGACGCCGCGACGAAGCCGGCCAGGTCGGTGGTCGCCCCGCCGCCGATGCCGACGATGACGTCGGTACGGGTGAAGCCGGTCTGGCCGAGCGCCTTCCAGCAGTACGCCGCGACCTCGACGGTCTTGGCCTCCTCGGCGTTCGGCACCTGGATGGCGACGGCCTCGTACCCCTGGTCGGCGAGGTCCTGGCGGACCGCGTCACCGGTGTCGGCGAGCGCCTCGGGATGGATGACGGCGACGCGCCTGGCCCTGGTACCGATCAGCCCGGGGAGCTCGCCGAGCAGCTGCCGGCCGACGAGCACCTCGTACGGGTCGGTGCCCGCGGTGCCGCCGACCTGGATACGGGTGGCTGACTGCTCGGTCATGATGTCTCTTCCTGGCCGGGGGTCCGGGGGTTGCCCCCGGGAAAACGCAGCAGCTCCAAGGCGTCGAGGACCGCCTGGGCGACCTCTTCGGGGGTGCGGTCGTCGGTGGCGACGACGACGCGCGCGACTTCGGTGTACAGATGGCGGCGGGCCTCCATCAGCTCGCGCCACTGGCGGCGCGGGTTGACGGCGAGCAGCGGGCGGGCCGTGTTGAGTCCGACGCGGCGCACGGCCTCCTCGACGTCCATCGAGAGATAGACGACGGGCAGCCCGGACAGCAGCTCACGGGTGCCGTCGTCGAGGATCGCGCCGCCGCCCAGGGACAGGATGCCCGTGTGCTCGGCGACCGCGGCCCCTACCGCCGCGCGCTCCAGCTCGCGGAAGTACGGCTCGCCCTCCTCGATGAAGATGTCCGAGATCTCACGGCCCTGCGCGGCGACGATGTCCGCGTCGGTGTCCCGGTAGCCGGCGCCGAGGCGCTCGGCCAGCAGGGCGCCGACGGTGGACTTGCCGACGCCCATCGGCCCGATCAGAACGACCTGCGGTCCGCTCACCGGATGGCCAGGTTCTCGAGGTACGACTGCACGTTGCGGCGGGTCTCGGGGACGCTGTCGCCGCCGAACTTCTCGGCGACGGCGTCGGCGACGACGAGCGCGACCATGGCCTCGGCGACGATGCCGGCGGCCGGCACGGCGCACACGTCCGAGCGCTGGTGGTGCGCGGCCGCGGCCTCGCCGGTGACGACGTCGACGGTCTTGAGGGCCCGCGGCACGGTCGCGATCGGCTTCATCGCCGCACGGACGCGCAGCAGCTCACCGGTGGTCAGTCCGCCCTCGGTGCCGCCGGAGCGGCCGGAGGTACGCCTGATGCCGTCCTCCGTGGTCACGATCTCGTCGTGCGCCTGGGAGCCGGGCACACGGGCCAGCTCGAAGCCGTCGCCGACCTCGACGCCCTTGATGGCCTGGATGCCCATGAGGGCGGCCGCGAGGCGCGCGTCGAGGCGCCGGTCCCAGTGGACGTGGGAGCCGAGGCCGACGGGCACGCCGTACGCGAGCACCTCGACGACTCCGCCGAGGGTGTCGCCGTCCTTGTGGGCCTGGTCGATCTCGGCGACCATCGCCTTCGAGGCGTCGCCGTCCAGGCAGCGGACCGGGTCGGCGTCGAGCCTGTCGACATCGGCCGGGGTCGGGTAGACGCCGTAGGGCGCCTTGGCCGCGGCGAGCTCGATGACGTGCGAGACGATCTCGATGCCCGCGGTCTCCTTCAGGTAGGAGCGGGCGACGGCGCCGAGGGCGACACGGGCGGCGGTCTCACGGGCGCTGGCGCGCTCCAGGATCGGCCGGGCCTCGTCGAAGCCGTACTTCTGCATGCCGGCGAGGTCGGCGTGGCCGGGCCGGGGCCGGGTCAGCGGGGCGTTGCGGGCCAGTTCGGCGAGCTCGGCCGGGTCGACCGGATCGGCCGCCATGACCTTCTCCCACTTCGGCCATTCGGTGTTGCCGACCATGATCGCGACCGGCGAGCCCATCGTCAGCCCGTGCCGCACACCACCCAGGAAAGTGACCTCGTCACGCTCGAACTTCATCCGCGCACCGCGTCCGTAGCCGAGGCGCCGCCGGGCGAGGTGGTCCGCCACCATCTCCGTGGTGATCGGGACACCGGCGGGAAGACCCTCCAGCGTCGCCACCAGTGCGGGTCCGTGCGACTCCCCCGCGGTCAGCCAGCGCAACCTGCTCAACGGTGCTCCTCATGCTCGCGCCTGGAACTGCGACGGCGCGACCTGGGGGTGCCTCCCAGCAATGGCTGGGGGGAGCGGCCCTGGTCCGCCACCCCCGATCCTCCCATGTCCGGACGCCTTCTCTGATCGCGGTCCAGCTATCGGACGCCCGAGTCCTCCGATGGCACGGCTCCGTCGCCGGCCCGCGCCGCACGCACCATGCCCAGCAGCCGACGTGCCCCCACCGTCACGAGGACGAGCAGGAAGAGCGCGAGGACGATGTTCTCCAGCCACTCGGGCAGCAGGCGTACGAACAGCGTGTGACGAGCCCACTGCTCCAGTCCGCGGCGAGCGGCGCTCCGATGTCAGGAGCGCTCACCCTTCGGCCGATGCCCGCTCACCGGCGGCCCGCATCACGGCGAGCGGAGCCGGGCCGACTCCGGTCATCTGTTCCACCTGCAGCGCGGCCTGGTGCACCAGCAGGTCGAGGCCGCCGACGACCCCGCCGCCCTGCTCGGCCCAGGCGGCCGCGAGCGGGGTCGGCCACGGGTCGTAGAGCACGTCGAAGAGGGTGCCGGGGCGGTCGGGGATGTACGGGACGAGGGGGTCCGTCGCCCCGGCGGGGGTGGTGGCGATGACGAGGGGCGCGTCGAAGGCATGGCCCGCCTCGGCCCAGTCGGCGGTATGCACCTCGACGCCGAGACGTGCGCCCCAGCCGCGCATCTCCTCGGCGCGCGTGTGCGTCCGTACGTAGGCGGTGACGGGCCCGGTGCAGATCCGGGACAGCGCGGCGACGGCGGAGGACGCGGTCGCGCCGGCGCCGAGGACGGCGGCGTGGTCCACCTTCTCCACACCGTGCTCACGAAGCGCGGCGATCATGCCGGGGATGTCCGTGTTGTCGCCGACGCGGCGGCCGTCCTCCGTGAAGACGACCGTGTTGACGGCCTCGACGGCCGCGGCGGTGTCGCTGACCTCGTCGAGCAGCGGGATGATCGCCCGCTTGAGCGGCATGGTCAGGGACAGCCCGGCCCAGGAGTCGTCGAGTTCGTTCATGAAGCCCGGCAGATCCGTCTCGTCCACCTCGAACCGGTCGTAGGACCGGTCCGTGAGGCCGAGCGCCTCGTAGGCGGCGCGGTGCAGCACCGGGGAGAGGGAGTGGGCGATGGGCGATCCGAGCACCGCTGCCCTGTGTCGAGTACTCACTGGCCGGACTTCTTTCGTTCCTGCTCGTACTTCTGGCGGTTGCGCTCGTGTTCCGCGTTGGTGACCGCGAACAGGGTCTCTTCCTCGGTGATCGACACGAAGTAGTACCAAGGCCCGGGCGTCGGCTTGAGGGCGGAGGCGAGTGCGGCCGCGCCGGGGTTGCCGATGGGGCCGGGAGGCAGGCCCTTGATGTAGTAGGTGTTGTACGGGTTCTTGAACTTACGGAGGTTCCCGACCGCACCTGTGTCCAGAGTACTTTCGCCCTTCGCGTAGTTGACCGTGGAGTCGAAGTCGAGCAGACCGTACGTCTCGGTGTTGTCCGGCTTGAGCCGGTTGTAGACGACCCTCGAGACCTTGTCGAAATCGTGCTTGTACTTGCCTTCCGCCTGGACCAGGCTCGCCACCGTGATGAGTTCCAGCGGCGTTTTCAGACCGAGTTTCGCGGCCTCGGCCTTGAGGTCCTTCTTGCCGTACTCCTGATTGGCGCGGGCGACCATCGCCTTGAGGACGACCTCGGGCTTGCTGCCCTTGGCGACCGGATAGGCGGCCGGGAAGAGGAATCCTTCCAGCGGGTCCTTGATGTCGGGGTTGCTGTTCGCCCAGTCGGGCAGGCCGAGCTTCTTCGCCTGTTCCTTCGCGGCCTTCTCGGTCGTGCCCTTGTCGATCTCGAGCCGGGTGTCGATCTGCTCGTAGACCCAGGTGTTCCGCTTCCCCTCGGGAATGATCAGGGTATTGCGGCTGTCGGGATTGAGCATGGCCTCCACGGCGTTCGCCGCCGACATTTCCTTCTTGAGGATGTAGACGCCCGCCTGGATCTTCTTCCCGTTGGGATTCTTCGCCTGGGCCGCGATGAACGCGTCGACGCTCTTCACGACGCCGGCCGCCTTGAGGGCGTTGCCGATTGTGGCTCCGGTCGCTCCTTGCGGGACCTCGACCTGGACAGTGCCGTTGCCCTCACCCGCGAAGTCGGGTGCCGCGCCGAAGCGGTCCTGCCAGAACTGGTAACCGGCATAGCCGAGGCCGCCGGCGCCGCCCACCAGGACGACGGTGACGAAGAGGCACGCGACGCCGCTGCGGCCCTTCTTCTGCTTCTTGGAGCCGCCGCGGCCGTCACGACCGCCGCCACGGCGGGAGGCATTCCGGTCGTCGTCATAGCCGGGGTCGTCGTCCGGGCCGTCGTCGCCGGTGAAGAAGGGGTGGGTCTCCTCCTCCTGCTCGGCGTCCCAGTCGGTCTCGGGCTCCCGCGGCGGCGCCGTACGGCGACCGGGGGGCTGGGGCGGCGGGTAGGCCTCGGAGGTGCCGTACATGTCGGGGGCCTGGCCACCGTACGGCGCGCCCTGGGGCTCGTACGGCATCGCGGGCTGCGTCCCGGTGTCCCAGCCGCCGGCACCGTACTGCTGGTTGCCGTACTGCTGATCGGTGTACTGCTGGCCGGTGTACTGGTGGGAGCCGTCGTAGGGCTGCTGCTGGTACTGCTGCGGACCGCCGCCGTACTGCTGCTGATGCTGCTGGCCACCGTACGGCGGCTGCTGCTGATGCTGGCCACCGTACGGCGGCTGCTGCTGGTGCTGACCGCCGTACTGCTGCTGGTGCTGGTCACCGTACGGCTGCTGGTACGGGTCCTCGTAGCCGCCGCCGTACTGCTCCGGCTGCTGCTGCGGATACGGCTGCTGCGGCTGATTCGGATGCGGCTGCTGGGCACCGTACGGGTCGACATGGCCCTCCGGGCCCTGCCGACCTCTCCATCCCTGGTCCCCGTACAACGGGTCCTCGGGATGCCACGGTTCGGAGCCGGAGCCCCGGCCATAATCAGTCATCGATCCCCAAACAGCCGCGAGGCGACCCGACGGTCCGCCTCTACGTCGTGCGGCAGCTGTTCGAACGCCGCCGCGTCGGGCGGAACGTTACCGTATCGCGATCAGATGACCACTTCGACGCACTCGCCGGGCGGATTATCGGATACCCGCTCGGTCTCAAGAGCGTTTTGGAGGATGATCACAGCGGCTGCCTGGTCGATGACAGACCGGCCTTTCCTGGACTTCACGCCCGACGCCCGCAACCCCTGACTCGCCGTCACCGTGGTCATCCGCTCGTCCACGAGCCGCACCGGCACCGGCGCGATACCGCGTGCCAGCTCCTGGGCGAAGGCCCGGACCTTCGCCGCCGCCGGGCCCTCGCCGCCGCTGAGCGAACGGGGCAGGCCGACGACGACCTCGAGCGGTTCGTACTCCTCGACGAGCAGGCGCAGCCGCCGGTGGGCGGCAGGGACGTCACGTCCCGGCACGGTCTCCACCGGCGTGGCGAGGACCCCGTCGGGGTCGCACGAGGCGACCCCGATCCGGGCGTCCCCGACGTCGATCGCAAGACGACGTCCTCTGCGCATCGCGATCAGGCCGTCTCGGCCACGAGACGCTCGACGGCGTCGACGGCGTCGCCGATCGCGTCCGGGTTCTGACCGCCGCCCTGGGCGACGTCCGGCTTGCCGCCACCGCCGCCACCGAGGGTCTTGGCAGCCGTACGGACCAGCTCGCCGGCCTTGAGGCCACGCTCACGGGCGGCCTCGTTCGTGGCGATGACCGTCAGCGGACGGCCGTTGGCCGTGGTGAACAGCGCCACGACGGCCGGCCGCTCGCCAGGGATGCGGCCGCGGACGTCGAGGACCAGCTTGCGCAGGTCGTCGGCGGACGTGCCGTCCGGCACCTGACCGGTGACCAGGGCCGTGCCACGGACGTCCTTGGCGGACTCGGCGAGACCGGCGGCGGCCTGGAGGACCTTCTCCGCGCGGAACTTCTCGATCTCCTTCTCGGCATCCTTCAGCTTGCCGAGCATGACGGCGATCTTCTCCGGCAGCTCCTCGGGGCGGCCCTTCACCAGTTCCTGGAGCTGGGCCACGACCGTGTGCTCCCTGGCCAGGAAGTTGTACGCGTCGACACCGACGAGGGCCTCGATACGGCGCACTCCCGAGCCGATCGACGACTCGCCGAGCAGCTTCACCAGGCCCAGCTGGGCGGTGTTGTGCACGTGCGTACCGCCGCAGAGCTCCTTGGAGAAGTCGCCGATGGTGACGACACGGACCCGCTCGCCGTACTTCTCGCCGAACTCGGCGATGGCACCCTGCTTCTTGGCCTCGTCGATGCTCATGACCTCGGCCTGGACGTCGAGCTCGCGGGCGAGCACCTCGTTGATCTTCTGCTCGACGTCGGTGAGAACCGTGCCGGGGACGGCGGACGGCGAGCCGAAGTCGAAGCGGAAGCGACCCGGCGAGTTCTCCGAGCCGGCCTGGGCGGCGGTCGGGCCGAGAGCGTCGCGCAGCGCCTGGTGCGTGAGGTGCGTGGCGCTGTGGGCTCGGGCGATGGCGCGACGGCGCTTGACGTCGATGGCGGCGTAGGCGGAGGCGCCCACGGTGACCTCGCCGACCTGCACCGAGCCCTTGTGCACGGAGACACCGGGGACGGGCTGCTGGACGTCGCGCACCTCGATGACGGCGCCGGTGTCGAGCTTGATGCGGCCCTGGTCGGCGAGCTGGCCGCCGCCCTCGGCGTAGAACGGGGTGCGGTCGAGGACGACCTCGACCTCGTCCCCCTCGGAGGCGGCGGGCGACGGGACGCCGTCGACGAGGAGACCGAGGATGATCGACTCGCCCTCGTTGCGGCTGTAGCCCGTGAACTCGGTCGAGCCGGCGGTGTCGGCGACCTCGCGGTAGGCGGACAGGTCGGCGTGGCCGGTCTTCTTGGCCTTGGCGTCGGCCTTGGCGCGCTCCCGCTGCTCCTTCATCAGGCGGCGGAAGCCGTCCTCGTCCACGGAGAGCCCCTGCTCGGCGGCCATCTCCAGGGTGAGGTCGATGGGGAAGCCCCAGGTGTCGTGGAGCAGGAAGGCCCTGTCGCCGGAGAGCACCTTCGAGCCGGCGCTCCTGGCCTCGGTGACGGCACTGTCCAGGACGTTCGTGCCGGCGTTCAGCGTCTTGAGGAAGCGGGCCTCCTCGGCGAGGGCGACCGTCTCGATGCGCTTGCGGTCGGTCTCCAGCTCCGGATACTGCTCGCCCATGGTCTTGATGACCACGTCGACGAGCGGGCCGACGACCGGCTCGGTGGCACCGAGCAGACGCATGTTGCGGATGGCACGGCGCATGATGCGGCGCAGCACGTAGCCGCGGCCCTCGTTGCCGGGGGTGACTCCGTCGCCGATGAGCATCACGGACGTGCGCAGGTGGTCGGCGACCACGCGCAGGGACACGTCGCTGGCCTCGGCAGCGCCGTAGCGCACCCCGGTGAGCTCGGTGGCCTTGTCCATGACGACGCGCAGGGTGTCGGTCTCGTACATGTTCCGCACGTCCTGCAGGATCATGGCGAGGCGCTCGAGGCCGAGACCGGTGTCGATGTTCTTGCTCGGGAGGTCGCCGAGGATCTCGAAGTCCTCCTTGCCGGTGCCCTCGCCGCGCTCGTACTGCATGAAGACCAGGTTCCAGATCTCCACGTAGCGCTCGTCGTTGACGGCGGGGCCGCCCTCGACGCCGAACTCGGGGCCGCGGTCGTAGTTGATCTCCGAGCAGGGACCGCAGGGGCCCGGGACGCCCATGGACCAGAAGTTGTCCTTCTTGCCCAGGCGCTGGATGCGCTCGGCGGGGACGCCCACGACCTCGCGCCAGATGCGCTCGGCCTCGTCGTCGTCGAGGTAGACGGTGATCCAGAGCTTCTCCGGCTCCAGCCCGTAGCCGCCGTCCGCCACCGGGGAGGTGAGCAGCTCCCAGGCGAGCTTGATGGCGCCTTCCTTGAAGTAGTCACCGAAGGAGAAGTTGCCGCACATCTGGAAGAACGTGCCGTGGCGGGTGGTCTTGCCGACCTCTTCGATGTCCGGCGTGCGCACGCACTTCTGCACACTCGTGGCGCGCGGGAACGGGGGCTTGACCTCGCCCAGGAAGTACGGCTTGAACGGGACCATGCCCGCGGGGACCAGGAGCAGAGTCGGGTCGTCCGCGATGAGCGACGCCGAAGGCACGACGGTGTGCCCGCGCTCCTCGAAGAAGCTCAGCCAGCGGCGGCGGATTTCAGCCGACTCCATCAGTGGTCCTCATTCCGGTTGTACGAGTGCCTCTTGTCAAGCATCCCGTAGTGCTTCCTGTCCTGCTTCTGGTTTTCGGGGCGGCCCTCGAGTGCGGCCACGCGGCGCTGCGAGGGGAGTCCGTGCTGAGGGGGTGCCTCGATACCGAGCGCCTCGCCGAGCTCGGCCTCGCGCTGGACCATCCCGGCCCTGACGTCGAGGGCGAAGTCCTTGAGGCGGTGCCCGGTCTCGATCGCCTTGTTGGCGGCCTGGGCGGCCAGGCTCTCGGGGGTCAGCTGCCTGAGCTTGCGGTTGACCTTGGTCGTGGCCCACACACCGGCTGCGGCGCCTGCGGTGAACCAGAACGCACGACGGAACATCGCGGCCTAGCCCTTCTGCTTCCGGCGCCTCGCGGCCGGCACGGTGCGGCCGACGATGACCGTGCGCCGGACCCGCTCGGGCGGCGCCTCGTCGGTCTTGTTGCGGCTCATCGCCTTGCGTACGCCGTAACCGAACGCCGCCACCTTGACGAGTGGGCCGCCGAATGTCGAGGCGACGGTCGTGGAGAGTGCCGACGCGTTGGAGGTGACCTCCTGGACGTCGGAGGCGATGGCGTCGACCCGGTCGAGCTGGGTCTGCGCGGAGCGGACGGCCTGGGAGGCGTCGGCCAGCAGCGGCACGGCCTGTTCCGTCACGTCCGCCACCAGCTTGGTGGTCGCCCTGAGCGTCTGGGCCAGCCTCACCAGCACCACGGCGAGGAAGGAGACCAGGATCGCCCAGAAGACGGCCACCAGGATCCCGGCAACCTCTCCACCGGTCACGCTGCACCGCTCTCTGCTCGTCGTCGGGCCTTCGAAAGTCGTCCTCCGACCCTATCGCGCCGAAGGTCGCAGCCTGTACCGGATCGACGGCGTCCCGGAGGGGAGTTGCACAGGCCGATCGTACGGAACGTTCACATCCGAGTACGTAGCGTGCCCGCCGCGGTGAGGCAATCTCCCGGCGGACCCGGGCAATTCGATCTCGGCCCTCTCGTCCGCGGCCAACTCCCGCGCGCGCTCGACGGGTTGCGAACATCTCGGTTGCGCAGCCGGTACGGGAACGCGGAAGCCCGCCGCTCCCCCGCAGGCTGGCGGGGAAGCGACGGGCTCGGGCGCGTGAGGCCGGTGGTGCTACGACCGCTGGATCAACGGGCGTAGTACTCGACGACGAGCTGCTCGTCGCAGATCACCGGGATCTCCTTGCGGTTCGGCTCCCGGTCCAGGCGGAAGGCGAGCGCCTTGAGGTTGACCTGCAGGTAGCGCGGGATCTCGCCGTCGGGGGCGAAACCACCCTCGCGCGCGACCTGGAACAGGCTCTTCTCGCGGGAACGCTCGCGGACCGTCACGACGTCGTCCGGGCGGACACGGAACGACGGCTTGTCGACCTTGCCACCGTTGACCTCGATGTGGCCGTGGACGACCATCTGACGGGCCTGGTAGATCGTGCGGGCGATACCGGAGCGGAGCACCAGGGCATCGAGACGGCGCTCGAGCTCGATGATCAGCGCCTCACCGGTCTTGCCCTGGACCTTGCTGGCGCGCTCGTAGGCACGCACCAGCTGACGCTCGGAGACGTCGTACTGCGCGCGAAGGCGCTGCTTCTCGAGCAGACGGACCTTGTAGTCCGAAGTCTGCTTGCGGCCGCGGCCGTGCTCACCCGGCGGGTAGGGGCGAGCCTCGAAGTACTTGACGGCCTTCGGCGTCAGCGCGATACCAAGGGCACGGGACTTCTTGACCTTGGGACGGGACTGGTTCGGCATGAACCAACCTCTCTCGTTCTCTGTGAAATCGGCTTCACCAGGGTTAAGGGAGGTCGCATCCGCAGCCGGGGAAACCCATCGGGTCCTGCCGTGAACGGCAGACTCGGTGGGCAGCCGCTCCCCTGGTCTGGGCACATACGTGCAGCACGCGAGTGGCCCACCGACCCTCCTGGAGGGGTGGTGGGCTGCCCGCGACACCTTCGACGGTGCGCGACGCTCCTGGAGTCTCCGGCTCGAAAGCAGTGGAGACTCCGGCTGGATGTCCCGTTCTGGTGGTGCCGGTCGAGACCGGACACGGGACGCAGCGCTGCGGGCCAGTCTACAGGGCGTGCGAGGTGCTGCCGACACGGGAGTACCCGGCGCCGTTGATCAGCGGCCGTCGGCCGCGCCCTCGCCGCGCAGACGCTCGCGGACCTTCTCCACCACATCCGCGTACCGCGCCTCCGCGCCGTAGCGCGTCGGTTCGTAGTAGCGCCTTCCATGGATCGCATCCGGTGCGTACTGCTGCGCCGCGATGGCGCCGGGGACGTCGTGCGGATACAGGTAGCCCTGAGCGTGACCGAGCTTGGCGGCACCCTTGTAGTGGCCGTCGCGCAGATGAGGCGGGACGGGTCCGGCCAGTCCGTTGCGCACGTCCGCCAGGGCCGCGCCTATCGCCGTCGTCGCCGCGTTGGACTTGGGGGCGAGGGCCAGGGCGATCGTGGCGTGGCTGAGGGTCAGCGCGGCCTCGGGGAAGCCGATCATGGCCACGGCCTGGGCTGCGGCGACGGCCGTGGGCAGGGCGGTCGGATCGGCGAGGCCGATGTCCTCGCTGGCCGAGATCATGAGGCGCCGCGCGATGAACCGCGGGTCCTCCCCCGCTTCGATCATCCGCGCCAGGTAGTGCAGCGCAGCGTCAACGTCGGAACCACGGATGGACTTGATCAGCGCGCTCGCCACGTCGTAGTGCTGGTCGCCGTCGCGGTCGTACTTCAGCGCGGCCCGGTCGACCGTCTCCTCCACGGTCTGCAGGGAGATCTCCTGCTCCCCCTTGGCGAGCGCGGCGCCCGCGGCTGCTTCGAGGGCGGTCAGCGCCCGCCTGGCGTCGCCTCCGGCGACCCGCAGCAGATGCGCCTCTGCGTCCTCGGGCAGCGTCACCGCGCCGCCCAGGCCGCGCTCCGCGGGCAGCGCCCGCCGCAGCAGCCCGCGCAGATCGTCGTCGGTGAGCGGCTCCAGCGTCAGCAACAGGGAGCGGGAGAGCAGCGGGGAGATCACCGAGAAGTACGGATTCTCGGTCGTCGCCGCGATGAGCGTCACCCAGCGGTTCTCCACGGCCGGCAGGAGGGAGTCCTGCTGGGCCTTGCTGAAGCGGTGGATCTCGTCGAGGAAGAGGACGGTCTCCTTGCCGAAGCCACCGGCCGCGCGGCGGGCTCCGTCGATGACGGCGCGGACCTCCTTGACGCCCGCAGTGATCGCGGAGAGCTCCACGAACCGCTTGTCGGTCGCCTTCGAGACCACATACGCCAGGGTCGTCTTGCCGGTGCCCGGCGGGCCCCACAGGATGACGGACGAGGCGCCCGCCGGTCCGCCGTCGCCTTCGCCCACGAGACGCCGCAGCGGCGAACCCGGCTTCAGCAGGTGCTGCTGGCCGACGACCTCGCCCAGGGTGCGCGGACGCATCCGGACGGCCAGGGGGCTCGCGGACGGGTCCTTCTCCTGGCGTTCTTCGGCAGCGGCGGTAAAGAGATCGGGCTCCACAGGCATGAAGCCTATGTGAGGGCACTGACAACGCGGCCCGGGCCCGGGACAACCCGGACGGGGCCCGTCAGCTGGTCCAGAAGTCCCACCAGCGGGTCAGGACGAGCATGCCGATGACTCCGGTGTGCAGGACCGGCAGGACCCAGGTGAACTCGGCGAGGAAGTTCTTCGCCCACTCCGGGGCCGGCAGCAGACCCTTGCGGATGTTGTGCGAGGTCACGTACCAGAACATGAAGATCGTGGCGACCCAGGCCAGGCAGCACCACAGGCACAGTGCGTTGATGTTGTACAGCGACTGGTACTGGAGCCAGGTGCAGAACGCGACGCCGAAGAGCGTGCCGGCGTTGAAGGTGAGCCAGTACCAGCGGCGGAAGCGGGCGCCCGCGAGCAGGCTCATGCCGACGCAGATCACGATCGCGTAGGCGGCGAGCCCGAGCATCGGGTTCGGGAAGCCGAAGGCCGACGCCTGGTCGCTCTCCATGACACTGCCGCAGGAGACGATCGGGTTGAGGCTGCAGCCGGGGGTGAAGGTCTCCCCCGCGACCTTGGCCTCCAGGATCTTGAACTTGTCGATCGTGATGACCCACGCGGCCAGCAGACCTGCGGCGCCGGTGATCACTAGCAGCCATGCGAGGGCGCGGCTGCCTCCGACCCTGCCGCGCGCGCTCTCCGATTCCTGGCCGGAGGACACGCCGTCAACCGCTGCAGTCGTCATATCGCTGTTTCCATCACTCGGTGGCTGCTGGCACGGTCATTCTGCCGCACTGCGGGCCGTGTCCACCGTTCGGTGGACATAAGGCCGGACACACGGACGGGCGCGGGCCGGTCGTCCCGGCCCGGGCCCGTCCGCGGAACGTCCGCTCGACATCCGCTCAGGAATCCGCGCGGCGGCCGCCCGGAATCCACCCGGGAAACCGCTCAGGCGAGCTTCGCCCGGATCTCCGCGATCACCGCGTCCACGGGCACCGCGGTCTGCTCGCCGGACTCCATGTCCTTGAGCTGGACCACGCCCTCCGCAAGGTCCCGCTCGCCGGCGACGATCGTGTACCGCGCACCGCTGCGGTTCGCGTTCTTCATCGCGCCCTTGAGGCCCTTGCCGCCGTACGAGAAGTCCGCCGCGACCCCGGCCTTGCGCAGCGCGGTGACGACACCGAACAGCACCCGGCGGGCCTCCTCGCCCAGCGGGACGGCGAACACGCTGGTGCTGGAGGGGAGTTCGAGCTCGATGCCCTCGGCCTCCAGCGCCAGGACCGTGCGGTCCACGCCGAGTGCCCAGCCCACCGACGGCAGCGCGGGCCCGCCGATCATCTCGGAGAGGCCGTCGTAGCGACCGCCACCGCCCACCGCGGACTGCGAGCCGAGACCGTCGTGGACGAACTCGAACGTCGTGCGCGTGTAGTAGTCGAGGCCGCGCACCAGCTTCTCGTCGTCCTCGTACGTCACACCCGCGGCGGCGAGCAGCTCGCGCACCTCCTCGTGGTACGCCTTGCACGCGTCGCATAGGTAGTCGCGCAGCAGCGGCGCGCCGACGAGCTGCTTCTGGACCGCGTCGCGCTTGTCGTCGAGGACCCGCAGCGGGTTGATGTCGACGCGGCGCCGGGTGTCCTCGTCCAGGTCGAGCCCGCGGAGGAACCCCTGGAGCGCGTCACGGTAGACGGGACGACACTCCTTGTCGCCCAGCGAGTTCAGCAGGATGCGGAAGTTCCGCAGGCCGAGCGAACGGTACGCCTGGTCGGCCAGGATGATCAGCTCGGCGTCGAGCGCCGGGTCCTCGGCACCGATCGCCTCGGCGCCGACCTGCGAGAAGTGCCTGTATCGGCCCTTCTGCGGGCGCTCGTAGCGGTAGTACGAGCCCGAGTACCAGAGCTTGACCGGGAGGTTGCCCGTCTTGTGCAGGTTGGCCTCCAGGGCCGCGCGCAGCACGGAGGCGGTGCCCTCGGGGCGCAGGGCGAGCTTGTCGCCGCCCTTCGTCTCGAAGGCGTACATCTCCTTGGTGACGATGTCGGTGGACTCGCCGACACCGCGCGCGAACAGCTCGACGCTCTCGAAGCCCGGCGTCTCGATGTACCCGTAACCGGAGTTCCGCAGCGGCGCGGCGATCGCCTCGCGCACCGCGAGGTACTTCGCGGAGTCCGGCGGGATCAGGTCGTACGTGCCCTTGGGGGCCTGGAAAGTAGTCACGAAGGTCTCGTCACATTCCTCGTCGGGGAGCGGCGGTCGTTCCGTCTCCCTGGCCGGAGGCCACCTCCCGCAGGTACGGGTTGGTGGCGCGCTCGCGGCCGATGGTCGTCTGGGGGCCGTGGCCGGACAGCACCACGGTCGAGTCGTCGAGGGGCAGGCACACGCGGGCCAGCGAGTCGAGCATCTCGGCCATGTCACCGCCGGGCAGGTCGGTGCGTCCGATGGAGCCGGCGAAGAGCAGGTCGCCCGAGAAGAAGACCGGCGGACGCCCCTGATCTTGTGAGTTGGCCGCCGCCTCGGGCAGGCCGAAGGTCACCGACCCCTTCGTATGGCCGGGCGCGTGCGACACGGTCAGCTCGAGACCGGCGAGCTTCAGCGAGGCGCCGTCCGTCAGCTCGCGGACGTCGTCCGGCTCCCCCACCGTCAGCTCGCCCATGAGCGGCATCCCGATGGAGCGGCCGAGGGACTTCTCCGGATCGCTCATCATGTACCGGTCGGAGGGGTGGATCCACGCCGGTACGTCATGGGCTCCGCAGACCGGGACGACGGAGGCGACATGGTCGATGTGGCCATGGGTGAGCATCACGGCGACGGGCTTGAGCCGATGCTTCTTGAGCGTCTCCTCGACTCCCTGGGCGGCCTGGTGGCCCGGGTCGATGATCACGCACTCCTCGCCTGCGGCCGGGGCGACCAGGTAACAGTTGGTCCCCCAGGCCCCTGCGGGGAACCCGGCAATAAGCACGATCGTCCTCGATATGTCGTCCGACGGGGAAGTTGCTGTATCGAATTGCAACAGGTCAGAGCCTACCGGCGCTGCTCATTTCACAGCCAACCCGTATACGGTACGGGCACACTCGCCCGGATAGATCACACCATCACGAGGAGAAGACCCGGTGGTCAGCAGCGATCAGCGGCGGCGGCAGCTCGCCAGGGAGAAGTTCGAGCGGCAGCAGCAGCGCCGGGAGGAGGCGCGACACAAGGCGAAGCGCCGCAACACGGTCATCGCCGCGGCACTCGCCGTGGCACTGGCCGCCGGTGCGGCGGCGTACGCCTCGGTCGGCCTCTCGGACGGCGGCTCCGAGGGCAGCGACGCGGCGGCGCAGTCCACGCCCTCCCCCACGGCGAGCGAGAGCAGCGCGCCCGAGCCGGCCATGGCCATCGACGCGAAGGCCAAGTACACGATGTCGCTCAAGACGAGCCAGGGCGACATCTCCGTCGCGATGGACGCCGCGAAGACGCCGCGCACCGTGAACTCGTTCAAGCACCTCGCGGACAAGGGCTTCTTCGACAGCACGAAGTGTCACCGGCTCACCACGGACGGCATCTTCGTACTGCAGTGCGGCGACCCGAAGGGCGACGGCACCGGCGGTCCCGGCTACACGATCCCGGACGAGAACCTGACGGGGCTCGGCAAGGCGGGAGCGGACGGCACGGTGACGTACAAGGCCGGCACGGTGGCGATGGCGAACACCGGACAGCCGAACAGTGGCGGCAGCCAGTTCTTCCTGGTCTGGAAGGACAGCAAACTGCCCCCCGGTTACACGCCGTTCGGAACCATGGACACGACCGGCCTGAACACGGTCAAGACGGTCGCGGCGGGGGGAGTCGACGGCGGCGCCACGGACGGCGCTCCCAAGAAGGCGGTCACGGTCAAGAAGGTGGCGGTCAGCAAGGGGTGACCCGGCGAATTCGGCGGCGCCGAGTGCGGACAGCCGGGCGGCCGGTCGCCTAGATTGGCGTTGTGCAGCGCGGGCTGACTCGCGCTGTGGAAGACGGGCGAGGCCCGTCCAGGAAACTGTGGACGATGCCCAGGGGGAGCACCCCCCTCGCAGGCATCATGTGGAGGAGGCGCTGTGAGCAGCGACCCGTGGGGCCGCGTCGACGAGACGGGCACCGTGTACGTGCGGACTTCCGAGGGCGAGCAGGTCGTCGGATCGTGGCAGGCCGGAACTCCCGAGGAGGCACTGGCCTACTTCGAGCGCAAGTACGAGGGCTTGGTTGTCGAAATCGGCCTCCTCGAGAAGCGGGTGAAGACCACCGATCTGTCGGCCAAGGATGCGATGGCCGCCATCGATCACATCCGTCACCAGCTCGACGAGCATCACGCCGTCGGTGACCTCGACGCCCTGCGCAAGCGCCTGGACGCGCTCGTCGCGACCGTCGAGGCGCGCCGTGAGGAGCGCAAGGCGCAGAAGGCCAAGCAGACCGACGAGGCCAGGCGCGCCAAGGAGGAGCTGGTCACGGAGGCCGAGGAGCTGGCGCAGAGCGAGCAGTGGCGGGCGGCCGGCGAGCGGTTGCGCGCGCTGGTGGACACCTGGAAGGGCCTGCCCCGGCTCGACCGGAAGTCCGACGACGAGCTGTGGCACCGTTTCTCGCACGCGCGCTCGGCGTTCTCCAAGCGCCGCAAGGCGCACTTCGCCTCGCTGGACGCGCAGCGCGAGGTGGCCCGGCAGACCAAGGAGCGGCTGGTCGCCGAGGCCGAGGCGCTGTCCGGTTCGACGGACTGGGGCAACACGGCCGCGCGCTACCGCGAGCTGATGACGGAGTGGAAGGCCGCGGGCCGCGCCCAGCGCGAGCACGAGGACGACCTGTGGAACCGCTTCCGCGGCGCCCAGGACGTCTTCTTCGCCGCGCGCAGCGGGGTCTTCGCCGAGCGGGACGCGGAGCAGACGGAGAACCTGAAGCTCAAGGAGGAGCTGGCGGCCGAGGCCGAGAAGCTCGTGCCGGTGACGGATCTGAAGGCTGCCCGTGCCGCCTTCCGTTCCATCAACGAGCGTTGGGAGGCCATCGGGCATGTCCCGCGCGACGCCCGCCCGAAGGTCGAGGGCCGGATGCACGCGGTGGAGCGGGCGATCCAGGAGGCCGAGGAGGCCGAGTGGCGCCGCACCAACCCGGAGGCGCGGGCGCGTGCCGCGGGTCTGACCGGCCAGCTGCAGGCGGCGGTCGACAAGCTGCGTCAGCAGATCGACGCGGCGCGTGCCACGGGCAACAACGCCAGGGCGGACAAGCTGGCGAAGGAGCTCGAGGGCCGGCAGGCGCTGTTGGACCAGGCGCTGAAGGGCCTGGAGGAGTTCGGCGGCTGACGGTCGCCCGCAGCGCGGCGAAGGGCCCGGCAGCGAGGTTGCTGCCGGGCCCTTCGGCCGTGCGCGGCGGGCTCGTCGTCCGTTACCGGCCGGTGAGCCCGTCAGCCCGTGGTGCGTGGGCCGGGCGGTTCGTGGGGCCGTCTGCGACCGCAGGACGGGCTCGGAGTCACGGCCTGCGTGCCGAGGTCACCCGGTACACGTCGTACACACCCTCCACGCCCCGGACCGCCTTGAGGACATGACCGAGGTGCTTGGGGTCGCCCATCTCGAAGGTGAAGCGGGAGGTGGCGACGCGGTCTCGGGAGGTCTGGACGGCCGCCGACAGGATGTTGACGTGCTGGTCCGACAGCACGCGGGTGACGTCCGAGAGGAGCCTGGAGCGGTCCAGGGCCTCGACCTGTATGGCGACCAGGAAGACCGAGGACTGGGTGGGCGCCCATTCGACGTCGAGGATCCGCTCGGGCTGCTGGGAGAGCGAGTCCACGTTGACGCAGTCCGCCCGGTGGACCGAGACGCCGCTGCCGCGGGTGACGAAACCGATGATGGGGTCGCCGGGGACGGGCGTGCAGCAGCGGGCGAGCTTCACCCAGACGTCGTCGACGCCCTTGACGACGACACCGGGGTCGGCGGCGGCGCGACGCTTGCGCCCGCGGGTGCGGGACGGCGGGACGGACTCGGCGATGTCCTCGGTGGCGGCCTCCTCGCCGCCGAGGGCCTGGACGAGCTTCTGGACGACGCCCTGCGCGGCGACATGGCCCTCACCGATCGCCGCGTACAGCGAGGAGATGTCCGGGTACCGCATCTCGTGCGCCAGCGTCACCAGCGAGTCGCCGGTGAGGATGCGCTGGATCGGCAGGTTCTGCTTGCGCATGGCGCGGGCGATGGCGTCCTTGCCCTGCTCGATCGCCTCGTCCCGGCGCTCCTTGGAGAACCAGGCCCGGATCTTGTTCCTCGCCCGCGGCGACTTGACGAAGCCGAGCCAGTCGCGGGAGGGGCCGGCGCCGGTGGCCTTGGAGGTGAAGACCTCCACCAAGTCGCCGTTGTCCAGGGTGGATTCGAGCGGTACGAGGCGGCCGTTGACGCGTGCGCCTATGGTGCGGTGGCCGACCTCGGTGTGGACGGCGTACGCGAAGTCGACGGGGGTGGCGCCCGCGGGGAGCGCTATGACGTCGCCCTTCGGCGTGAAGACGAAGACCTCGTTGCGGGACAGGTCGAAGCGCAGGGACTCCAGGAACTCGCCCGGGTCCTCGGTCTCCTTCTGCCAGTCGAGGAGTTGCCGCAGCCACGCCATGTCGTTGATGGCGTCCTTGTCCTTGCCCGTCGCCTTCGGGACGTCTGTGCGAATCTTGGAGGCGCCGGCGACGGCTTCCTGCTTGTACTTCCAGTGCGCGGCGATGCCGTACTCGGCGCGGCGGTGCATGTCGAACGTCCGGATCTGGAGTTCGACGGGCTTGCCGTTGGGTCCGATGACCGTCGTGTGCAGCGACTGGTACATGTTGAACTTCGGCATCGCGATGTAGTCCTTGAACCGCCCCGGAACCGGGTTCCAGCGGGCGTGGACGGTGCCGAGCGCCGCGTAGCAGTCGCGGACGGTGTCGACGAGGACGCGGATGCCGACCAGATCGTAGATCTCCGCGAAGTCACGGCCGCGGACGATCATCTTCTGGTAAACGCTGTAGTAGTGCTTCGGGCGGCCGGTGACGGTGGCCTTGATGCGGGCGGCGCGCAGGTCGGACTGGACCTCGTCGGTCACTATGGCGAGGTACTCGTCGCGCTTGGGCGCGCGCTCGGCGACGAGCCGCACGATCTCGTCGTACATCTTGGGGTAGAGGATCGCGAAGGCGAGGTCCTCCAGCTCCCACTTGATGGTGTTCATGCCCAGCCGGTGCGCCAGCGGGGCGTAGATCTCCAGGGTCTCGCGGGCCTTTTTCTCCTGCTTCTCCCGCTTGAGGTAGCGCATCGTCCGCATGTTGTGCAGACGGTCGGCGAGCTTGATGACCAGGACGCGCGGGTCCTTGGCCATGGCGACGACCATCTTGCGTACGGTCTCGGCCTGCGCGGCCTCGCCGAACTTGACCTTGTCCAGCTTGGTGACGCCGTCGACGAGCAGGGCGACCTGGTCGCCGAAGTCGCGGCGCAGCGTGTCCAGGCCGTACTCGGTGTCCTCGACGGTGTCGTGCAGGAGTCCCGCCATCAGGGTCGCGGGGTCCATGCCGAGCTCGGCGAGGATGGTGGTGACGGCGAGCGGATGCGTGATGTACGGGTCGCCGCTCTTGCGCTTCTGCCCGCGGTGCCAGCGCTCGGCGACCTGGTAGGCCCGCTCGATCTGGCGCAGCGTCGAGCTCTCGATCTTCGGGTCGTTGCTCCGGACGATCCGCAGCAGGGGCTCGAGGACCGGGTTGTACGGGCTGGAGCGCTGGACGCCGAGACGGGCGAGGCGGGCGCGGACCCGGTTCGACGAACCGCCCGAGCGCGTCGGAGGGGCGGGCGGCGGCTTCGGGGCGGTCACCGGGGTGGGAGCGGGGGCCGAGCCGTTCGCACGCTCCGTCGGGGCCACGGACCCGGCGCTGTCCGCGGACTTCTTCTCGGGCGTGACAGGGTCCGCCACAGCCTTGTCGGCCTGTCGCTCGGGCTGCGCGGTGGCGGGCTGGGCCTCGTCTGGCAAGAGCACTCCTCGTGCGGATCCGGGTCCCCCGGTCAGGCCCGGAAAGGCCATCGTATCGACCTCGGGCGTTCACCTCGCCCCGGGACGGGGGACTGTCCACAACGAGGAACGGGCACCCGGTGTTCCCGGATGCCCGTTCCGTACCGCCGTTTGCGGGTCCTGAGACGCTCAGAGCGTGATCAGAGCCTCGAGCGGGGCGCCGCGCAGGGCGGGCTCCAGGCGGGCACGCCCGCCGAGAAAGCCCAGCTCCATGAGGATCGCGACGCCCGCGACCTCGGCGCCGGCCCGGCGGATCAGCTCCAGCGAGGCCTCCGCCGTGCCGCCGGTGGCGAGGACGTCGTCGATGACCATGACGCGGTCGTCCGCGCCGAGGTCCTCGGCGTGCACCTCGATCTCGGCCGTGCCGTACTCCAGCTCGTACGCCTGCGACAGGGTGGCTCCGGGGAGCTTGCCCGCCTTGCGTACGGGCACGAACCCGATGCCGGCCCGGACCGCGACGGGCGCGGCCAGGATGAAGCCGCGGGCCTCGAGGCCGACGATCTTCGTCGCGCCGTGGCGTGCGCACAGCTCGGCGAGGCTCTCCGTCAGCACCGTGAACGCGGCCGGGTCCGCGAGCAGCGGCGTGATGTCCTTGAACATCACGCCCGGCTTCGGATAGTCCGGCACGTCACGGATGCGGCTGAGCAGCAGCTCCCGCCTGCTCTCGGTCACCGGCGCTTCCCCGACGAGGGGCGGCCGTGGCCGCGGCCGCGCTGACCGACGACGGTGCCGGCGGCCGTGGCCGCATCCGGAACGTCGTCGTACGACTCGGCCGCAGCACCCTCCGCGTCGGCGTCGTCGGCGGACTCGCCCTTGGCGGCGGCCGCGCGCTTGGCGAGGACCCGCTTCTTCAGGGCCTTCATCTGCGGCTCGCGCTCCTTCAGGTCGGCGACCAGCGGAGTGGCGATGAAGATCGACGAGTACGCACCGGCCGCGAGACCGACGAACAGCGACAGCGAGATGTCGTTGAGCATGCCCGCGCCGAGGAAGCCACCGCCGATGAACAGCAGACCGGCGACCGGCAGGAGCGCCACGACCGTGGTGTTGATCGAGCGCACCAGCGTGCCGTTGATGGAACGGTTGGCGATCTCGCTGTACGTCCAGCGGGTCTGCTTGGTGATGTCCTTCGTGCCCTCCTTGAGGCTGTCGAAGACGACCACCGTGTCGTACAGCGAATAACCGAGAATGGTCAGCAGACCGATCACCGTACCCGGCGTGACCTCGAACCCGACCAGGGCGTAGATACCGACCGTGATCGTGATGTCGTGGATCAGGGCGATGAGGGCGGCGACGGCCATGCGCCATTCGAAGGCGATCGCCAGATAGATCACCACGAGGAGCATGAACACGCCGAGGCCGGTCCACGCCTTGTTCGCGATCTGCTCACCCCAGCTGGGGCCGACCAGCTCCGCGTTGATCTCGCCCTTGATGCCCATGTCCTGGGCGAGCTGCTTGCCCACCTCGCCGGCCTCGGCGGTGGTCAGCTCGCTGACCTGGATGCGCAGCGTGTCGTTGCCGAGCTCCTGCACGATTGCGGGGTGCCCGGAGGCCTCCTGCGCGTACTCCTGGGCCTGGGAGACGGACACGCTCGTCTTCGGGGTGGTGAAGACGGCACCGCCCTTGAACTCGATGCCCATGTTGAGACCCCGCACCGCCAGGCCGACGATGGCCGTGATGGTGATCAGGATCGAGACGGCGTACCAGATCTTCCGCTTGCCGATGAAGTCGTAGCCGACCTCGCCGCGGTAGAGCCTGGCGCCGATGGTGCCGAGACGCGACATCTCACGCCTCCTTCGGGTCGATGGGGGCGGAGACACGGCGCGAGCGGCGCAGCGGCGGCTTGGCGCCGAGCCGCTTCGGGTCCAGTCCGGACCAGGGGTGACCGTTCGCGAAGAACTTCCTGCGGGCGAGGAGCGTCATCAGCGGCTTGGTGAAGAAGAACACCACGACGACGTCGAGCAGGGTGGTCAGGCCGAGCGTGAACGCGAAGCCCTGGACCTTGCCGACCGTGACGATGAAGAGCACGGCGGCGGCGAGGAACGACACGAAGTCGGACACCAGGATCGTGCGCCGGGCGCGCGGCCAGGCACGCTCGACGGCCGGGCGCAGCGTCCTGCCCTCGCGGATCTCGTCACGGATGCGCTCGAAGTACACGATGAACGAGTCGGCGGTGATACCGATCGCCACGATGGCGCCGCAGACCGCCGGGAGGTTCAGCGCGAAGCCGATGGCCGGGCCGAGCAGCGCCATCAGGGAGTACGTGAGGATCGCCGAGACCATGAGGCTGAGCAGGGCGACGACCGACAGACCGCGGTAGTAGACCACCAGGTAGATCACGACGAGCGCGAGGCCGATGGCGCCCGCGATGAGGCCGGCCTTGAGCTGCTCACCGCCGAGCGCGGCGGTGACGGTGGTGACCGTCTCCTGGTTGAAGCTCAGCGGAAGCGCACCGTAGCTGAGGATGTTGCCCAGGTCCTGGGCGGACTGCTGGGTGAAACTGCCGGAGATCTCGGCATTGGCGCTGAGCGTCTGGTTGACCTGCGGGGCCGAGACGACATCGCCGTCGAGAACGATCGCGAACTGGTTCTGCGGCGAAGGCTGCTGCGACAGCTTGCCGGTGATCTTGGAGAACTTCTTCGAGCCCTCGCTCGTGAAGTCCATCTGGACGATCCACATGCCGCGCTGCGGGTCCAGCACGCCCTTGGCGCTGTCGACGTCCTGACCGTCGACCTCGGCCGGGCCCAGGAGGTACTTCTCCCACTGGTCCGCGCTGTTCTTGCCGCAGGCGACGATGGTGTCCTCGGGCTTGGCACCCCTGGCCGCGTCGACACGGGCCTTCTGGTCGAGGCAGTCCAGCTCGGTGAACTTCTGCTGGAGCGCGGCGGTCGCCGGGTCGGCAGGCGGCGGCGTCGGCGTCGCAGCCGGCGGGGTCGGCGCGGAGCCGGTCGGCGTGGGCGAAGGCGCCTTCAGGGCGTCGGTGACGGCACGTCCCTGCGTGGTGGGGCTGGCGGTCGGCGTACCGGACGGGGCGGTCGCCTTGTCCTTGCCGTCGTCACCGGCGCTCGGAGAAGTGCTCGCGGAGGGCTCCGGCGCCACGGGACCACCGGCCGCGACGTTCAGCACGGGCCGGAAGTACAGCTGGGCCGTGGTGCCCACCTGCTTCTGGGCCTGCTCCGAGTTCGTCCCCTTGGGGATGTTGACGATGATGTTCTCGCGGCCCTGGGTCTGGACCTCGGCCTCGGAGACTCCCAGACCATTGACACGGCGTTCGATGATGCTGACCGCAGTGTTCATGTTGGTCTCGTTGACCGCGCTCTCCTTGCCGGGCTCCGCCACGGCCTTGAGCGTGATCGTCGTACCGCCCGCGAGGTCGATACCCAGTCGCGGTGTGGTGTCCCCGGACCAGAACATCCCGCCGAGGAGAGCGGCCATGACGATCAGCATCAGCGCGAGGGTGCGCCCCGGCCTCCCCTGACCTCCCGGCGCCTTTCGGCCCTTCTTCGGTGCTGCCACCTTCTCGATTCTCCCTGTCCAACCGCACCGCGCCGGGTGTGCGACGGGGCGGCCACGAAGTGTTGTGGGGACCTGCCCCCGCAGTGTTCGGCACGAACGGGGGACCGCGGTCGTCGCCGGTGGGCGTCCCGCGGTCCCCGGTCGCTGTTACTTCGCGTCGGTGTCGCCGTCGGTCTTCTCGTCGTCCTTGGCGTCCTTGGCGTCCTTGGCCTCGGGCGCGGAGCCGGCGCCTTCCGCCTCGGCGTCCTTCTTGCCCAGGTCGATCTTGTCGTCCTTGGCGTCCTCGGTCAGCGAGGAGGCGTCGTCCGGGACGACCGGGGTGTCGCTCTTGAGAGCGTCGTCATCGTCGCCGTGCACGATCCGGTTGTACTCGGCGTCATCGAGGACCGCACCGATGGCGTTCTTCGCGAAGACGAGGTGGACGCCGGGCGCGGCCTCGAGGACGACCGTGTCGTCGTTGACCTCCTTGACGGTGGCGTACAGACCGCCGATGGTCCGCACACCCGTGCCGGGCTGCATCTGGTTCCGCATGTTCGCCGCCGCCTGCTGCTTCTTCTTGGCGGAGCGGGTCATCAGGAACATGGCCCCGATGAGCACGATGAAGGGGAGGAGGGTCACGATATCCACGGGACGGAATTCCTTCGCACGACCGCGCCGGGGAGCGGCCTGATCTACGGGGGTGGGCAAGCCGACCCTGAAGGGCGGCATCGGCGGAGTCTAAGCGAGTCCGCATCGTTGGAACAACGCCCAGCATGGCACCGTGGTTCCCGGCCCGGCGACCCTCCGCGCCGTCACGTCCCGAACAGACCCTGTTGTCCGCTTGCGCCCGCGCCGTTCGCTCCGCCGCCGTGCTGGGGCGGTACGAGGCCGAGATGGGCCCATGCCGCGGGTGTCGCGATCCGGCCACGCGGGGTGCGGGCGAGCAGTCCCTCCCGTACGAGGAAGGGCTCGGCGACCTCCTCGACCGTCTCGCGCTCCTCCCCCACGGCCACGGCCAGCGTGGACAGTCCGACGGGTCCGCCGCCGAACAGCTTGAGCAGGGCCTGGAGCACGGCCCGGTCGAGCCGGTCGAGCCCGCGGCCGTCGACCTCGTAGACGCCGAGGGCCACGGCGGCGATGTCGCGGGTGATCCTCCCGTCGGCCTTGACCTGGGCGTAGTCCCGGACACGGCGGAGCAGCCGGTTGGCGATACGGGGCGTGCCGCGGGACCTGCCGGCGATCTCCGCGGCGCCTTCGGTGTCCACCTCCAGGTCGAGGAGCCGGGCCGAGCGGTGGATGACGCGCTCCAGCTCGGCGGGCTCGTAGAACTCCATGTGCGCGGTGAAGCCGAAGCGGTCGCGCAGCGGCGGGGGCAGCAGCCCTGCGCGCGTGGTGGCGCCGACCAGGGTGAACGGCGGCAGCTCCAGCGGGATGGCGGTGGCGCCGGGGCCCTTGCCGACGATCACGTCGACGCGGAAGTCCTCCATCGCCATGTAGAGCATCTCCTCGGCGGGCCGGGACATGCGGTGGATCTCGTCGAGGAAGAGGACCTCGCCCTCCTGGAGGGACGACAGGATGGCGGCCAGGTCGCCCGCGTGCTGGATGGCGGGCCCCGAGGTGATGCGGATCGGGGCGCCCATCTCCGCGGCGATGATCATGGAGAGGGTGGTCTTGCCGAGTCCGGGTGCGCCGGAGAGCAGGACGTGGTCGGCGGTGGCACCGCGTGCGAGGGCCGCTTTCAGGACAAGGTCGAGCTGCTCGCGCACGCGCTCCTGACCGACGAACTCGTCCAGCGACTTGGGTCGCAGGGCGGCCTCGACGGCTTGGTCCTCGCCGTCGGCGGATGCCCCGACGAGGCGGTCGGCCGCGGCGGCGGCCGACGTCTCGCTGCTGGTGTCGTCCCAATCCATGAGGTGTGCCTCGCGGTCCTTCTCGGGCCGGCCCCGGTCCGCGGCCGGCGATACGGCGTGGGCGGATCGCCGGTGGCCGGTCATGGCGGCTGGCGGTCGGATGGTGCCCGGCGATCGGTCTCGGTGCCGGACGGTCGGTCTCGGTGTCTGGTCCCGCCCCGTGCGGGGCGCGGCGTCAGCGGGTGCGGTTCAGGGTCTGGAGGGCGGCCTTGAGCAGCCGGCCGACATGCGGCTCACCGGCTGCCGCCTCCGCCTGCGGCGTCACCGCGACGACCGCCTCGTCGGCCTCACGGCCGGCGTATCCGAGGCCGATCAGGGCGGCGTGCAGCTGGTCGCGCCACGACTGGCTGACGGGCGCTCCCCCGGCGCGCGCCGAGGAGCCGATGGGCTCGCCGAGGCGGTCCTTCAGCTCCAGGAGCAGCTTCTGGGCGCCCTTCTTGCCGATGCCCGGCACGGCGGTCAGCGCCTTCTCGTCATCCGTGGCCACGGCGAGGCGCAGAGCGTCCGGGCTGTGCACGGCGAGCATCGCCTGGGCGAGGCGCGGGCCGACGCCGCTCGCGGTCTGGAGCAGCTCGAAGACCTGGCGCTCGTCGTCGTCCGCGAAGCCGTACAGCGTCAGTGAGTCCTCCCTGACGACCAACGACGTGGCGAGCCTGGCCTCCTGACCGACCCTCAGCTCCGAGAGCGTGTTCGGCGTGCACTGCACAGCCATGCCGATGCCACCGACCTCGATCACGGCGGTCGTCGGAGCGAGAGCGGCGACCGGGCCGCTCACAAAGGCGATCATGCGGTACGCCCTTTCAGTGCGTGGTGTGCGGCGACCGCCTGCTGGAGGCGGTTGTGGGCGGGGGCGCGCCAGATGTGGCAGATGGCGAGGGCGAGCGCGTCGGCGGCGTCGGCCGGCTTCGGCGGTGCGTCGAGCCGCAGGAGCCGGGTCACCATGGCGCCGACCTGGGCCTTCTCGGCGCGGCCGCTGCCGGTGACGGCGGCCTTGACCTCGCTGGGCGTGTGGAGCGCGACGGGCAGTCCACGGCGGGAGGCACACAGCATGGCGACCGCGCTCGCCTGCGCCGTGCCCATGACCGTACGCACGTTGTGCTGGCTGAACACCCGCTCGACCGCGACCAGTTCGGGCCTGTGCGTGTCCAGCCATTCCTCGATGCCGCGCTCGATGGCGACGAGCCGGTGGCCGATGTCGGCGTCGGCCGGGGTGCGGACGACACCGACGCCGAGCATCGTCAGCGGTCGGCCCGCGACGCCCTCGACCACGCCGATGCCGCACCGGGTCAGCCCCGGGTCCACGCCCAGAACACGCACGCGCCCACCCCTTCGTCGTTCTGCCCCGGCCACCGCCGGGAGGTACCCCCAGTTCGTGCAGGCTATCGGCTCGCACTGACAGCGGCCGACAACGCGACGGGCCGACGAGGAATGCCCCCGTCGGCCCGTCGTGCGAAGCGGGATCAGGCGTCGACCTTCTCCATGACGTCGTCCGACACGTCGAAGTTGGCGAAGACGTTCTGCACGTCGTCGCTGTCCTCCAGCGCGTCGATCAGCTTGAAGATCTTGCGGGCGCCTTCCTCGTCCAGCTCGACCTGCATGGTCGGGACGAAGCTGGCCTCGGCCGACTCGTAGTCGATCCCGGCCTCCTGGAGGGCGCTGCGGACCGCGACCAGGTCCGTGGCCTCGCTGATGACCTCGAAGTTCTCGCCGAGGTCGTTGACCTCTTCGGCGCCCGCGTCCAGGACCGCGCCCAGGACGTCGTCCTCGGACAGCTCACCCTTGGGCAGGACCACGACGCCCTTGCGGTTGAAGAGGTACGACACGGAGCCGGGGTCGGCCATGGAGCCGCCGTTGCGGGTCATGGCCACGCGGACGTCGGAGGCGGCGCGGTTGCGGTTGTCGGTGAGGCACTCGATGAGCACCGCGACACCGTTCGGGCCGTAGCCTTCGTACATGATGGTCTCGTAGTCGGCGCCGCCGGCCTCGAGACCGGCTCCACGCTTGACCGCCGAGTCGATGTTCTTGTTCGGGACCGAGCTCTTCTTCGCCTTCTGGATGGCGTCGAAGAGGGTCGGGTTGCCGTCGATGTCGGCGCCGCCCGTGCGCGCCGCGACCTCGACATTCTTGATCAGCTTCGCGAAGAGCTTGCCGCGCCTGGCGTCGATCACGGCCTTCTTGTGCTTCGTCGTGGCCCATTTAGAGTGGCCGGACATCTGCCTGTCTCCTTCGCGTAACCAATCTCTGCTGTGTTCGCCTGTGATCCTACCGGGGTCGGATCAGTGCGCGGCGCGCACCATGTCGACGAACAGCGCGTGCACGCGGTGGTCTCCGGTCAGTTCCGGGTGGAACGACGTCGCGAGCGCGTTTCCCTGCCGTACGGCGACGATGTGGCCGTCGTGCTCCGCGAGCACCTCGGCCGCGGCGCCGACCGACTCGACCCACGGGGCGCGGATGAAGACTCCCTCGACGGGGGTGTCCACGCCCTTGACGGCCACGGCGGCCTCGAAGGACTCGTTCTGGCGGCCGAAGGCGTTGCGGCGCACGATCATGTCGATGCCGCCGATCGTCTCCTGGCCCGAGCGCGGGTCGAGTATCTTCTCGGCGAGCATGATCAGACCGGCGCAGGTGCCGTACACCGGCATCCCCGCGCGCACACGCTCACGCAGCGGCTCCATCATGCCGAAGAGATGGGCCAGCTTGGAGATGGTGGTGGACTCGCCGCCCGGTATGACGAGGCCGTCGACCTCGGCGAGCTCCTCGGGGCGCCGGATCGGCCTGGCCACGGCGTCGGCCGTGGCCAGGGCGATCAGGTGCTCCCGTACGTCGCCCTGAAGAGCCAGGACACCGATCACGGGGGTGCTCATGGGTGGTTACCAGCCACGGTTCGCGTAGCGCTCGGTCTCGGGCAGGGTGTCGCAGTTGATGCCGACCATGGCCTCGCCCAGGTTGCGGGAGGCGTCCGCGATGATCTTCGGGTCGTCGTAGAAGGTGGTGGCCTTCACGATGGCGGCGGCGCGCTTGGCCGGGTCGCCCGACTTGAAGATGCCGGAGCCGACGAAGACGCCCTCGGCGCCGAGCTGGCGCATCAGCGCGGCGTCGGCGGGAGTGGCGACACCACCGGCGGAGAACAGGACGACCGGAAGCTTCCCGAGCTGGGCGACCTCGGCGACGAGCTCGTACGGGGCGCGCAGCTCCTTGGCGGCGGCGTACAGCTCGTTGTGGTCGAGGGCGCGCAGGTGGCCGATCTCGTTCTTGATCTGGCGCAGGTGGCGCACGGCCTCGACGACGTTGCCGGTGCCGGCCTCGCCCTTCGAGCGGATCATGGCCGCGCCCTCGGCGATGCGGCGCAGGGCCTCGCCCAGGTTGGTGGCACCGCAGACGAACGGGGTCGTGAAGGCCCACTTGTCGGAGTGGTTGACCTCGTCGGCCGGGGTCAGCACCTCGGACTCGTCGATGTAGTCGACGCCGAGGGACTGCAGGACCTGGGCCTCGACGAAGTGGCCGATCCGGGACTTGGCCATGACCGGGATGGAGACCGCCTCGGTGATCTCCTCGATCATGTTCGGGTCGGACATCCGGGCCACGCCGCCGTCCTTGCGGATGTCGGCCGGGACCCGCTCCAGGGCCATGACGGCGACGGCGCCCGCGTCCTCGGCGATCTTCGCCTGCTCGGCGTTGACCACGTCCATGATCACGCCGCCCTTGAGCTGCTCGGCCATGCCGCGCTTGACGCGTGCGGTGCCGGTCTCGGGGGCCTGCGGGGAATTGGAGAACGTGCTGGACACGATCGACCTCACTCGGTGACGACGGGTTGGTGCTCCGAAGAGGAAACCGTCCGGCAGCAGGCCACTGCAAGTGCCAATGTGTAGCGTGTGGCTCCTTTTCGGCAGAACGGGGGCGAACGTCCGGCGACGAGCTGCCGCTCGCAGCGGGCGGCCGAGGAGCCCGGAGGGCTGGTCAGGGACGGTCCGCCAGCGCCGTGGGCGGCTCGTCGTCCATCTCGAACGCCATCGGGAACGGCGCGTGGCCCGCCAGGCGGAACCAGCGGACCTTGCGGTGCCGGCGCAGTGCCCTTGCCGCGCGCACGGAGTCGTTGTGGAACCGACGGGCCATGGGTACGCGCCGTACCGCCGCCGCGAGCTCGTTCGCGGCCTCCTCGCCGCCGGGCGCCTCGCGTACCGCCTCCATCTGCTCCGGCTCCCCGAAGACGGCCCGCAAGGCCTGGCTCAGCTCGCTCTCGGCGACCTCGCGGTGCTCCTCGTCGGCCTGGCGGGCGGCGTGCGCGGCCTCGTACAGCACGATCGACGCAGCCGGATCGAGCACGCCCGATGTGGCCAGCTCCTGGGTGACCGAGGCCCTGCGCAGAAGCTGGGCGTCCAGGGCGGCACGGGCGGCGTCGATCCGCGCGTGCAGGCGGTCGAGGCGGCCGGCGGTCCAGCTCAGGTAGAGGCCGATGACGACGAGCGCGACGAGGATCCAGATCAGGGTTGCGGTCACGGCGGGCCAATCTACCGGGGCACGGAGTGCGGCCGGACGGCGACGGCGGCGCCCGCGTCCTCGGCCCGGGACGCCTGCGGGGGGCCTTGTCCCCGCCCCGCGCCGCCCCGCCCCTTCCCTTCCCGAACTGAGGGCTCCGCCCCCGGAAGCCGGTTGCGGGGGCTCCGCCGCGAATCCCCGCTCCCCGACCTCCCCCATGCCCTGGCGGGCGTGGGGGGACCCTCGGCGTGGCACAGCTTTCGGGGCTCCGCCCCGGACCCCGTCCCTGCGCCCTGGCGGGCGTGGGATTCCGAGCCCGTCCCGCGCCCCGCTCGTACCGGGACGCACACATCACGCCCGTCCCGCGCCCCGCTCGTACCGGGACGCACACATCACGCCCGTCCCGCGCCCCGCTGGTACCGGGACGCACACATCACGCCCGTCCTGCGCCCAGCTGGTACCGGGGCACACCCATGCCCGTGCAGCGCTCGAAGACGGACACCCGGATCGCCGGCACGGGGCACACCCATGCCCGTCCAGACCTCCAGGACGAACACTCCGGCCCAGCCGGTGGCACCGGCCGCGCCCGGGGGGCCGGCTCAGCGCCCCGGCGCCTCGGGGCAGGCCCGCGCTGCCCCAGGGGCCCGAGGGCTGGGGCACGCCCGTCCCCGCCCGCCCCGCCCGTTCGGGGCCGCGAGTGCGGGCTAGTCGCGGGCCAGGCCGAAGCGGGCCATCAGGCCCGGGCGTTCGTCCGCGGCGACGGAGGCCGCGCCGTCCGTCACCGTCTCGTAGACCGCGAGGATGTCCGCCGCCACCGTCGACCAGTCGAAGCGCCGCACATGCGCGCTGCCCTTCGTCCGCAGCTCCTCGCGCCGCACCGGGTCGGCCAGGAGCCGCAGTGCCGTCGCGGCGAGCGCGTCCGCGTCCTCGTTGGCGAAGAGCTCGCCCGCGGCGCCCTGGTCCAAGACCTGAGTGAAGGCGTCCAGGTCGGAGGCGAGCACCGGCGCGCCCGCCGACAGCGCCTCGACGAGGATGATGCCGAAGCTCTCACCACCGGTGTTGGGCGCGACGTACACGTCGACGCTGCGCAGGAGCCGCGCCTTGTCCTCGTCGCTGACCATGCCGAGGAACTCGACACGGGAGCGCATCTCCTTCGGGAGGGACTCGACGGCCTCCTCCTCGTCGCCCCGTCCCGCCACGAGCAGCCGCGTCTCCGGCCGCTCCGCAAGGATCTTCGGCAGCGCCTTCATGAGCACCGGAAGGCCCTTGCGGGGCTCGTCGATGCGGCCGATGAAGCCGATCGTCCGCCCCCCGGCTTCGCCGGTGGTACCCCCACCCTGCCACTCCGCCCGCGGCTCGGCCCGGGCGAAGAAGTCGACGTCGACACCGTTCGGGATGACGACCGCGTCACCGCCCAGGTGTTCGACGAGCGTGCGCCGCGCGTATTCGCTGACCGCGATGCGGGCACTGATCTTCTCCAGGGCCGGCTGGAGGATCGGATACGCGGCGATCATCGCCCGCGACCGCGGGTTCGACGTGTGGAACGTGGCAACGATGGGACCCTGTGCCGCCCAGCAGGTCAGCAGCCCGAGCGAGGGCGAGGCCGGCTCGTGGATGTGGATGACGTCGAAGGTGCCGTCGTGCAGCCAGCGCCGGACCCGCGCCGCGGACAGGAAGCCGAAGTTGAGCCGGGCGACCGAGCCGTTGTAGGGCACCGGCACCGCGCGGCCCGCGGAGACGACGTACGGCGGCAGCGGCGTGTCATCGTCCGCAGGGGCGAGGACGGACACGTCGTGGCCGAGCCCGATGAGGTGTTCCGCCAGGTCCCTGATGTGGAACTGGACGCCGCCCGGGACGTCCCACGAGTACGGGCAGACGATGCCGATCTTCACGTCCGCCACTCCTCGGAGCCGGAGTCGTCCAGGTCCGCGAGCCACAAGCGCTGCAGCATGTGCCAGTCCTCCGGGTGATCGGCGATTCCGGTGGCGAAGGCATCGGCCAGCGCCTGCGTCATGACAGACGTCTTCTCGGCACGGGTACCTGTCTCGGGCACGTCGACGGGCGGATGGATGCGGCCCTTCATCACCGACGTGTCGTCGTACCAGAGGGTCACGGGCATCAGCAGTGCCCCGGTCTGCTGAGCGAGCAGGGCGGGCCCCGCGGGCATCCGGGCCGTCTCGCCGAAGAACTTCACCTCGACGCCCGACGCGGACAGGTCGCGGTCGGCGACCAGGCAGACCAGGCCGCCGTCGCGCAGCCTGCGAGCCAGCGTGCCGAAGGCCGAGCCGCCGGTGTGCGGCACGACCTCCATGCCCAGCGACTCGCGGTAGGCGACGAAGCGGTCGTACAGGCTCTCGGGCTTGAGACGCTCGGCGACCGTCGTGAACGGTATGCCGAGGGCGCGGGTGACCCAGACCCCGGCGAGGTCCCAGTTGGCGAGGTGGGGCAGCGCTGCGACGACGCCCCGGCCCTCGGCGATCGCCTCGGTGAGACGGTGGACGTCCTTCAAGTCGAAGCTCTGCTTCGCACGCTCCTCGTCCCAGGCGGGCAGCCGGAACGACTCCATCCAGTACCGCATGTACGAGCGCATGCCTGACTTCGAGAGCTCGGCGAGCCGCTCGGGGCTCGCGTCGGGCACCACCCGTGCCAGATTGGCCTCGAGACGCAGGACGCCCTTGCCCCTCCTCTTCCAGGCGGTGTCGGCGACGGTCCGGCCGAGCGCCGCAGCGACCGGCTCCGGGAGCTTCTTGACCGTGGCCCAGCCCAGTCCGTACAGCGTGTCCGTCAGCCGGTCCCTCATGACGTCGCCCCACTCCCCTCCGAGGACGCCGTCGCGTCCGCCTCGGCCGCTTCCCGGCGCACCGTCACCACCCGCTGCCCCAGGGTGACCAGCGACCCCACCGCCACGATCCACAGCGCGATCGGCAGCAGCACATGGATTCCGGGCACCCCGAAGGCGCCCAGTCCCGCGAGACCCGCGGCGACCAGGGAGATGACGAGCCGCTCGGCCCGCTCCACCAGCCCGTTCACCGCGACCGGCAGCCCGATCGACTCGCCGCGTGCCTTCGTGTACGAGACGACCTGGCCGCTCGCCAGGCAGAAGATGGCCACTGCACACATCACGTTGTCGTCGCCCTTGCCCGCATACCACAGGGCGAAGCCGCCGAAGATCGCGCCGTCCGCCACCCGGTCCAGCGTCGAGTCGAGGAACGCGCCCCAGCGGCTGGAGACCCCGGCCTGCCGCGCCATGTTTCCGTCGACGAGGTCCGAGAAGACGAACAGGGTAATGACGATGGTCCCCCAGAAGAACTCTCCGCGCGGGAAGAACGCCAGCGCGCCCACCATGACCCCGCCCGTGCCGATGAGCGTGACCGCGTCCGGGCTCACTCCGCGGCGGAGCAGAAACGCGGCGAACGGTGTGAGGACACGCGTGAAGAACGCACGCGCGTACTTGTTCAGCATGGCCTTCCCGAGGTTCGGTGGGCCGCGCGGCCCTTTGTGGCCACCGGCGCGCCCATCGTAGTCATGACCGTCCCGCGCCAGCGGACTCCCCCGGTCACGTACGACGTATGGACGCACCATGACGGGAGTGGAAAGCTCGAAAGACCACCGCGGGCATCGCCGGAGCTGCCCCCTCGCCTTCGGCCGAGGGCATCCCAGTCGGCTCCCCCGGGTCCGCGCCCTCACACCTCACCGTGCAAGCAGTCGGGAGGAACATCATGGGCGACAAGGCGAACGCACACACCGGAGCCGCCGGCAGGGCTACAACGGCCGACCGGCCGACATCCGTACGGAATGTGGTGCTGGTCGGCCACAGTGGATCGGGCAAGACGACGCTGGTCGAGGCTCTCGCCCTGGCCGCCGGCGCGGTCAACAGGGCCGGCCGGGTCGAGGACGGGGCCACGGTCTCGGACTACGACGAGATCGAGCACCGCCAGCAACGCTCCGTACAGCTCAGCCTCGTTCCGCTCGAATGGGGCGGGTACAAGATCAATCTGCTGGACACCCCCGGATACGCCGACTTCGTCGGGGAACTCAGGGCCGGTCTGCGAGCCGCGGACGCGGCCCTTTTCGTTGTCTCCGCGGCCCAGGAGGCCGACGCCGTCGCAGGTTCGACCCGCATGGTCTGGGAGGAGTGCGCGGCGGTCGGCATGCCCCGGGCGATCGTGGTCACGCACCTGGAGACGGCCCGTACCGGATTCGACGAGCTGACCGGCGTCTGCGGGCAGATCTTCGGCGGCGACGACCCCGACGCCGTGCTGCCGCTCTATCTGCCCCTGCACGGCCCGGAGGCCGCCGACGGCCACGCGCCCGTCACAGGGCTGATCGGGCTGCTGTCGCAGAAGCTGTTCGACTACTCCTCCGGCACTCGTACGGAAAGGCCGCCCGGCGATGACGAGCTGCCCGTCATCGAGGAGGCCCGCAACCGGCTCATCGAGGGGATCATCGCGGAGAGCGAGGACGAGACCCTCATGGACCGCTATCTCGGCGGCGAGGACATCGACATCAAGACGCTCATCGGC
The DNA here is from genome assembly GCF_040296405.1 of Streptomyces sp. NPDC002133. Classification (NCBI taxonomy): domain Bacteria; kingdom Bacillati; phylum Actinomycetota; class Actinomycetes; order Kitasatosporales; family Streptomycetaceae; genus Streptomyces; species Streptomyces sp. NPDC002133. Next base: position 244,784 of record NZ_JBEOXF010000003.1, on the reverse strand, counting down.
GACCTGGAGAAGGCCGTCGCTCGCGGCGTCTTCCATCCCGTGCTCGCCGCGGCGCCCGCCACCGACGGGGGGAAGCAGGGGCTCGGCACGGTCGAGCTGCTGGAGCTGATCACCGGCGGTTTCCCGACCCCGCTGGAGCGCGAGGCGCCCACGGTCACGACGCCGGAGGGCGGCCCACGCCCCGCGATCAGCTGCGACCCGGCGGGTCCGCTGGTCGCCGAGGTGGTCAGGACCGCGTCCGACCCGTACGTCGGGCGGCTGTCGCTGGTGAGGGTGTTCTCCGGGACGCTGCGCCCGGACGAGACCGTGCACGTGTCCGGCCACGGTCTGACCGACCGGGGACACGAGGACCACGACGTCGACGAGCGGGTCGGCGCGCTGTCCATGCCGTTCGGCAAACAGCAGCGCACGGTCGGCGCGTGCATCGCGGGCGACCTCGCATGCGTCGCGAAGCTGGCGCGGGCCGAGACCGGGGACACGCTGTCCTCGAAGGACGATCCGCTGCTGATGGAGCCCTGGGCGATGCCCGACCCCCTGCTGCCGGTGGCCATCCAGGCGCACAGCAAGGCGGACGAGGACCGGCTCTCGCAGGGCCTCGCGCGGCTGGTCGCCGAGGATCCGACGATGCGGCTCGAGCAGAACCAGGACACGCACCAGGTGGTGCTGTGGTGTCTGGGGGAGGCCCATATGGATGTGGCCCTGGAGCGGCTGCGCAGCCGTTACGGGGTCCAGGTCGACGTGGTCCCGCACAAGGTGTCGTTGCGGGAGACGTTCGGCGAGCCGTCCGCGGGGCGCGGCCGCCATGTGAAGCAGTCCGGCGGCCACGGCCAGTACGCGATCTGCGAGATCGAGGTCGCACCGCTGCCGGCCGGCTCCGGGATCGAGTTCGTCGACAAGGTCGTGGGCGGAGCCGTGCCACGGCAGTTCATCCCGTCCGTGGAGAAGGGCGTACGGGCGCAGGCGGCGAAAGGCGTCGCCGCCGGCTATCCCCTCGTCGACGTGCGGGTGACGCTGCTGGACGGCAAGGCGCACTCGGTGGACTCGTCGGACGCCGCCTTCCAGACGGCGGGTGCGCTGGCACTGCGCGAGGCGGCGGCCGATGCACGGATCCATCTCCTGGAGCCGGTGTCCGAGGTGCAGGTGCTGGTCCCCGACGAGTACGTCGGGCCGGTCATGAGCGACCTGTCGGGGCGGCGCGGCCGGGTCGTCGGCACCGAACAGGCGGGCCACGGGCGAACATTGGTGCGGGCCGAGGTGCCGGAGATCGAGATCGGGCGGTACGCGGTCGATCTGCGGTCGATCTCGCACGGCACGGGCCGCTTCGACCGCTCGTACGCCCGCCATGAGGCCATGCCACCGCAGTTGGCCACCAAGATCCGCGAACAGGCGGAATCCGGTTCCTAGTTGGGCTGCCGCCCGCCGTACCTCCGTGCGGCGGGCGGCACTTCGGGGGCCCGAGGTCGCTTTCCGGATGAAGCTGCATGGTCGGGACCCACGCACGGCGAGTCCTCGATACGCTGTGGTGCCCAGCTCAGAAGGTGTGCGGGGCTCAGTAGCGGGGAACAGGCCGCAGAGCGGACGGTTGCGGCGATGGGGGCGGTGCAGTGGCGGACCAGGCATTCGATTTCTCTCCCGGGGCGCAGGTCCCCCTGCAGGGCTCGGCCGGCCAGACGGCGGCGACGCACGCCCTCGCCTCGGCCGCGTACCGCGACGGCAAGCTCGAGGAGATCCTCAAGGCCAACAGCGAGTGGCACGAGTCGAAGGTCACCAAGCCCAAGTTCTCACTGTTCGAGCCGAATCTGGGGGAGGCCTTCTCCCGGGCGGTTCAGGTGCGGATGCTCGGCGGCGCCCGCAAACCGCTGATCCAGTCGTTCGGCACCGAGCCGCAGGCCGTGGTCGAGCACGCGCTCGCGGCGACCCGGATCCGTAAGGAACGGGACGCGAAACTCACCGGGATCATGGCGGTGTTCGGGCTGCTGTTCCTGCCCGGGATGCTGCTCTGGATCGGTGTGTTCCAGCTGCGCCGGACCATCGCCGGGGCGCAGGACAAGAAGACGGGCGCACTGGGCGGGGCGCTGCTGGCCGGACTCGCCCTCGTGGCGGTGGTCTTCCTGCTCCGGCTGCCGTTCACCGGCTTCTGGGGGTACTACCTGCGCGGCATGATCATCGCCCCGGTCGTCGGCTGGCTGCTCGCCAAGCGGATCTGCGAGGCCACGGCGAAGGACATGCGCGAGCGCTGGGGCAGTCTGCTCTCCGGCGGCGGTATCGGCGCGAAGGTGCCGGAGGCCGTCCCGGGGAACCCGAACGAGACCGCGGCGGAGCAGCTGCGCCAGGGCCTGGAGATGCTCACCGCCGAGCAGCACTCCAACTCGGTCTTCTACGCGGGGCCCAAGGGCATACTCGGCATGGGCACTCGCTGGGGCAGCTGGCAGCTCGCCGAGGAGCTGGTGGCCAAGGCGCCCGGCAAGGAGTTCCACCAGTTCCGCAGCTGGGACGTCATCAAGGTCATCCACGACCAGCTGACGCTGCTGCAGCGCGGCCCGCTGCACACGGGAGGCTTCCCGGCCCCCTCGGTCAAGCACTGGGTCGTGGTGCCGGTCGGGGAGAACGCGAAGGAAGTGGCCAGGCCCGCGGGCCAGGACGTGGAGAACAAGTTCCAGGTCAAGCGCCACGAGATACAGCGCATCTGCGACCACCAGCAGTTCGGCAGCGGGAACCGCCACTATCTGGGCGTGCAGTTCACGCTGTGGGACGGCCAGCTGGTGATCACGATGATGATCACGGTGACGGTGCTCTACGAGACCCTGCGCATCGAGGTGACCGGGCACGCGCTCGGCCCGGTGCACTCCCTCTTCACCACCAAGCCCGAGCCCAAGACCGTCGAGGTCCCCAGGACCATCCGGTTCTGGGAGACCACGAAGCGGACGCTGCCGCTGGTGGAGACGCCCGAGGTGGTGCGGCTGATGGTCCGGGCGCCGTTCACCTGGTACCCGCCGCTGCTGGACTTCCTGGGCGGGAAGCTGGTGCTCCCGGAGCCGTTCGGTCTGCGGCACGCCTGGGCGGACAAGCCCTGGCGGCACCGGTTCATGGCGGACGACGCGATGCGGGCGGCGACGCCCGTACTGCGGGTGACGCACGCGGCGGCGATGCGGGTACTGGAGGAGAACGGCGTGGACACCGAGCGCTTCAGCAACCGTTCCATGATCGTGAGCGGGCTGGTCCAGGACCCGGCACCGCGCAAGGCCGACGTGTACGACGCGTAGCCGCGCCGCCCGCGGTTACGCGGCCGGCCAGGCGTCCGCGAGCATCTTCCGCGTGTCGGCGAGGAGTTGGGGCAGCACCTTGGTGTGGCCGACGACCGGCATGAAGTTGGTGTCGCCGCCCCACCGCGGCACGACGTGCTGGTGCAGATGGGCGGCGATACCGGCCCCTGCGACGCTGCCCTGGTTCATGCCGATGTTGAAGCCGTGCGCCCCGGAGGCCGTACGCAGCGCCGTCATCGCCCGCTTGGTGAACGCGGCGAGCTCGGCGGTCTCCGCGTCGTCGAGGTCCGTGTAGTCGGCGACGTGCCGGTAGGGCACCACCATCAGATGCCCGCCGTTGTACGGGTAGAGATTGAGTACCGCGTAGACGCTGTCGCCGCGCGCGATGACGAGTCCGTCCTCGTCGGACTTGGCGGGGATGGAGCAGAAGGGACAGCCGTCATCGGCCCCCGGCCCGGTCGGCTTGTTCTCGCCCTGGATGTACGCCATCCGGTGGGGCGTCCACAGACGCTGGAAGGCGTCCTGGATACCGACTCCGATCTGCTGCTCCGGCTCACTCGTCATGTGGTGCAGCATATGACTTCGCCCGTGCGGAGCGTGTCGCCGGGGCAGGGCCGGGCGGCGGCCGGAGATCCTTGGCCGATGGACGTCGACGACGAGGACACCCGGCTCGCTCGCTGGGAGCAGCGGGTGGAGCTGCCCTTGTTCTGGGGCTCGCTGCTGTTCCTGGGCGGTTACTCGGTGCGGGTGCTGGCCTCCGGCGTGGACATGATCTGGCGCGAGCTCGCGCTCGCGCTGATGCTGCTGATGTGGCTGGCCTTCGCTGCCGACTACGTGGTGCGGCTGCGGCTGAGCGGTCAGCGACTGCCCCGGTTCCTGCGGAGGCACTGGCTGGACACCCTGGTCCTGGTCCTGCCGCTGCTGCGTCCCCTGCGCCTCGTCAAGGTGTACACGGCGGTGCAGCAACGGCGGGACCGTGCGCGGCTGAGCCTGCACGCACGGGTGATCGCATACGCCGGGGTGACGGCGATCCTGCTGGGCTACGCCGGCGCTCTCACCGTCTACCAGGCCGAGCGCTCGGCGCCGGGGGCGACAATCCATACCTTCGGGGACTCCCTGTGGTGGGCGTGCGAGACACTGACCACGGTCGGGTACGGGGACGTGACGCCCGTGACCAGGACGGGACGGCTCATCGCGGTGGGGATGATGATGTGCGGGCTGGCCCTGCTGGGCGCGGTGACCGGTTCGTTCTCGTCCTGGCTGATCCAGGTCTTCGCCCGGGAGGACGAGAAGGGGCCCCCGGACGGCGGACGTCCTCCGGGGGCCCCTTCCTGAGGCCGGCTGCGGCGAGCGATCAGACCTGCACGCGGTCCTCGACGATCTTCACGATCTTGGCGATGGCCTCGTCGACCGGGATGCCGTTCTCCTGCGAGCCGTCGCGGTAGCGGAAGGACACCGCGCCGTTCTCCATGTCCTCGTCGCCCGCGATGACCATGAAGGGCACCTTCTGCTTCTGGGCGTTGCGGATCTTCTTCTGCATCCGGTCCGATGAGGCGTCCACCTCGACGCGCAGCCCCTGCTTCCTCGCCTTGGCGGCGAACTCCTGCAGATACGGGACGTGGGCGTCACCGATCGGGATGCCGAGCGCCTGGACGGGCGCCAGCCAGGCCGGGAACGCGCCCGCGTAGTGCTCGAGGAGCACCGCGAAGAAGCGCTCGATGGAGCCGAACAGTGCGCGGTGGATCATGACCGGACGCTGCTTGGTGCCGTCGGGGCCGGTGTACTCCAGGTTGAAGCGCTCCGGCAGGTTGAAGTCGAGCTGGACCGTCGACATCTGCCAGGTGCGGCCGATCGCGTCCTTCGCCTGGACGGAGATCTTCGGGCCGTAGAAGGCCGCGCCGCCGGGGTCCGGGGTGAGCGGGAGGCCCTGCTTCTCGGCCACCTGACGCAGCACCTCGGTGGCCTCCTCCCAGACTTCGTCGGAGCCGACGAACTTGTCCGGGTCCTTGGTCGACAGCTCCAGGTAGAAGTCGGTCAGGCCGTAGTCCCGCAGCAGGTCGAGGACGAAGGTGAGGGTGGAGTCCAGCTCCTCCGCCATCTGCTCCTTGGTGCAGTAGATGTGCGCGTCGTCCTGGGTGAAGCCGCGGGCACGGGTCAGGCCGTGCACGACGCCCGACTTCTCGTACCGGTACACCGTGCCGAACTCGAAGAGGCGCAGCGGCAGTTCACGGTAGGAACGCCCGCGCGCATCGAAGATCAGGTTGTGCATCGGGCAGTTCATGGGCTTGAGGTAGTAGTCCACGCCCTCGTCGAGTTGCATGGGCGGGTACATGCCCTCGGCGTACCAGTCCAGGTGGCCCGACTTCTCGAACAGCTTGCCCTTGGTCGCGTGCGGCGAGTACACGAACTCGTAGCCGTGCTCCTCGTGGCGCTTGCGCGAATAGTCCTCCATGACCCGGCGGATGACGCCGCCCTTGGGGTGGAAGACCGCGAGGCCCGAGCCGACCTCGTCCGGGAAGGAGAACAGGTCCAGCTCGTTGCCCAGCTTGCGGTGGTCGCGCTTCTCGGCCTCGGCGAGGAAGTCCAGGTGCGCCTTCAGCTCCTCCTTGGAGGGCCAGGCGGTGCCGTAGACGCGCTGCAGCATCGGGTTCTTCTCGCTGCCGCGCCAGTACGCGGCGGCGTTGCGCATGAGCTTGAAGGCCGGGATGTTGCGGGTCGTGGGCAGGTGGGGACCGCGGCAGAGGTCCTTCCAGCACAGCTCGCCGGTCTTCGCGTCCAGGTTGTCGTAGATGGTCAGCTCGCCGCCGCCCACCTCGACGTCGGCGCCGTCGTCGTGCGAAGCCGAGCCCTTGATCCCGATGAGCTCCAGCTTGTACGGCTCGTCCGCGAGCTCCTCGCGGGCGGCCTCGTCGGTGACGACGCGCCGCGAGAAGCGCTGGCCGCGCTTCTGGATCTCCTGCATCTTCTTCTCGATGGCCTTGAGATCCTCGGGGGTGAACGGCTTCTCTACGTCGAAGTCGTAGTAGAACCCGTCCTTGACCGGGGGCCCGATGCCGAGCTTGGCCTCGGGGAAGAGCTCCTGCACGGCCTGGGCCATGACATGAGCGGTGGAGTGGCGCAGGATGTTGAGGCCGTCCTCGGAGGAGATCTCGACGGGCTCGACCGGCTCGCCGTCCTTGACCTCGTAGGCGAGATCCTTCAGCTCACCGCCGACACGTGCGGCGACGACGGTGCGCTCACCGGCGAAGAGGTCGGCTGCCGTAGTGCCCGTCGTCACCACGCGCTCTTCCCGCTCGGAATCGCGTTGGATGATCACACGGACGTCTGACACCGGTCTCTCCTGCCTGATGGGGGTGCGCACGCTGTCGTACGACGCACGCAATAGGTCATGCTACCGAGCCGCACGGCCCGCCCGCGAAAGCGGGCGCCTGCGGCGGGCTTCCCGCACCCCGTCCCTTCCCGGGCCGGGTCGATGTTCCGCCCTGCCACCTGGAGGGCAGGCCCTCCGGGCCCCGGGCCTGAGCCCCGCACCGCCGAGCAGCCCTCGATGACCGCCCTCAGTGGAGCCCCGCCGCGGCACAAGGCTTCGAAGGCGGAGCCCGCGCCGGGGGCTGGGGGCTTGCGCCGGTTCGGGACGGGGCGGGGCGGGGCGGGACAAGGAGCGGGACGAGGAGAAGGCCCGCCGCGGGCGCCGGAGCACCGGCCGGCGGTGCCGTCGTCCCGTCAGTCGCCGCCGCAGGCCTCCTCGAAGAAGTCGAGGTTCTCGTGGAGGGACTTCATCAGCCGGTCCCGCTCCGCCTCGTCGACCTGCACCGGGACGACCCCGGTGGCATCGGTGAGGCGCCGGAAACCCCCGCGGCTCTCGAGGCGGCCGATGACGCGGATCGGAACGCCCACCAGGTGGGCGTGGCCCGCGATCCGGTAGGACTCCTCGTCGAGGACCGCGCGGACGTGCGGCACCTCGGCGCCTGCCAGGACGCGCAGCCTCACGGTTCCTTCGCCGCGCGTGCCGGAGCGCCGCATCCGTACCACCGCTCCGGTGATGCGGACGGGCACGGACGGTTCCTCGCGGAGATAGCGGGCCCCGGCCTCTCGGAGGGCCGGCAGGTCGCCCGGGGAGAACTCGACGGGCTCCGGGCGCGCCGCGCAGCCCTCCGGCACCCCGGCCGCCGGTGACCAGGCCAGGGCGATCCGCGCACCCTCGGCGCCGCGCACCAGCGCCACGACGGCCTCGGTCAGCTCACGGCTGACCCCGGCCTCGACCGCCGCGTCGAAGGCCTCCATCCCGCCGGTGGCCCGCTGGTAGTCGACGGCCTCGCGGGTGGCGTGCAGCGCGTGGTGCAGTCCGACGGCGACGGACCGGCCGGTCTCCACGGGTACGAACGCGGTGAGCCCGCGCCCGCCCGGCGCCGGGCCGACGAGGATGCCCGACAGCGCCGCCAGCGCCTGCCGCCGGTGCCGCGCCCCGTAGTACCCGGCCCGCCCCCGCGCGGCGAGCGCGCCCGCGAGCAGCATCTGCCGGGCGGCCGAGCGCAGCTGTTCCTGCACGGTCCAGGCCGCCGCGCCCGACGGACCCTGGGGCACGTCCCGCCACCAGCGGATCTCGTCACTGGGCACGGCGAGCCCGACGAGCACTTCACGGGCGGACGGCGCGGCCGACCGTGCGAGCGCGGTCAGCGCCTCGCTCAGCAGGTCCTCGCTGTCCGGGAAGGCCCGGCTCTCCGGGACGAGCAGGCTCGTGCGCCCGGCGGCCGGGCCGGGTGGCGTCCAGCGGGCGTACCGCCCGGCCGCTCCCCCGCGCCGCCGCCACCCGTGCCGGTCGAGGAGCGCCCCCAGCACGACGGGGTCGACGTGCGCGGGATCGGGCCCCTCGCTCCCGTACCAGGGCGCGGGCACGTCGTCCGGGAGCGGAAGCGGCAGGGGATGCGGGTGCGGAAGCGGGTGGGAGGAGCCTGCGTACGGCGGTACGGGTTCGTCGATCGGGCGGTGCATCACGGTCTCCCTCCCGTCCCGACCCGGGTCATGATCTCGCAGAGCGCCCGGTCGTCGAAGACGCGCGCGGTCGGGATCCGCACGGTCGTCCTGCGCCGGCCCGTCACCGGGTGGCCGGCCAGATTGGTCCAGTAGCAGCAGTGCCGCAGGTCGAGCCGGTCGTGGCTGGCCCGGAGCCATTCGTCCTGGGTCCTCGGCACGATCATCACGACGAGGATCTTGTGCACCGACACGGGTGTCCGGGCCAGCTTCACCAGGTGGTCGTTGTCGAGGGTGAAGGAGAACGCCGGACCCGGTGGGTGCGGCGGAATCTGGTAGGTCGCCTTGAGCTGCACCTTGATGGTGACTTCGTCGTCGACGGTGTGTCCGGGAGCGCTGTGGCTGACGTGCCAGTCGATCCCGTTGTCCGGGAACGGCTGGGACAGCGAGCAGCCCGCGGCGGCCGCCACCGCGTGGAGATACCCCACCTGGAGGGTCTCCATGCAGGCGGTGGTGGCGAGTGCTCCGCGCAGCGGTACGGTCCGCTCGGGCAGCGCACCCGGTTCGGGCTGCGCGAGCGCCATGGCTCCGTCTGCCTTTCGGGCTGTGCCGATCGATGATCCCCGCGACGGGCCGTCAATCTCGCGCCCCGTCATCTGTGTTGTCACCCGCCTGCGTACTGCGCAAACAGTCCGGGTATCACCGATTCGGGCAGGGGGATCACGCCATCTGCCAGGTATGGGCAAGGAGTTCGGGGATGACACTCTGGTATGAGGGACCCCTGGCGGCATTTGACACGGAGACAACAGGCGTGGACGTCGAGGCGGACCGGATCGTGTCCGCCGCACTGGTCGTCCAGGATTCGGCGGGAAGTCGCCCGCGCGTCACCACCTGGCTGGTCAATCCAGGCATACCGGTCCCTGCGGAGGCCACGGCCGTCCATGGGCTGACCGACGAGCATCTGCAGCACAACGGCCGGTGGCCCGCGCCGGTGATGGAGGAGATAGGCCGGGCTCTGGCCGAACAGTGCGCGGCCGGCAGGCCGCTCGTCATCATGAACGCGCCGTTCGACCTGACCCTGCTGGACCGCGAACTGCGCCGCCACCGGGCCTCGTCGCTGGCGCACTATCTGGAGCACGTGCCGATGTGCGTCCTGGACCCGCGCGTCCTCGACAAGCATCTGGACCGTTACCGGAAGGGCCGGCGCACCCTCACGGATCTGTGCGAGCAGTACGGGGTCGCGCTGGAAGGGGCGCATGACGCCGCTGCGGACGCCACCGCCGCGCTGGAGGTCGTACGGGCGGTGGGGCGGCGTTTCACGGCCCGGCTGGAGCGGCTCTCGCCGCCGGAGCTGCACACGCTGCAGGCGGTGTGGCACGCGGCGCAGGCGCGGGGCCTGCAGGCGTGGTTCGCCCGGAACGGCACCGAGGAGGCGGTGGATCCCGCGTGGCCGCTGCGACCGGAGCTCCCGGCACGGGCGGCTTGAGTACGGGCGCCCCGCCGCTTCGGGGCACCCGTACGACCGTGGACTCGGCCTGTCCGGCCGGGCAGGCCCGATCACCGCGCCGGCCGACCGGACAGGACCACGGGACCTAGCCGGTGAATCCGGCGGTGATGGATGTGAACTGCCAGTTGCTCTGGCTGATTCCGGAGCAGTTGCTCACCACTCCGCCGCCGGGGCAGGGCCGGTCACGGTTGACCGACCAGAAGGCCAGCCGCGCGATGTGATGGGAGTTGGCCCAGTCCTTGATCTGGGTCCAGGTCGCCGGGCTGGTCAGCTCCTGCTGGTCGCTGAGGCCGTTCATGCCCGAGATGCCGATGTGGGCGTAGGCGGTGGCGTCGTCCCAGCCGAAGGTGCTCTTCAGCTTGGTCTTCAGCCCTTCCGTCGCGTTCACGGTGTTGCCGTACATGTCGGCGCCGCCGCCGAAGTCGAACGGCATGATCGTGAAGACGTCGATGTTCGCCTGGAGTGCCTGGGCGCGCTCGATGAGCCGGTTGCCCCACCAGGTCGGGCCGGTGGTGGAGGTGCCGAAGGTGATGATGGTCCTCAGGCCCGGGTTGTTCTGCTTGACGATCTTCAGAGCGTTGAGAATGCGGTCCTGGACGGCCTCGTTCTCGAACTCGTCGCTGTTCTCGATGTCGACGTCGATGGCCTTGAGCCCGTACGCGTTGATCACCTGCTGGTAGGCGCCGGCGAGCGCTTCCGGTGTGGCGCAGTTGGGTCCGAGCTTGTTGCCGCTCCAGCCGCCGATGGACGGGACGATGTCGCCGCCCGCGGCGCGGATCGCGTTGATGGTCGACTGGTCGGTGCCGCCGGTGAGCGGCCGGGTGCCGTCCCATGCGGGGTTGCAGCCCCCGGACGACAGGATGAACGCCATCGTGAACCACTTGATGCCGGTGGCGCTCATCACGGACGGGGCGCTCGGCGGGTCGCCCCACCCGAGGTAGAGATACGGAGCGGCCTGCTTGAAGCCACCGCCGCCACCGCCCGGGTCGGTGGTGACGCTCACGGCGGTCGATGCCGGGGAGGTGTTGCCGCCCGCGTCGCGGGCGCGGACGGTGAAGCTGTACGGGGTGTTCGCCGCGAGGCCGCTGACGGTGGCGCCGGTGCCGGTCACGGTGGTGGCGAGGGTGGAGCCGCGGTAGACGTCGTAGCCGGTGACGCCGACGTTGTCCGTCGAGGCGTTCCAGGCGAGCGAGACGCTGGAGGACGACTTGCCGGTGGAGCGCAGGCCGGCGGGCGTGGTGGGTGCCTGGGTGTCGCCGCCGGGGCCGCCGGGTCCGTCGAGGCTGATGTCGTCGGCGTTGTAGGTGCCTTGGGCGTACCAACCGTGGAGGTAGACCTCGGCGCTGGTCTGTGCGGCGCCGGTGGTGAAGCCGACGGTGAGCTGGGTGTACGCGGATGCGGACGGCGTCCAGGTGGAGGCGCCGCCGGTCACGCCGAGGTGCACGTAGCTGCCGCGCACCCAGGCGGAGAGCGTGTAGGCGGTGCTGGGCTGGACGGCGACGGTCTGGGTGCACTTGGCGTTGTCACTGGCGCTCGCCGCTCCGGCCAGTGCCTTCGTGCCGCTGTGGACGGGGCTGGTGACGACCGAGCCCAGCCCGCCGGTGCAGGACCAGCCGGACAGGGACCCGGACTCGAAGCCCGGATCGGTGAGCAGATTGGCGGCCTGGGCCGTGCCGGGCAGGGCGATGGCGGCGGCCGCGGCCAGCAGCGCCGCGCTGAGGCCGGCCAAGAGCCGGTGTCTGGAACGCACGTGACCTCCCGATGAGGGGTGGGGGACGGTTCGGCGGACCTGTCGCGGCGCCACGATTGGTCTGGACCTATCAGGCGGATTGAAGCGAAGCGTCGTGTCCCCGTCAAGAGCGCGCGCAGGGCCGCAACTCGCCCCGGAGACGGCCGCTCTGGCGGCCGGTCAGAAGGGTGCGCATACTCCGGTGATTGGTCTACGCCCTGCCGGGGCCCGGAGCGTGGCGAATCCGCCCTGCCGCCCCATTGGTACAGCTCACGCGCCCGCACGCGGGACACCCTCCGCCCCGGCCATCCCGGCCGTGCGAGCCCGGAAAAAGATCGAGGCCGGTCCGTCGACTGACGAACCGGCCTCTCCCGGTGGGCGATACTGGGTTCGAACCAGTGACCTCTTCGGTGTGAACGAAGCGCTCTCCCACTGAGCTAATCGCCCGGGAACGCACTGAACCATACAGGTACCGGCGGGTTTCCTTCAAACTCCCTTCGGGGCTCCCCGCAGATACGCGGTGAGCCCCCGCCGCCCGGCCCGCATCATCAACGCGTGGTTGGCCCGGAAGGCCGGCCGCCCCGGCACGGCCAGCAGCCGCATCAGCCTGCGCCGCACCTCCACCTCCTGGTCGTAGCGGGCGCGGGTGCCTCCGCCGATGCGCGGCGCCAGCGTCCAGCGGGCCCTGCCGACCAGGTCACCGGACAGCTCCACCTCCAGAATCCCGGCGCCGGGGTCCCGCAGGCGTTCGTGCAGGGTGACGACGAGGTCGTACGGCAGAACGGAGCGGAAGCGGGCGGTGCCGCTTCGGTCGTCGACGGGGATGACCTCGCGGACCTGCGGCCACCAGCGGGGATAGTCCTCGGCCCGTTCCAGCACGGCGTAGACGAGGCGAGGCACGGCGGGCAGTTCCCAGATGCTGCGGAAGCGGTAGCGGTGCCAGTCCATGTCCGGAGTCTGCGCCGCGGGGGGCGTACTCACGCGTGATCTGAGTATCCGGCTGAGTATCCGCGCGCATATCGGAGTCATGTGTCGCACACCACACTGCTCTGCATGGAGAACGTACTGCCACCCGCCGAGGAACTGCGGCTCCTCGACGGCGAGCTGGCCCAACTCGAGGCGCGACGAGCCCAGTTGCTCACCCGCAGGGCATGGCTGGTGCAGACGCTGCAGTCACTGCAGGCGCAGCAGCAGCCGAAGACCGCGGCCACGGCCGCGCCCTGGGGGCCGGCCCGTCCCGGGGGCCCTGGCCGGCCTTCGCACCCCAACCCCGAGACCTCGCCGCCGAGCGCGCAGAATGTGCTGCTCACACTCGGCGGGATCCTGCTGGCCATCGCCGCGATCGCCTTCACCCTGGTCAGCTGGGGTCATATGGGCATCGGCGGACGGTCCCTGGTGCTCGGCGCGGTGACGGTGGCGGCTCTCGCCACACCGGTCCTGCTGCTGCGGCGCGGGCTCACGTCGACCGCCGAATCGGTGGCGGCGCTCGGCCTGGTCCTGATGGTCCTGGATGCGTACGCCCTGCGCCGCGCGGCCCTGCCGCACACGCACGCAGTGGCGTACGCGGCCGTCGCCTCCGGCGTGCTGGCCGCGCTGTGGGCGGCGTACGGGCTGGCGCTGCGCACGTTGCGCATACCGCTGCCGGTGGCCGTGGTGACCGTACAACTGCCGCTGCCGCTCTGGGCGCTGGCGGCGGATGCGAGCGCCTGGACCATCGCGTGGGCGACGCTGACCACCGCCGCGATCGACGTCGCGATCGCGCTGACCGCGAAGCCGACGGCCGTGCGGGGTCTCGCGGTCGCGGGTGCCGTGGTGACCGGTGGCTGGTCACTGCTGACCGGGCTCTGGCTCTCGGTGACGGCAGGGACAGCGGCGGAGGCGGTGCAGCCGGGCGTCCTGCTCCTCGCGGCCGCCGGTCTCGCGCTGGTCGCGGCCTGGCGTGCGCCGGCGGCAGCGCCGCAGGAGCCGCCGAGAGGGCAGCAGCCCACGGCGCCCGCATCGCCCACGACAGGGCCGGCCGTGGTGGCGACGGCCGTCGTGGCGGGCCTGGCCGTGATCGCGGGCGTCGGCGGCGTGCTCCGCGCGGCGGTGCCGGACGACTGGGGCGTGCCCGCGTATCTGCTGTGCGCGGTCGCACTCCTTGCGGTCGTGCGGATCCGGGCGCCGCGCCGCATACCGACCGGCCTCGGCCTCGCGTCGGCCGTGGTTCACGGTGCCTCGGCCGCCTGGGCCCTGCCCTACGCGGCGACCGCGCTGTCGGCGCCGGTGGCGGTCGTCGACGACGTCTGGTCAGGCGCCCGCGATGTCACCCCGCTTCTGCCGGACATGGGCACGGCCCCGCTGGTCCTGGCCGTGGTGGCCGCCGGCCTGTGGGCGGCGCCCCGCCTGCTCCCGGCCGTAGCACTCCCCCGTACCGCGATGTCCTGCGTCGCGCTCGTCCTCGCCTGGAGCGCCGCGTTCGCCCTGCCCGCTGCCCTGTCCCTGCCGTACGCGGCCACGTCGGCCGTGCAGCTCGCTGTGGTGGCGGCGGCGCTGGCGCGGGCGGCACTCCGGGCCGACCTCCGGAACCGGGAGCCGGTGGAAGGCCACACCCCCGGGACCGGAGCCGCCGCGGCCGGAAACGGGCATGCCGGCCCGGACGCCACGGCCGTCACCGCGCTCGTCTGCGGCCTGGCCGGCGGGCTGAGCGTCGCGCTGCTGGGGCTGGCCACACGGCCCGCCACGTTCGCCGTGCTCGGCGTGCTGGCCGTCCTGTCCGTCGCGGCGGCGCGCATGGCACGGAGCGCCGTCCAGGCCGTTCTGGCATGCACCACGGTCGTGTGGACGACCGGTCTGGTCGGGGCCGCGGCCGCGGCCGCCGGGCTGCCCGCACACCGAGCGGCTCTCGCACTCCTCGCCGTACCCGCCGCCGCCGCGCTGCTCGGCGCGCGGCTGCGCAGCCACCCCGTCGCGCTGCCCGTCGAGCTCACCGGTGCCGCCGCGGCGCTGGTAGCGATCGGTCTGGCGGTGCCGCACGCCCCGACGCTCGCGCTGGTGCTGGCCCTCGCGGGCGTCGTCGCGGCGGGCACCGCGGTACGGGCCGAGCGGCGCCCCGCCGCCGGGTACGCCGCCGCGGTGCTGTTCGTGGCGGCCACCTGGGTCCGCCTCGCAGCCTCGGAGGTGTCCGCGCCGGAGGCGTACACCCTCCCGGTTACCGTTCCGGCGCTCGCCGTCGGCCTGCTGCGGCGGCGCAAGGACCCGGAGGCCTCGTCGTGGGTCGCGTACGGTCCCGGCCTGGCCGCGACCTTCGTACCGAGCCTGTTCGCGGCCTGGGGGGACGCGCACTGGCTGCGTCCGCTGCTCCTCGGTGCGACCGCGCTCGCGGTCACACTGGCCGGCGCACGGCTGCGGCTGCAGGCCCTGCTGGTGCTGGGCGGTCTGACCCTGACGCTGGACGCCCTGCACGAGCTCGCCCCGTACGTGGTCCAGGTCGTCGGCGCACTGCCGCGCTGGCTGCCGCCCGCCCTCGCCGGACTGCTGCTCCTCGCGGTCGGCGCGACGTACGAGCAGCGCCTGCGCGACGCCCGCAGACTCCGGGAGACCCTGAGCCGGATGCGGTGATGTCCGGACGCGGTCAGCGGGTCCGCATCGATGGGCCGAACGGGTGAAATACCGAAGGCCCCGGAGACTCGGTCTCCGGGGCCTTCGGTCCGGGTGGTGGGCGATACTGGGTTCGAACCAGTGACCTCTTCGGTGTGAACGAAGCGCTCTCCCACTGAGCTAATCGCCCGGACGCACCGCAAACATTACCGCATGTCAGCGGCGCTCCATGACCATCGGACCGTCACTGCGACGACCAGCGGGGCCATCACCGCGGCGTCACTCGTCGATCTTCCAGGGCATCACGATGCCGAACTTCCAGATGTAGATCCCGATCAGTACGCCCATGATCACCAGGCCCACCGTGGTGAGGATGATGTTGCGCCGGCGCACCTTCGGGTCGAGCGCACGCTGTGCGGCCTCGGTCACCTTCCGCTTCGTCCAGCGCAGCACGAGTTGCGCCCAGACGAACTCGGTGGCCCAGATCGCCATACCACCGAAGATCACCAGCCAGCCGGGCCCTGGCAGCGGCAGCATGATCACGCCGGCCGCCACAACGGCGAGTCCGACGACGAACACGCCGACCTGCCAGCTGAGGTGCAGCGTCCTGCGCGCTTTCACGAACTCGGGCGCCCGGGATCCGAGCGGCCGCTCCTGGGCCGCCTCGTCCTCGTTCGCACCCGCGGGCACGTCCCCCGTGGCGGGTTCCGCGGCCGACGCTGCGGCCGCGTTCTTCCGCTCGTCACTCTCCGCATTCATGATCCCCAAAGTACCTGACGAGAGGCCCCTCCGGCATGACCGCACAGTCGGAGGTCCGACTCCTCCGTACGGGGTACCTCAAGGATCACAAAACAGACAGAGGGGTTTACAACGGCACCGTAGGTGGCATGTCGATTTCGCCGACGTGCGAATCCCCGAGCGCACACTGAGCGAAAGGCCCTGGCGCTTATGAACACCACGGTCAGCTGCGAGCTGCACCTGCGCCTCGTTGTATCGAGCGAGTCCTCACTGCCTGTACCCGCGGGCCTGCGGTATGACACGGCCGATCCTTATGCCGTGCACGCCACCTTCCATACCGGAGCCGAGGAGACGGTCGAGTGGGTGTTCGCCCGCGATCTCCTCGCCGAAGGGCTGCACCGGCCCACCGGCACCGGCGACGTCAGAGTCTGGCCGTCGCGTAGTCATGGCCAGGGCGTCGTCTGCATCGCGCTGAGCTCCCCGGAGGGCGAAGCCCTGCTCGAGGCCCCGGCACGGGCCCTCGAGTCCTTCCTGAAGCGGACCGATGCCGCGGTGCCACCGGGCACCGAGCACCGGCACTTCGATCTCGACACGGAGCTCTCGCACATCCTGGCCGAAAGCTGAGCCAGACCGAGGGCTGCTCGGCGCCGTCCGACTCGGGGAGACGGCGCCGCGCGGACAACCACATACGGCATACGGCATACGGCGGCGCTGTCACTGCGGATCACCCCGCAGTGACGGCGCCGTCGCGTTCGTGAGCGAGACGCTAGAGTCAGCGCAATTCGGTGGGCGACGCCCGCCCGCAGCAGGCCAGGGAGCGAATCGTGCTGATCCCCCACGACACCCGCATCGCCCTCGACACCGTCGTCGATCTGGTGAACACCGCGCCGGAGCAGGCAGAGGGCGACCAGCTCAGGGACATCTCGTCGCTGTACGAATTCGTACGAAGCCACAACGTCAGCGGCGTGGGTGAGCTGGGCGAGGCCGATCTCGACTCCGTACGCGAGGTGCGGGCCCGCTTCGCTGCGGTCTTCGCGGCGAGTGACCCCCGTACCGCGGCAGAGCTGATCAACCAGCTCGTCGCCGCCGCGGGCACCACCCCGCAGCTGACCGACCACGACGGCTACGACTGGCACGTCCACTACTTCGCGCCCGGCGCATCCGTCGCCGACCACCTAGCCGCCGACTGCGGCATGGCGCTGGCGTTCATCGTCGTCGCGGGAGAGCAGGAGCGGCTGCGCCGCTGCGAGGCGCCGGACTGCGGGCGCGCCTTCGTCGACCTCTCGCGCAATCGCTCCCGCCGCTACTGCGACAGCCGCACCTGCGGCAACCGTCTGCACGTCGCCGCGTACCGTGCGCGCCGCAAGGAAGCCGCCGCCGGCTGACGGTCGTCGTGCGCCCGGCAGGGCTCACAGCAGAAACAGGTCGTGGACCGAGGCGATGAGCAGCAGACAGCCGATCACCGCGAGAAAGATCATCAGGGGCGGCTGAGAGAGCGCGAAGAGACAACCACGCGGCTCGTCGGCGGGGGCGGGGGTCTGGCCCCGGGAGGTATCCAGCATCTCGGGGCGATGATGTCGCAGCGCACCGCGCGATGATCGAACAACACGCCTTCCGGCGCGGCGAGTTCATCACATCCATGGCGCCGGCCGCCCCCGGGGCGCCCGACGGGCTCCGTGGGCGCGTCGACTCGTCGCGCTGATGTGGATGTCGACGGCAGGAGTCGCAGCCGGCGCCGACGCCTGCCGGTCAGATGCCGTGCTTCTTCAGGATCGCCTCGATGTCGCTGAAGTCGTCGTCCTGGCCGGCGGTGCGCGGCTTCCCCTTAGGCGGGGCGGCGGGCCGGGACGCCCTGCCGACGGCCCGGGTCGAGCCGGGCGCCGGGGCGGACGCCGACGGGGCGATCGCCCCCTGGCGCGCACCGCCCTTGGCGGCCCTGCCGAGCGAGCGGCGCTCCACCGCGCGGGTCGTCATGAAGAGCACCCACGCGAGCCCGAGCACGCCGACGCCCACCCAGGCCGCCGGGCTGAAGGCCGTCGAGGCGATCCACTCGACAGCACCCGTCAGCACCAGGCCGAGCGGCACGAGCGCATACGCGACGATGCGGGTCGCGGTCAGGAACCGTCTCCGGTACGCCGTGACCGCGGCGATGCCCAGCCCGGCCGCGGACACCGCGGAACAAATGGTCTCGGCAAGCATCCGGTCCTCCACAAGGCCTGTACGGGTGGGAACGTCCCTTCCATCCTGCACCGCCCCGGTCCCTGCGGGCCACGGTCCGCGCGTACCTCAGGGAGATCTCCGGGACGCGGCTCCTCCCCAGGTCCCGGTTGGGTCGGCCGCGCGCGGCTGGGAGACTGGTTCCATGAGCGACACCTCCCCCTCCGAGCCCCTCGTCCTGGACGTGTGGTGCGAGCTGCAGTGCCCCGACTGCCGCTCCGCCCTCACCGATCTGCGCGCACTGCGCGAACGCTACGGCGACCGGCTCGAGCTGCGGCTCCGCCACTTCCCCCTGGAGAAGCACAAGCACTCCTTCGCCGCCTCACAGGCCGCCGAGGAGGCCATGGTGCAGGGCCGGGGCTGGCCGTACGTGGAGGCTGTGCTCGCCCGGGTCGAGGAGCTGGACCGCGAGGGCGAGCCGTTCCTCGTGCAGGCTGCGCGCGAACTCGGCCTGGACGCTGAGGAGTTCGACACCGCCCTCGTCGACGGCCGGCACATCCTGATCGTCGACGCGGACCAGGCCGAGGGCAAGGCGATCGGGGTGACGGGCACGCCGACGTACGTGATCGGCGGTGAGCGTCTCGACGGCGGCAAGAGCCAGGAGGGCCTGCGCGGGCGCGTCGAGGAGATCGCCGACCGCCTCCTCGCGACGGGGTCGCCGGACGCGTAGCGCGCGGGCGGGCGGGGCCGGCGGCCCGCGTGCCCGTCCTGCCCCCCTACAGCAGCTGCTTGTAGCAGTGGATCTGAGACGTCCGGTAACCGAGCGACTCGTACAGCCCGAGCGCCGGCGCGTTCCCCGCGAAGACGTGCAGCCCGAGCAGCGACGCCCCTGCCTCCGTGCGCGCGACCCGTTCCGCGAGGAGCATGAGCGCCCGCCCGTACCCCCGGCCCCGGTACGCCTCCGCGACCTCGACGTCGTACACGTACGCGCCCCGCTCGCCCGGAAGCACCTCGCGCTCGGCGAGCCAGACGTGCCCGACGGCCGTGCCGTCCGCGTCTGCGTCTGCGTGCGCGACCAGGACGTTGATCCAGGCGCCGCGCGTCGCGAGGCCGTCGGGGAGGAGATCGCGGTGGTCGGCCTCGGACTTGGCGCGGGCCTCGTCGTGGGGCACCCCGCGGGTGACCCATTCACGCGTGTAGTTGTCGACCGCGGTGGCCAGCCACTCCTGGAACTCGCCGTCGGTCATGGGCCGCCCCTCGACCCCGTCGGGCAGCCGGGGCGGCGGCCCGTCCGGCAGTTCCTTGTGCATGTTCCGGCCACGCTCCGTGTAGCCGAGCGCCGTGGTCAGGCGCAGCACCGCGGCGTTCTCGGCCGGCACGGAGGTGAGGATCTGCGTACAGCCCCAGCCGCGCAGCACCTCCTCCGCCGCGAGTGCCGCGACCGTACCCCGCCCGCGCCGCCGGTCGGGCTCGTCGATGCGCAGGGACCGCACCACGCCCGCCGACGGGCCGAGCCCGGGATGGGTGGCGAGCTCGATCGTTCCGACGGGCCTGCTGTTCACGCATACGTCGTACGTACGCGAACGGGCACCGCCCTCGCTCCGCTGAAGCGGCCCGGACGGCCGCAGGGTGGTGGTCATCAGGGGTGTTCTACCTGCCCCACGGCTGCCCGTCACCAGGTTTTGCGAGGTTCCCGGCTCACGGGGCCTGCGGATCGGGGTCGGCGGCGGCATGCTCCTCGAAGATCCGCATGGCCTTGGCGGTCAGCGGACCGGGCGCGGAGGACAGCTCACGGGCGTCGACGCGGTGCACGGCCTGGACATCACGCGTGGTGGACGTCAGGAAGACCTCCTCGGCCCGGTCCAGCGCGTCCATCGGCAGATCCGCCTCCAGCGCCCCGGTCCAGGCCACCGTCAGCGCACGGGTGATCCCGGCGAGACAGCCCGAGGAGATCGGCGGGGTGTACAGCTGGCCGTCGAGGACGACGAAGACGTTGGAGCCGGTGCCCTCGCAGAGCTGTCCCACCGTGTTGACGAAGAGCGCCTCGGAGGCGCCCTGCTCATGGGCGCGGGCGAGGGCGACGACGTTCTCGGCGTACGAGGTGGTCTTGAGCCCGGCCAGCGCGCCGCGTTCGTTGCGCGTCCACGGGACGGTGATCACGGCGGTGGTGTCGGGGCGGCGCCCGGCCGCGGTGACGGCCACGACGAGGGTGGAGCCCTTGTCACCGCGGTCGGAGCCGAGCGGCGAGAGCCCGCCGGTGTACGTGATGCGGAGCCGGCCGAGCGCCACGGGGTTGGCGTCGAGGACGGCCTCGCAGGCGCGGCGTACCTCGTCGTGGTCCGGGTCGGGCAGGCCGAGGCCGCGGGCCGAGCGGGTGAGCCGGTCGAGGTGTTGGGTGAGCGCGAAGGTGCGGCCCTCGGTCGCCTTCACGGTCTCGAAGATGCCGTCTCCCACGGTCAGCCCGTGGTCGAACACCGATACCACCGCGGTGTCGGCGTCCCGCAGTCCGCCGTTGACCCAGATCCTCATCACGCGGTCCTTCCGCTCTGCGCGTACGTTCCCGACGCTACCGCGAGCAGCCGGGATGCCTTCAGCTCGGTCTCCTCCCACTCGCGCTCGGGGTCGGAGCCCCAGGTGATGCCGGCGCCGGTGCCGAAACGCAGGACGCCCTGGGCGCGGTCGATCCAGAAAGTGCGTATCCCGACCGCCAGCTCGCCGGTGCCGCGGTCGGCGTCGACCCAGCCGATGCCACCGCAGTACGGCCCGCGCGGCGCCGTCTCCAGCGCCTCGATGATCCGCAGGGCGCTCGACTTGGGCGCGCCGGTGACCGAACCGGGCGGGAAGGTGGCGTCCAGCAGCTCGGGCCAGCCCGCATCGGGGACGAGCTCGCCGCGCACGGTGGACACCAGATGGACGAGCCCCGGGTGCGCCTCGACGGAGCAGAGGGCGGGTACCGTCACCGACCCGGTGGCGCAGACCCTCCCCAGGTCGTTGCGGACCAGGTCCACGATCATCACGTTCTCGGCATGGTCCTTGTCGAGCAGATCGGCGGCCGTGCGACCGGTGCCCTTGATCGGTCCGGACTCGACCGTGCGGCCCTCGCGGCGGAGATAGAGCTCGGGCGACGCGGTGGCGATCTCCACGCCGTGCGCCGGCAGCCGGATCGTTCCTGCGTACGGGGCCGGGTTACCGCGCGCCAGCAGCGCGGTCAGCGCGTCGACGTCGGCGACGTCCGGGTCGGGCAGGGGCGCGGACAGGACCCGGCACAGGTTCGCCTGGTAGACCTCACCGACGGCGATGTACTCACGGATCCGGCGTACGCCCGCCGTGTACGCGGCCCGGTCCAGCGACGACGTCCAGTCTCCGGCCTCGGGCCCGCGCCAGGCCTCCGGATCCGGCGCGGGAACCGGCGACGGGCGCACGTCTCCGAAACGGGCGCAGGTGAGGCGGCCCTCGAAGTCGGCCGAGACGGCCCAGAAGCCGGAGGAGTCGAGGGCCCCGGGGTCACTCGTGACGTCCCTGAGGTCGGTTGCGACGAGGCCGCCGAAGCGGGCCAGAGGAGCGAGGTCGTGCACGGCTGTGAGTCTATGGCGGCCCGGTGGCTGCCGCTGCGGCCCTGCTCCGGGGCGCTTCCCACCGGCTGCGAGCTGCACCCGGTGGTGAACCCGCCGTGAACACAGCTCAGCACGCTGCGGAAACGCGTTTTTGTGCTGGCCCGGGAATCCGCTAGAGTTCAACACGTCGCCGGGACGCGAGAGCGGGCCGGAAACGACAGGCGGACGTGGCTCAGTTGGTAGAGCATCACCTTGCCAAGGTGAGGGTCGCGAGTTCGAATCTCGTCGTCCGCTCGAAGTGGGGGATCTTCCCGAGAAACCCCGCAGCTCCTGGTGGAGTGGCCGAGAGGCGAGGCAACGGCCTGCAAAGCCGTCTACACGGGTTCAAATCCCGTCTCCACCTCCAAGGACGATTAGCTCAGCGGGAGAGCGCTTCCCTGACACGGAAGAGGTCACTGGTTCAATCCCAGTATCGTCCACTGGACCTGCGAGGGTCCCCCGCGCGATTAGCTCAGCGGGAGAGCGCTTCCCTGACACGGAAGAGGTCACTGGTTCAATCCCAGTATCGCGCACGCAGTGCCCATGGCCCTCGGGTCGTGGTCCCGAGGACGATTAGCTCAGCGGGAGAGCGCTTCCCTGACACGGAAGAGGTCACTGGTTCAATCCCAGTATCGTCCACAGACCGGAGCCCCCGGCCGCGTGATGCGGCCGGGGGCTCCGTCGTCGTGACCCTCCTCTGTCAGGAGGAGAAGAGCATCCGGCCGAACCCGCGCTGGTTGTGGTGCCCGCCGTGGTGGCCGTGGTGCGGGGCACCCCAGGCCGGCGCGGCGGGCGCGGGGTAGGCCTGCGGGGCCGGAGGCGCGGGCGGCGGGGCCTGCTGCGCCCACTGGGACTCCAGCCGGGTCAGCGACTCCAGCTCGCCGTAGTCGAGGAATATTCCCCGGCAGCCGCTGCACTGCTCGATCTGGACGCCGTTGCGATTGTAGGTGTGCATGGGTGCATGACACTTGGGACACTGCATGGTCGGGCTCAGCTCCTCACCGTTCGGATGGTGCTTTCAGCCTACGACGGGATCATGCCTCCAACTCGGCCGGGAGCGCGGCAATTCGGGCACAGGAGTCGACCATCAGCCGTTCCACGTCGTCGAGATCGCGGTCCTCCGCGGTGCTCTTGGCCAGTGCGAGGGCGGCCGTCTGCACGGTCAGGGCACGTGCGGGGACGTCGAGTTGGGGCCACGGGTCGTAGGGCGCGGGCGGGACGGCGGGACCGCCGGCGGCTCGGTACCCGGCGAGGAAACGGGTCCACACGTCGGGCGGCAGGAGCCCCGCCGCGTACCAGGCGGCGGGGCGGGCGAGATCCCAGGCGGGGTCGCCGAGGCCGAGGTCGTCGACGTCTATGAGCAGCCAGCGGCCCTCGTCTGCGGGATGGCGGACGAGCTGCCCGAGATGCAGGTCCCCGTGGCAGAGCCGGGGCGGTCGGGGCGAGGGAGCCTCGTCACGGGCCCAGGCGGGCAGCCTGCGCCAGGCGTCGAGCACGGGCCGGGCGGAGGAGTGGTGGTGTACGCCCGCTGCACGCGCGACGGCTGCGGCCGCCTTGGCGGGGCCGCGCATGGGCGGCAGCGGGCCGGGCAGCGCGTCGAGCGGCACGCGGTGGAGGCGGGCGAGGAGGGCCCCGGCCTCCTCCCACGGAGCCGCGCCGGGCTCGCCCGGGTCGACGGGCGTTCCGTAGGGCCAGGCGGTGACCGGGCGTCCGTCGAACGCGGCGGCAGCATGCGGGATGGGTGGCAACAGGATCCCGTCCAGCCGCGGGTGGGCAGCGACGGCGAGACGCACGTCGTGCCCGTCGGGGTCGATCCCTGCCGCGTGTGCCTTGGCGACGGCCTGCCCGTGCCGTACGACGACGCCGTCCTCGCGCTCGGCCAGCACCTCGTCCCCGCGCGCGCAGGCCCGGCAGGGCGCTTGACCCGGCACGTGGGCGGCGCCCCGCGCGACCTCCGAAAGCACGCCCACGAGTGTGCCGTTGCCCTGCCTCACCCTGCGAGCTTACGGGGCGGGCCGGGTGTCCGTCTGCGCCCACCCTCTCCCGTGGCCCTTCGGGCCCGGGAGGTACGACTGCCCACGAACCACCGGCGGGACGGCCGCCCACCGGGTATCGGCAACTGGGGCCGCCGTCGAGGGGACGCGCAGGGGTCGTGTGCTGGACGTAGAGGCGCCCGCAGCTCACGCGGAGCACGGTGCGGACCGACAGGCCAGGACATCAGCCCCGGAGCGGCCACCATCGGCAGCCACCCCGGCACGGCCGGCCACGACCGCCTCGGCGGCAACCGGCCGGCGCCGGATCAACCCCGACCGCCCCAACAGCTAACGGCCCGGCACCGGATGAGCCCGGTCGGCGCGGTGGGGGTGGGGCAGCGGGGCGTGGCCCCTGCGCCCTCAGCAGAATGGCGTTGGCCGGCCAGCTCCCCAGCTGACCGGCCGAACGCTGTCGTCCGCCGCACCCCCGTCCCCACGGGGTTATGGGTGGGATGTCCCCGACCCGGGCCGCTCTCCCGGGTCCGGGGCGCCGCTCAGCGCCCCAGCATCACGCCCACGGACGACGCCTGTGTGACCACCGCTTCCCAGCCGCCGAAGACGACGACGAGCAGGGTCGCGAGGGGAAGCACCATCGCCGTCGCCACCAACGGGTGGCGACGGCCGGACGGGCGGTCGCCGAACGCGGCGAAAGCCCTGCGTCCCTGCGCGCGGATCATGGTCCGCGATGCCGTGTCCGCCATGGGTCCTCTCCTGTCGTGGTTGCAGCGGCGAGTGGCTGACCTCGGGGGACGAGTGCTTCACCCGCCGCTTGACCTCAACACTAGGGACCCGGCACGCCCCGGGCGTCATGCCCGCGTACCGATTACCGGGCCTCCCGGAGGATGAGCCGCCGACTGCCCACGTACTCCCCTGGGTGGAGACGTGGACCTAGGCCTGAGGGTCTTCCCGGAGGGGACGCCTGGCGGACTCCGACGGGACCTCCGAGGAGTCCTCCCTCGGCACCGGTTGCTCGACCAGCGCCAGCACCCGGTTGGCCATGAAGCGGGCCGTCCGCACCACCACCCCGGTCCGCGTGACTTCGCTCACTTCCACCACCCCGCGCCGGACCGCCGTCTCCACCCGGCGCCCCGCCCGGCTTGCCACCACTTCGTACGTCCTCGTCGTGTCACCCGCGTCCACGACTATCTCCACGCGGTCACCCTTCATCGATCCAATCCCCCTTCTGCGACGGACCATTGGGAAATCGCACGGGCCGGAAGCCCTGGGCCGACGGCTCCCTGACCACCCCTCAAGTTTCCCATCCGGCACTGACAATCGATGGGTCCGCGAGGGCGCGGCCTATGAGCACACCGGGCTACGGATACGTAAGCTGTGCCACGTCAAACGGATAACGGACAACAGGCCGACGGGGATGGACATGGCGATGATGCGGCTCCGGCGCGAGGATCCGCGTGTCGTCGGCTCGTTCAGGCTGCACCGGAGGCTCGGCGCGGGCGGGATGGGGGTCGTGTACCTGGGTTCCGACCGCCGCGGGCAGCGGGTTGCGCTGAAGGTCATCCGGCCGGATCTGGCGGAGGACGAGGAGTTCCGTTCCCGGTTCGCCCGCGAGGTGTCCGCCGCGCGGCGGATCCGGGGCGGCTGCACGGCCCGCCTCGTGGCCGCCGATCTCGAGGCGGAGCGTCCCTGGTTCGCCACGCAGTACGTGCCCGGGCCCTCGCTGCACGACAAGGTGGCCGCGGACGGCTCGCTCGCCGCGGCCGAGACAGCGGCGATCGGGGCGGCGTTGTCGGAGGGCCTGGTGGCCGTCCACGAGGCCGGGGTCGTGCACCGTGACCTGAAGCCGTCCAACATTCTTCTCTCCCCCAAGGGGCCGAGGATCATCGACTTCGGCATCGCCTGGGCCACGGGGGCGTCCACGCTCACGCACGTCGGTACGGCGGTGGGCTCGCCCGGCTTCCTCGCGCCCGAGCAGGTGCGCGGCGCCGTGGTCACTCCCGCGACCGACGTCTTCTCGCTGGGTGCGACGCTCGCCTACGCCGCGACCGGCGACTCCCCCTTCGGGCACGGCAGTTCCGAGGTCATGCTCTACCGGGTGGTGCACGAGGAGCCACAGCTGCACGGCGTACCGGACGCGCTGGCTCCGCTGCTGCAGGCGTGTCTGGCGAAGGACCCGGACCAGCGTCCCAGCACCCTTCAGCTGTCGATGCGACTGAAGGAGATCGCGGCGCGCGAGGCGCAGGGGCTGGTGCCGGAGGGCCGGCCGCCGGCACAGCGCGAGCGGGCGGAGCAGGATCTGTCGTCCGGGCGTAACACCGCCCGCTACACGGAGCGGAACACCCAGGGGCGTGCGGCGGGGGCCGCAGGGGCTCCCCCACCCCGGGACCGGGTGTCGCGTCCGCCGCATCAGTCGCGCCCCTCGGGGAATTCGCGTACTTCGTCGCCGCGTACGGGGGACTCGCGACCGTCGCAGTCCCGGGGTGGTGCGGGTACGGGCAGCCGTACCGCTCCCTCCCGGCCCGGCGTGCGGACGACCTCCACCGGGCGCAGGCCCGCCAATCCGCGGCTGTTGCGTCAGCGGATCTTCGTGTTCGTCGTGGTGACCCTGGTCGTGGCGCTGGGGATCACGCTGGCGCAGGGCCTGCGCGGCTAGGGCCGGACGGAGGCCGCGCGGCTCCTCGCCTAGAGGGTGTCGGGGCGGCCCGCCGCGACCGCGTAGAAGGCGACCGCGGCCGCCGCGCCCACGTTCAGCGAGTCGACACCGTGCGCCATGGGGATCCGCACCCACTCGTCCGCCGCCACCAGGGCCTGCGTGGACAGTCCGTCGCCCTCGGCGCCGAGCATCAGCGCGACCCGGTCCATGCGGTGCGGAGCCGCCTCGTCGATGGCCGACGCCTTCTCGTCCGGGGTGAGGGCGAGCAGCTTGAAGCCCGCCTCCCGTACCGTCTCCAGGCCCTTGGGCCAGGTGTCCAGGCGTGCGTACGGCACGGAGAAGACGGCGCCCATGGAGACCTTCACCGAGCGGCGGTAGAGCGGGTCCGCGCAGTCGGGCGAGAGAAGTACCGCGTCCATGCCGAGCGCGGCCGCGCTGCGGAAGATCGCGCCGATGTTGGTGTGGTCGTTGACCGCCTCCATGACCACGACCCGGCGGGTGGTCCGGAGCAGTTCGTCGGCCGTCGGCAGCGGCTTGCGCTGCATCGAGGCGAGCGCGCCGCGGTGGACGTGGTAGCCGGTGACGCGTTCGGCGAGCTCCGGGCTCACGGCGTACACGGGCGCGGGCAGCTCGTCGATCACATCGCGCATCACGTCGACCCACTTGGCCGAGAGCAGCATCGACCGCATCTCGTAGCCGGCGCTCTTGGCCCGCCTGATGACCTTCTCGCCCTCGGCGATGAAGAGGCCCTCCGCGGGCTCGCGCTTGCGTCGCAGCTCGACGTCGGTCAGGCCCGTGTAGTCGCGCAGACGCGGGTCATCGGGATCGTCGACGGTGATGAGATCGGCCACAGGGTGATACTGCCTTGTCCGGGGGGTGGTGCCAACGGCTGGGGCGCGGATTGGTTACCGTTGGTTACTTCTGTGGGCCCTCGGCGACGACGTCGCCGATGACGATGACGGCCGGGGGCCGGACGTCCTGGGTCCTGACGGTCTCGGCCACCGTGGCGAGCGTGGCGTCCACACGGCGCTGGGCGGCCGTCGTGCCCTCCTGGACGAGGGCCAGCGGGGTGTCGGGCGCCTTGCCGTGGGCGATGAGCGCCTCCGCGATCGCACCGATCTTGTCGACGCCCATGAGGATCACAAGGGTGCCGGTCAGCTTGGCGAGCGACTTCCAGTCGACGAGGGAACGCGGGTCCTCCGGCGCGACGTGGCCGCTGACGACCGTGAACTCGTGGGCCACGCCCCGATGTGTGACGGGGATGCCCGCGGCGCCCGGTACCGAGATCGAGCTGGAGATTCCGGGGACGACCGTGCAGGCGATGCCCGCTTCGGCGAGTGCCTGGGCCTCCTCCATGCCGCGGCCGAAGACGAACGGGTCACCGCCCTTGAGACGGACGACCGACCTGCCCGCCTTGGCGTGCTCGATGAGCGCGTTGTTGATGGCCTCCTGGGCCATGAAGCGGCCGTACGGGATCTTCGCGGCGTCGATGACCTCCACGTGCGGGGGGAGTTCGTCGAGCAGGTCGCGCGGCCCGAGGCGATCGGCGATGACGACGTCGGCCTCGGCGAGGAGGCGGCGGCCCCTGACCGTGATCAGGTCCGGGTCGCCGGGACCGCCGCCGACCAGGGCGACGAAGGGGGCGCGGGCACGGTGCTGGGGTGCGGCGAGGGAACCGTCGCGGAGGCCCTCGACGATGGCGTCGCGCACGGCGGCGGAGCGGCGGGGGTCCTTCCCGGTCAGGACGGCGACGGTCACACCCTCGCTGCGGCCGGTGGCCGGGGTCCAGGCGGTGGCCGCCTCGGCGTCGTCGGAGCGTACGCACCAGGTCCTGGTGCGCTCGGCCTCGGCGGACGCGGCCGCGTTGGCGACGGGGTCGGAGGCGGCGACGAGCACGTACCAGGCGTCGGCGAGGTCCCCATCCGCGTAGCGGCGCTTCGTCCACGTGATCTCGCCTGCCTCCGCCATGGCCTCGACTGAGGGCGTCGCCGACGGCGAGATCAGCGTGACGTCGGCACCGGCCCCGATGAGCGCCGGGAGGCGCCGCTGGGCGACCTGGCCGCCGCCGATGACGACGACGCGGCGCCCGGAGAGGCGGAGTCCTACGGGGTACGCGGGGTGCTCCTGCGCCTGCGGGTGATCTTGCGCGTGCTCGACGTCGACGTGCTCGGCCATGGCGGTGCGGCTCCTCGGGAGGGGCGGTGCGGGCCGCTGCGACGGTGAAGCGGCTGGTGGGGACAGGGATGAGGCTCCTCGCGACCACGATACGGCGTCGCGGTCGCCGGGCACCGGGGTGGGCGCGGCCGATCCTGCGCGGCCCGGCGCCCGGGCGAACGTCTGCCCACGAACCACGGCGGGCGCCCCCGGACACCCCGAGCCCGTCAGGCGATTGGAGGCGGACCGCGTGCGGCGTGACGTGGCGCGGTGCCGCACCACGTCACGCCGCACGGTGCGCGCAACCGGTAGCGGGCTACTTCTCCGTGACGCCCGCCGAGTCGAACGTCGCGACCTCGTGCATCGCTCGGGCCGCGCTCTGGACCAGCGGAAGGGCGAGAAGCGCGCCCGTGCCCTCGCCCAGGCGGAGGTCGAGGTCGACCAGGGGACGCAGGCCCAGCTTGTTGAGGGCCGCGACATGGCCCGGCTCCGCGCTGCGGTGGCCCGCGATGCAGGCCGCGAGGGCCTCGGGCGCGACCGCCCTGGCGACCAACGCCGCGGCGCCCGCAGACACGCCGTCCAGGATCACCGGCGTACGCAACGACGCGCCACCGAGGATGAAGCCGACCAGAGCCGCGTGCTCCAGACCGCCCACCGCCGCGAGGACGCCGACCGGGTCGGCGGGGTCGGGTCGGTGGAGGTCCAGCGCGCGCCGGACGACGTCCACCTTCCGCGCGTGCATCTCGTCGTTGATGCCGGTGCCGCGCCCCGTCACCTCCGCCGCGTCCACGCCCGTGTACACGGAGATCAGCGCGGCCGACGCCGTCGTGTTGGCGATGCCCATCTCACCGGTGAGCAGCGCCTTGTTACCGGCGGCGACCAGATCCCGGGCCGTCTCGATGCCGACCTCGATCGCGGCGAGCACCTCTTCGCGGGTGAGCGCCGGTCCCGTGGTGAAGTCGGCCGTGCCGGGGCGGACCTTGCGCGGCAGCAGTCCGGGCGTGGCCGGCAGGTCGGACGCCACGCCGACGTCGATGACGCACACCTCCGCGCCGACCTGGTTCGCGAACGCGTTGCAGACCGCTCCGCCGCCGAGGAAGTTGGCGACCATCTGGCCGGTGACCTCCTGGGGCCAGGCGGTCACGCCCTGGGCGTGCACCCCGTGGTCACCCGCGAAGATCGCGACCGCCGCGGGCTCCGGGATCGGCGGCGGGCACATCCGTGAGAGCCCGGCGAGCTGCGCGGAGATGATCTCCAGCATGCCGAGCGCCCCGGAGGGCTTGGTCATCCGCTTCTGCCGCTCCCATGCCTCGCCGAGCGCCTTGGCGTCCAGCGGGCGGATGTTGGAGACGGTCTCCTGGAGCAGGTCGTGCGGCTCCTCGCCGGGCAGGGCGCGGCGGCCGTACGTCTCCTCGTGGACCACCCAGGACAGCGGGCGGCGCCTGGACCAGCCCGCCTGCATCAGCTCGGGCTCCTCGGGGAACTCGTCGACGTAACCGACGCACAGGTACGCCACGACCTCGAGGTGCTCCGGGAGGCCGAGCGATCGGACCATCTCGCGCTCGTCGAAGAAGCTGACCCAGCCGACCCCGAGGCCCTCGGCGCGGGCGGCGAGCCAGAGGTTCTCGACGGCGAGGGCCGAGGAGTACGGGGCCATCTGCGGCTGGGTGTGCCGGCCGAGGGTGTGGCGGCCGCCGCGTGTCGGGTCGGCGGTGACCACGATGTTCACGGGCGTGTCGAGGATCGCCTCGATCTTCAGTTCCTTGAACTGCTTCGCCCGGCCCTTCGGCAGCGACTTGGCGTACGCCTCGCGCTGACGCTGCGCCAGTTCGTGCATCGTGCGGCGCGTCTCGGCGGAACGGATGACCACGAAGTCCCAGGGCTGCGAATGGCCGACGCTGGGCGCGGTGTGGGCGGCTTCGAGGACCCGGAGGAGCACCTCGTGCGGGATGGGGTCGGAGCGGAAGCCGTTGCGGATGTCGCGGCGCTCACGCATGACGCGCAGTACGGCCTCGCGCTCGGCGTCGTCGTAGCCGGGGGCAGGAGCGGAAGCGGGAACGGGTGTCCTGCCGGTCGTCGTGACGGCGTCCTCGTCCGGGACAAGCGGCTCGAAGGAAGGCTCCGGTGCTTCGACGGCCTGCGGCTCCGCCGGTTCGTCGAGCGGCTCGGGCTCGCCCGTGGGCTCTTCCGTCCGGTGCGCGGCCGGCACGTCGTCGCTGTGGCTGTCGCTGTCGTCGCCGTTGCGGGGAGCGGGTACGACAGCGATGGGCTCCGGCTCCGGTGCGGGAGCGGGAGCGGCCTCCTTGGACACGGGCTGCTCGGACACCGACTGCTCTGATACGGGCTGCTCTGATACGGGCACTTCCGACACGGGCACCTCCGACACGGGCTCGGCGACGGCGGCCTGCTCGGCCGGCCCGGCGGGCTCCTCCGCGGCGACGGGCTCCACTGTCGCCTCCACCGGCTCGGCGGCCGGTTCCACTGCCTCCGGTTCGGCCGCGACGGCCATGGGCTCCGGCGCGACAGGCTCCTCCTCGGCCGCCACCATCACGGCGACCGGCGTCGGGGCGAGGTGCGGCGTGGTCGGAAGGGGGCCGTCCACGGGCACGAACTCTCCCACGGGTACGGGCTCCGAGGCCATGACGGGGACCTCGCCCCAGGCCTCCCCCGGTGCCTCGGCAAGGGCATCGGCCGGCACCTCGGAAACAGCGTCGCCCGGGGCCGCCAGGGCCGTGTCGGAGGCGACCTGAACGGCCTCCGGGACGACCGTTTCTGCGGGAGCGGCGGCAGGCGTAGGGGTCCAGGGAGCCGCAGCCTGCGCCGGAATCTCTCCCAGGTGCGGCGCGGCGAGGACCGGCGCCTCTTCCCGAGCCACGTCGAGGTACTCGGGCCCCGTGGTCGGCGGGCCGGCGTGACGGACGGGCACGGGGTTCGGCGCCGTGTGGCCTGCCGCGCCTGCCGGCCGGCCGGCCGGGCCGCGGTCCGACAGGGAGCGCACGACACCGCCGGTGGCGTCGGGTACGGGCGGTCCCATGTGGAGCGGACGGCGCGCCGGGGACGGCGTGGGCGCCGGTGCGGGGGGCGGGACACGTACGCCACCGAGGTCGAGCGAACCGGAGTCCCGGCCGCCGGCCTCGTGCGCACCCGCCTCGTGCACACCGGCCTCGTACGCACCGGCCTCGTACGCACCGGCCTCGTGGACCCCCGCCTCGTGCAGCGTCGGCTCGGGCGCGACCTGGTGAGGTACGGGGACGGCCGGCTCGGCCACGGCCTGCTCATAAGCCATCGGCTCCGGGGCGGCCGGCGCGACGGGCTCGGCCATCACGGGTTCGACCGTGCCGGGTTCGGCCATCGCCGGCTCGGCCGTCATCGGCGCGGGCATCATCGGCGCGGGCGCCACCGGCGCGACGGGCTGCGGCGCGGCCTGTTGCACGGCCGCCTGGACGGCCGCGGCGGCAGCGCCCGGAGCCGCGCCGTCCATGGGCAGTTGCACCGCGGGGGCCGGAGCCGGAGCCGGGGCCTGAGGTGCCATGGGATCGGCATGCGGCGCCGCGGAGGGCGCGGTCACGGCCGGCGGAGCCATCGGCTGAGGCTCGCTCCACGCGCCCTGCACTCCCGGCATCAGCAGCAGGTCGTCGTCCTCGACGGCGGTCTCGGCTACGTGGTCGGAGGGGTCGAGGTAGGTGTACGCGCCCGGAGCGGGGATGCCCGCCTGCGCCACCATGCCTGCGTTCTCCGGCAGCCCCTCGCCCGGGATCTGGCCGGTGTCAGTCATGCGTACCCCTCGCCCATCGGTTGTGCTCCTTCAGACCCTCGCCCGGGGCGCCCGATCGGCACACACGGCGCCCGTCATTACAAGAACGAGCGTGTGCGCCGCGCGGCACGAATACCCACAGACACCAAGCATTCTCGTGGCCGTTCGCCCCTGTGGCAGCAGGATCCGCCACGGTTCGCTGTGGACTGCGCCACGTTGCGCGTCCCCCGGTCGCGCCGTACCACAGCGGGACCCAAAACAGTCCCCTTTTCCGGATATTGGCGAACGAATCGACTAACGACCGGCAGCGGTACAACGATCGGCCAGCCTACCGCGCCGCGTTCGACGCCCGGCCCCGGGGGGCGTCAGTGGGCCTGGTCCCGCCGGTGGCCGGCGAGCAGGAAGACGACCGAGCGCTCGCGCTCCGACCAGGCGTCGGCGGGGTCCAGCTCGACGGACTGGAGCAGGGCGCATTCGACGGTGTAGCCGCCCTCGGCCAGGGCCGTGCCGATCGCCTCGGCCTCGTCGCGCGTGGAGGCGTGGGTGACGATGCGCTCGGGGCGCCGGTCGGCGCAGGCGGTGACCACGGGCACTCCCCCGCCGCCGATGCGTACGACATCGGGCTCCGGCAGCCGCTCCAGCACGTGCGGCGCGCGGCCCTGAACGGTCTGCAGCTGGACGCCGTGACGGCGTGCGGCGGCCTCCGTACGGAGACAGGCGGCGGGGTCGGCGTCGACCGCGATGACCGCGGCACCGAAGCGGGCCGCGTCGGCGGCCAGCTCACCGCTGCCGCAGCCGATGTCCCAGACGAGGTCACCGAGGCGCGGGCCGAGGCGGGCGAGCTGCGCGGCGCGCAGCTGCACCGACTCTCCCTCCCCGATCGGGTGCCGGGCGTGCTCGCCGGGCCGGATGTGGTCGCCCGCGTGGTCGCGGACGTTGTCCCCGGTGCTTTCCCGGACGTCACCCCGGCCGGGCTCGGCGGGCAGCGCCCAGCCGCGTACCTGCGAGGGATAGCCGGTCTCCCGCCCGGACACCCAGCCTCCGCCGGTCGCGGTTGCGGACGCGGCGCCGCCGATGACGATGACGACGTTCGGGTCGCGCCACGAGTGGTCGGCGACCTTGTCGGAGGTGAGCACGGTGACCTGTTCCCGCTCGGTGCCCAGCTCCTCGCAGATCACGAAGGTGCGGTGGACGCCCTCGAGGAGGAGGGCCAGTTCGGCGGGGCCCGCGCCCGGCGACGTGAGGACGGCCACCTTGGTGTGGGCGCGGCAGACGTTGACCGCGCGCCGCAGCGTGCGGCCGTGTGCGACGACGACCTGGGCGTCGTCCCAGGGCATCCCGGCTCGCGCGAAGGCGGTGGCGACGGAGGAGACCGCGGGGACGACCTCGACCTCGAGTCCGTGCTGCGGCGCCCTGAGCGTGCGTACGACGCCGAAGAATCCCGGGTCGCCGTCGGCCAGGACGACGGGGCTGCCGCGGTGCCCGGCGATCCTGCGGGCAGCGAGGTCGACGCTGCCGAGCCGGATGCGCTCGGCGCCCACGGGGACCTCGGGGAGGGCCAGGTGGTGGGCGGCGCCGGCGACGAGCGTGGCGGCGGCAAGGGCGGACCTGGCGGCCGCGGGCAGGGGTGAACCGTCCCAGCCGATCACCGTGACCCGGTCGGCCATCGTCGTCTGTCTCCTGGAGCTCGCTGAGGTCGCCGGCGGTGTCGCCGACGTTGTCGCAGGTCGTGAGCGTACCTGGTATCAGTTCCAGTCGGCGAAGGTGGAATATCCGGCATCGGCCATCTGGTCGGCGACGCCGTCGAGGTCCTCGGGAAGCAGACTCCAGATGATCAGGTCGGTCCGGATGTCCGCCCAGCCGCTCTCGGTCAGGGTGCGCGCTATCCAGGCGTTGCGCAGGACGCCTTCGCTGATGCAGCCGATCTTCTGGGCGACCTGCTGCGACGCGGTGTTGTCGGCGGTCGTGCGGATCTCCAGGCGCTCGAACTTCTGGTCCCGGAAGAGCCACTGCGCGACGGCGAGCATGGACTCGGTGGCATAGCCCTCGCCGCGCGCCCAGGGGGCGGTGACGTAGGCGGCCTCGGCGGCGAGGACACGCCAGTCGGTGTTCTGCAGATGCACGATGCCGACGAGGCGCTGGGTGAGGAACTCGGTGACGGCGAAAACGATGCCCCGGCCTTCCGCGCGCTCAGCAGGAGCGATCCTGCGTACCCAGTCCTCGGCGTCCTGCCGGGTGTAGGGGTGCGGCACGGAGGTCCAGGCGGTGACCATCTCGTCGTTCATCATCTCGGTGTGGGCCGGGATGTCGGCGTCCTCGAACGCGCGCAGCACCAACCGCTCCGTGCTGATGGAGATGTCGGGGAAGGTGGTAGTCATGCGCAGCTCCATGCCGAAGACCGTCGTGAACGTCGTGAAGGCCGTAAAGGCACAGCATGCAGCATCGGGTGAGGGATGTGCATGGCCGGGTCGGTACGCCGAGGACATGCCGGGGGAAACACACCGGTGACGCCGAAGGCCCCGCGCACCACCGGGATGCGCGGGGCCTTCGCCCACAAGGCCCTTACGGGCGCCGTTACTTGGCTGCGGCGCCGAAGGACGGGATGACCGAGCCGTCGTAGGTGTCCTCGATGTACTTCTTCACCTCGGGGGAGTTGAGGAGCTTCGCGAGCTTCTCGACGCGCGGGTCCTTCTCGTTGCCCGCCTTCACGGCGAGGAAGTTGGCGTAGGGGTTGCCCTCCGCCTTCTCCAGCACCAGGGCGTCCTCCGCGGGCTTGAGGTCGGCCTCGATGGCGTAGTTGCCGTTGATGACGGCGGCGTCGACGTCGTTCAGGGCGCGGGGCACGGTGGCGGCCTCCAGCTCCTTGAACTCCAGGCCCTTCTTGTCGGTGATGTCGGAGAGCTTGGCGTTGGTGCCGACGCCCGGCTTGAGGGCGATGAGGCCGTTCTCGGCGAGCAGCTGGAGCGAGCGGCCCTCGTTGGTGGTGTCGTTCGGGACCGCGATGGTCTGGCCGGGCTTGATGTCCTTGAGGGTCTTGACCTTGTCGGAGTACAGGCCGAGCGGCTCGAGGTGGACATTGACCACCGGGACGATGGTGGTCTTGTTCTTCTTGTTGAAGTCGTCCAGGTACGGCTTGTGCTGGAAGAAGTTGGCGTCGACCTGGCCCTGCTGGGTGGCGGTGTTCGGCAGGACGTAGTCCGTGAACTCCTTGACCTCCAGCTTGAGACCGGCCTTGTCGGCGAGGTTCTTCTTGACGAACTCGAGGATGTCCGCGTGCGGCGTCGGGGACGCCGCGACGACGAGCGGCGTGGAATCGGCGGCCTTGTCGCCGGAGTCCGCCTTGGCGCCCGGGTCGGAGGCGGTGCCGCAGGCGGTCAGGCCGAGGGTGAGGGCGGCGGTGACGGCAGCGGCCGCGGTGAGCTTGATGGTCTTGCGGTGGTTACGCACGAAAAGTGCCTCTTTCTGGTATTGCGGTGATGGCGCCCGGACAAGGAGTGCGGGCTTGCGGGTGGGCCGGATGAAGCGGAGGGCCGGTCGGGCCGTGGTGCTCAGGCGGTGCGGCCGCGGTGGGCCAGCAGCCGCACCACTCCGTCGCCGATGAGCTGCACGGCGGAGACGATGGCGATCAGGATGACGACGGTGATGAGCATGAACTGGGTCTCGAACCGCTGGAAGCCGTAGGTCACGGCCTTGGATCCGAGTCCCTCGCCACCGACGGCACCGGCCATCGCCGAGTAGCCGACGAGGACGATCACGGTGGTGGTGATCGCGGCGATGATCGAGGGCAGGGCCTGCGGGAGCAGCACCTTGCGGATGATCGTCGGGATGGAGCCGCCCATGGACTGGACCGCTTCGACCAGTCCGTGGTCGACCTCGCGGATCGCCGTCTCGACGAGTCGCGCGAAGAAGGGGATGGCGCCGACGGCGAGCGGCACGATCATGGCCGTGGGGCCGATGAAGGTGCCGACCACCGCGGTGGTGAAGGGGATCAGCGCGATCAGCAGGATGATGAACGGCAGCGATCGGCCGATGTTCACGATCACGCCGACGACCTTGTTCACGGGGGTGCTCTGGAGCAGTCCGCCCTTGTCGGTGAGGACGAGCACGATCCCGAGCGGCAGTCCGCCGATGACGGTGACGACCGTGGACCACAGCACCATGTAGAGGGTGTCGACGGTGCCCTGGGTCAGCAGCGGCTGCATCTCCGACCACGTCACTTGACGGTCTCCTTCACCAGTTCCGCGCGCGGCGCGGGGATCTCCTCGGCCTGCGAGCCGGCCTCGGCCTCGTCGTCGACGACCTCGACCTGGAGGCCCTGTTCGCGCAGGAAGCCGACGGGCACGACGTTCTCCTCGTAGCGGCCGGGCAGTTCGATGCGCATCCGGCCGATCTGCTTGCCGCCGACGGTGTCCATCGCGGCGCCGAGGATCGAGATGTCGATGTTGTACGTGCGCGAGAGCTGCGAGATCACCGGCTGGGTGGCGGCCTCGCCGTGGAAGGTGACGTCGACGACCGTACGGTCCGGGCCCGATGCGGCCCCGGTGACCGGGAACAGTTCCTCGGCGAGCTCGGAGCCGGGGGTGGCGAGCAGTTCGCTCACCGTGCCGGACTCGACGACCCGGCCCTGCCTCATCAGGGCGGCCGAGTCGCAGACCGTCTTGACGACGTCCATCTCGTGCGTGATGAGGAGGACGGTGAGGCCGAGCTGCCGGTTGAGGTCCCGCAGCAGCTGGAGGATCGAGCGGGTGGTCTCCGGGTCGAGGGCGCTGGTGGCCTCGTCGGAGAGGAGCACCTTCGGGTTTCCGGCGAGGGCGCGGGCGATGCCGACGCGCTGCTTCTGGCCGCCGGAGAGCTGCGCGGGGTAGGCCTTGGCCTTGTCGGCGAGGCCGACGAGGTCGAGGAGTTCGAGTGCGCGGCGGGAGCGCTCGGAGCCGGAGACGCCGAGGATCTCCAGGGGCAGCTCGATGTTGTCCTTGACGCTGCGCGAGGACAGCAGGTTGAAGTGCTGGAAGACCATGCCGATGCGGCTGCGCGCCTCGCGCAGTTCCTTCCCGGCACGGTTGCCGCGGCCGGCGAGGGCGGTGAGGTCCACGCCGTCGACGGTCACAGTGCCGGAGGTGGGCCGCTCCAGCAGATTGATGCAGCGGATGAGGGAGGACTTTCCGGCGCCGCTGCGGCCGATGACGCCGAAGACCTCGCCCTCGCGGACGTGCAGATCGACGCCGTCCAGGGCGGTGACGTCGCGGCCTCGCGACCGGTAGACCTTGGTGAGGCCCGTAGTGGTGATCACAGGGATTTCCGTCACTGTCGAGTGCGCAGCGTGCGGTTGCGCCGGGCACGGGTGTGTCGTCTTGGGACAGCCGGACACACACGGGTGACCTGGGGGCAGGGTGTGCGTGGTGCAGGCACGGTCCGGCAGGATGCTGGCGGACGCGGCGCGACTGTCGGGGTCTCGCTTCGGGGCGCGAGGCTCAGGCAGGGGCCCTCAGAAGGCGCGCATTCGACACATACAACGAGCACCGGGCGTTGTGTTCGCCTCGGTCGCAAGGGTGCGGCTGCTCGTCGTGGTCATGCGGGCAAGTAAAGCAGACAGGCGTACGAGCGGAGCTTCGGTGTCCGCATAGCGGACTGCTTCCATTCGAAGTGCGGACAGATCGGCCGCCGCCACGACCGTGACGCGAAGGGCGTGGCCAGGCGGGACGCGGCCGGGAGGGCCTTCACGACGACGCCAGCGGGCGGCTCGGCCGGCTCGTGCGTTGTGGCCAAGGCCACGGTTCCCGTCCCGGCGGCACCCGGCTGCGGCGAACCCCGGGCACCGGCGGGCCCCGCGCACGGCGGGCCATTCGGCCCGTAATACCCTCGACTGCATGCTTGACGCCCTCACGATCGCGGTCTCCGCGGCCGCGCTCGCCCTCGCCGCCTGGTGCGGTCTCGCCGCCTACCGGGACCAGCCGACGAAGGACTGGCACTTCATCGGCATGGCCGTGGTGACGGTGCTGGCGCTGGCACAGCTGGTGACCGGGATCGTGCAGCTGGCCCGTGGCCTGGAGGCCGACGAGGGCTCGGTGATCTTCGTCGCGTATCTGATCGGCGCGTTGGCCGCGATCCCGGCGGCCGGTTTCCTGTCGCTGGCGGAGCGGACGCGCTGGGGTTCGGTGACGGTCGCGGCTGGCGCCGTGGTCCTCGCCGTCCTGGAAGTACGGCTCTACGACATCTGGAAGGCCTGACGATGACCGACGCCGCCACCGACGCCACCGGCGTCACCGAGGAGCGGCCCGGCCCGCGGACCCGGCTCGTCCACGGCCCCGGCGTGCTGGTCGTCTGGCTGTACGGCGTGATGTCGGTGGGAGCGGTGTCCCGCTCGGTCTACCAGATCGCCACCGAGTACGAGCGGGCTCCGCTCGCCTACTCGCTCTCCGCGATCGCCGCCGTGGTGTACGCGTTCATCACCTACACCCTGGTACGCGGCGGCGAGGCGGCCCGCAGGGCGGCGCTGGTGTGC
This sequence comes from Streptomyces sp. NPDC002133, assembly GCF_040296405.1. Lineage (NCBI taxonomy): Bacteria > Bacillati > Actinomycetota > Actinomycetes > Kitasatosporales > Streptomycetaceae > Streptomyces > Streptomyces sp. NPDC002133. Next base: position 206,193 of record NZ_JBEOXF010000003.1, on the reverse strand, counting down.
TGCGCCGCCGAGCTCGTGGGCGTACTGGTCGTGGGTTCCTGGACGCTCGCGGACCCGTCCGCGTTCCCGGATGCCACGGTGTGGTCCGGCTACGGGATGGGCTACCTCTTCATCCCGGTGCTGCTGCCGGTCACGGGAATCCTGTGGCTGCGCAAGGCCCGGCGTTGAGCCGGGTGTTCGTGCGCCGGGCCGTGTCCGAGAACTCCCGCCCGGCACGCACTCCCCCGTAGCCCTTCGGGCTCGGGCGGTGCCCCCACGCCACGTTGTCGGAGTCATCCACGTACGTCCGCCACGAGGATGATCCACCGCCTTGCGAGGGCACGCACCGGACGCCGCGAGCCCCGCCCTACGGGCGGACGGCGACAGTTCTCACACACGGCCCCGGGCTAGGCGCTCTTGGCGTAGTCCCGCACGTCGGCGTCCTTCTCCAGCGTGATCAGCGTCAGCTTCGGGCCGACCTCGCGGGTCGACACGGGCGCGTAGCCGTGGCTGCGGTAGAGCCGCAGATTGACCTCGCTCCGGTGGCCGGTGAAGAGCTGGAAGCGCTTGGCGGCCGGCTCGCCCGCGAAATGCGCCTCGATGGCGTCGAGAAGCCGTCCGCCGAGGCCGTGGCGCTGCATCCGCGGGTGGACGATGAGCTTGGCGATCCTGGCCGTTCCGGCCTCGTCGATCTCGCCCCGTACGGACGCGATGACTTCGTCGCCGAGGCGGGCCACGAGGGCGTGTCCGCGGGCGAGCTCGGACCGGAGGTCGTCGAGGCTCTGGGTGAGCGGTTCGATGCTGTAGTCGCCGTAGAGCTCCGCCTCGCTCTGGTAGCACAGGTATTGCAGCTTGAGGATGTGCTCGGCGTCCTGTGCCGCCGCCGCTGAGATGCTCACGCTCATACCCATGTGTGCATGCCTCCCGCTCACCTGTCACCCGGTTGTCTACCGCTCCATTCCCCGCAGTTCAGGAGCTGCAACCTCTGCCGCGAGCATTCTGCGCAGACATCCCAGGCAACGGGAACGCATCGGCCCCAGACTGCCTTGTGAGATACCCAACTGTCCTGCGATTTCTCGGTAGGTGGGGTCCATCGGGGACAGCATCGCAGTCAGCAGCCGTGGGCAGTGTCCAGGGGTACGGGCCACCGCTGCCCGCACCACCCGGCGCCGTTCGGCGACGAGGGCGGCCCGCTCCGGGCAGGCAGCGGGGCCGGCCGCCGGTTCGCCGGCGTACGGACGCTCCCGCAGGGCCCGCCGCCGGGCGCGGAGCGCCTCGTCGCGCACGGCTCCGCGCACCCAGCCGGCCGCGTCGGCGGGCGGCCCTTCGGCGTCGAGCTGTTCCAGCAGCCGTACCCACACGTCCTGTTCGATGTCCCCCGAGTCCAGGCCACCGTTGTCCGCCTCGGCGTTGGCCTCGGCGGCGACGAGCGGCTGCAGTACGCGTACGAGCGCGCTCGGCGCACCGAACGACTTGGCGATGGCGGGAAGGGCGACGAGGTCTTCGCTGGGCGTCATGTCCGTCGGGACGTCACCACCGCGAACTGCGGTTTCGGCGGTGGCCCGCTCTCACCCGACCGCATGACGGGCGTCCGGCCGCTGACGGAGTCGGCCGGGCGGCGGCATCCGCGGCCCGGCCGGCGCTGCTCGTCGCGGTGGTCAGCGGTCGACGAAGTCGGTGCGGGCGAGCAGCCCCGTGTCCGGGTTGTCGGTGAAGATGCCGTCGATCCCCTGCTCGAAGTAGACCTTGAAGGCGCCGAAGGCGTCGCCGTACGCGTTCGGGTCGGTGCCGCGCCGGAAGTCCGCGGGCAGGAAGGAGTTCTCGTTCCGCACCGTGTACGGGTGCAGGATGAGGCCCTCCGCGTGCGCGTCCCGGACCAGCGTGGTCGGCGCGCCGAGTTTCCCGCTCGCGTCCTTCGGGATGATCAGGTCGAGGGTCGGCCCGATGCCCTGCGCATACGAGGCGATCCACTTCAGGCCCTCGGGCTTGACGAGGTCCGCGACCGTGCGCGGGTCGCCCGCCTGCACGAAGTCCCAGGGGCGGGTGCTCGCGCCGGAGAGCAGGACGACACGCGGGGAGGAGACGAGCTTCGCGAGCCGCTGGATGCTGCCGGGCTCGAACGACTGCAGGAAGACGGGCGAGTTCGCGCGGTGGCGGCCGTACCGGCGCAGCAGCTTCGCGAGCGGCTCCTCCAGGGCGAGGCCGATGCCGCGGAAGTAGGTGGGGTGCTTGGTCTCGACGTGCAGCCAGACGGGGGCTCCTCGGCGGCGGCCCTCCGCATCCGCCCAGCGCAGCACCTCCTCGAAGGTGGGTATCTCCCACCGGCCGTCGTAGAGGGTGTTCTCCTGACGGGTGCCGGGGATCCGCTCCGTGGCGCGCAGGGTCTTCAGCTCGGCGAGCGTGAAGTCCTCGGTGAACCAGCCGGTGAGGCTCGTACCGTCGACGGACTTCGTCGTCCTGCGCGACGCGAACTCGGGCCGCGAGGCGACGTCCGTCGTGCCCGTGATGTCGTTTTCGTGACGGCAGACCAGATGGCCGTCCTTCGTGGGCACGAGGTCCTGCTCGATGACGTGCGCGCCCATGTCCAGGGCCAGCTGGTACGAGCCCAGGGTGTGCTCGGGGCGGTAGCCGCTCGCGCCGCGGTGCGCGATGACCGTGGGCACGGGAAGCCCGCGGTACCCGTGTCCCTGCCCGTGCCCGTGCCCGAACCCGTGGCCCTGGCCCTGCCCCCGGCCGTCGGCGCCGTGCTGTTCCTGCGCGTGCGCCGCCGAGGCGGCACCGAGGCCGAGCGTCGCCGAGCCGAGCACCGCAGCGCCCAGGACAGTGCGCCGTCCGGGGGTTCTGTCCGCACCCTGTGTCATGAGCGCTCCTCCAAAGGGATGTGATGTCCCGCACCTGTCGTACGGGTCCCGCGCGGCGCACGATGCTAGGTGGCGGGACGTTACGTGCGGCAGACGCTGGGCGAACGCGCCGAAAACTCGGGTCAACACTGTGTATCGGCTCGATGAACCCAATGTGCGCAGGGGCCGGACCCGCGAGTATCGTCCTCACCTGCAGAGACTTCGCCGGCCGTACCCGACCGCCCATGACTTCGGAGGACCCGTTGTCCCGCTTGTCGCTCATCAAGGCAGTGCTCGGACCGTTCCTGCGCCTGATGTTCCGCCCCCGCGTGGAAGGCGCCCAGCACATTCCCGGGGACGGCCCGGTCATCCTCGCCGGCAACCACCTCACCTTCATCGACTCGATGGTCCTGCCGCTGGTCTGCGGCCGGCAGGTCTTCTTCATCGGCAAGGACGAGTACGTCACGGGCAAGGGGGTGAAGGGCCGGCTGATGGCCTGGTTCTTCACGGGCGTCGGCATGATCCCGGTCGACCGGGACGGGGCGAACGGCGGAGTGGCGGCACTGATGACCGGCCGCCGGGTGCTGGAGGAGGGCAGGATCTTCGGCATCTATCCGGAGGGCACCCGCTCCCCCGACGGCCGCCTCTACCGGGGCCGTACGGGCATCGCACGCCTGACCCTGATGACCGGCGCGCCCGTCGTCCCGTTCGCGATGATCGGCACGGACAAGCTGCAGCCGGGCGGCGCCGGACTGCCGCGTCCCGGCCGGGTGACGGTCCGCTTCGGGGAGCCGATGGAGTTCTCCCGCTACGAGGGCATGGACCGCGACCGTTATGTGCTGCGCGCGGTGACGGACTCGGTGATGACCGAGGTGATGCGGCTGTCCGGCCAGGAGTACGTGGACATGTACGCCACCAAGGCGAAGGCGGCCTGAGCGAGGGACCGTCGGCCGGGACCCCCGCCGCCTGAAGCGTACGAGGCACCCAGGCGCCGAGCCCCAGGGACGGCGCACGACAAGGCCGCCACCAGGGCGAAGGCGGAGTGACTGGACGGCGGGCAACACCGTCCGCACGAGTGGGCGAAGGCAGGCCGTCCGATTCGCCACCGTGAAACGTGACGTGGCCCCCGGCGCCGATGCGCCGGGGGCCACGTCACGTCCGAGCGGGTCCGGGGCGGCGTCAGTGCTCGACGCCGTCGGCCAGCTTCTGGCCCCGCAGCAGGAACCACGCGGCGACCGCGGTCGCGAGCAGCACCACCGCACCCGCGCCCGACGCGAGCCTGAGCCCGTCGACGAACGCGTCCTGGGCGGCGCCGACGAGCGCCGCACCCTGCTGCTGCGGCAGCGCGGTGGCCGCTTCGACGGCGCCGCCGAGCGACTCGTGCGCCGCGGACGCGGCACCCGAAGGCACTCCGGCCGGGGTCGCGAAGTCCCGGTAGACCCCGGTCACGACCGAGCCGAGCAGGGCGATACCGAGCGCCGCGCCGAGTTCGTACGCCGTCTCGGACACCGCGGACGCCGCCCCGGCCTGTTCCTTGGGAACGCTGGAGAGGATCACGTCCGCCGTGACGGTGAACGAGAATCCGGCGCCGATGCCGACGACGAGCAGGGCCGCGCCGAGCAGCGGATACCCGGTGGACCGTCCGATGAGGGTCAGCACGGCGAGGGCGAGGCCCACCGCGGCGAGACCGCCTGCCACCACGGACCGTACGGAGAACCGCCGGGCGAACGCGCCTGCGACCAGTCCGGTGGCCACCGCGCCGATCGCGGCGGGGAGTTCCGCGAGACCGGCCTCGAACGGCTGCCTGCCCTGGACCAGTTGCAGGAACTGCGAGAGGAAGAAGACCAGTCCCGACAGGCCCAGGACCGTCAGCAGGTCGGCCAGCACGGCACCCGAGAACCCCCGGTGGCGGAACAGCCGGATGTCGAGCAGCGGCGCGGGCAGGGTCAGCTGCCTGCGGACGAAGCCGTACAGTCCGGCCCCACCGATGAGCGCGGCGGCGATCGCCTCCCAGCTCGGCCCGTGGGACGCGGCCTCCTTGACCGCGTAAACGACGCCGACCATGCCGATGAGGGACAGTGCCACGCTCATCAGGTCCCACGGTCCTGCGACGGGGTTCTTCGACTCGGGCAGCAGCTTGATGCCGACGAGGACCAGGACGGCCATGACCGGAAGGTTGATGAGGAACACCGAGCCCCACCAGAAGTGCTCCAGCAGGAATCCGCCGACGACCGGTCCGACGGCCGCGCCGGCCGAGGCCATGGCGCCCCAGATGCCGATGGCGAGGCTGCGCTCCCTGGGGTCGTGGAAGATGTTCCGGATCAACGCCAGCGTGGACGGCATCAGGGTGGCGCCGGCGACTCCGAGCAGGGCGCGGGCGGCGATCATCGTCTCGGGCGTGGTGGCGTACGCGTTGAGCACGGACACCGCGCCGAAGGCGACGGCGCCGCTCAGCAGCAGTTTCTTGCGCCCGATGCGGTCACCGAGACTGCCCATGGAGACGAGGAGTCCGGCGATGACGAACGAGTAGACGTCACCGATCCACAGGAGCTGGGTGCCCGACGGCTTGAGGTCCTCGCTGAGGAACGGCGTCGCGAGGCCGAGTACGGTGGCGTCGACGGCCACCAGCAGCACGGCCAGCACCAGTACCGCGAGCGCGAGCCAGCGCCCGGGGCGGTACAGGGTGTCATCCGTCCCGCTCAGGCGCTGGACGGTACTGCTGCTCATTTCTCCACACTCCGTCGTGCTCCGCCGAGCAGCAGCTCGGCGATCATGTACTGGAAGTCGTTCTTGGCGACCCGGCCGTCCATGACGGACCAGGCGCAGGTGCCGATCAGTCCGTAGAGGGCCTCGGTGAGCCATGCGGGCGAGAGGTCGATACGGAACTCGCCCTGCTCCTGGCCGCGCCGGAAGAGGGCCGATACGCGGGCGTCGAGCCTGGACCAGCCCTCGTTCATCTGGTCGCCCTCGAACAGCTGGTTCTCGGTGACCAGGAAGGCGAGGAGCTCCGCGCACGGCTCCATCTCGGCGATGAGCCGGCGCAGCGCGTCACTCGCGCCGCCCTCGTCGAGCCGCGCCCGGTCCAGGGCGGTCTCGAACTCCTGGATACCGAAGGCCTCGAGCGCCCTGACCAGGGCCTCCCGCCCCGCGAAGTGCCGGTGCAGCGTGGCGCGCCCGATGCCCGCGGCGCGTGCGACCTCGTCCATCGTGGCGGTCGATTTGCGGGCGAGGAGGGCGGCGGCGGCGCGGAGCACCTGTTCACGGTCCATAGCCATGAGACAAGCATACACCGAATGAGACATCGATGCCTCATTCGATATTTCAATGCCTCACAGGGAGGCTGGAGGGAATGCTGTGCGCATGAAGCCGCTGCTGCTGATCGACATCGACGGTCCGCTCAATCCGTACGGCGGAAAGCCCCAGAGCCGGCCGGACGGATACGGGACGCATCGCATGCGCCCGAACGGCTGGACCCACCCGAAGCCGCTGCGGGTGTGGCTGAACCCCGGGCACGGCGCGGAGCTGCTGGCGCTGGCCGCCTCGTACGAGCTGGTGTGGGCGACGACCTGGAAGGACGAGGCGAACGTGTGGGTCGGGCCGCATCTGGGGCTGCCCGAACTGCCGTTCATCGACTGGCCCGTGATGCACGGGGCCTCGCCGCGCGGGACGTTCTGGAAGACGCAGTACGTGCTGGAGTACGCGGCCGGGCGGCCCTTCGCGTGGATCGACGACGAGATCACGCACCTGGACCGGGAGTGGGTGGAGCAGAATCACCTCGCAGCCGCTCTGCTGCTCCACATCGATCACCGCATCGGGCTGACCCGGCCGGACTTCGACGCGCTCGCGGACTGGGCGGCGGCGCTGTAGCCGCTGGTGGGAACGGGACCGCCCCGGCCGGACGGATGTCCGGCCGGGGCGGTCGCCGGCTTGCGAGGCGCGTCAGCCCAGGGTCGCGACGGCCTGGTTGAAGGTCTGCGACGGACGCATCACGGCCGAGGCCTTGGCCGCGTCGGGCTGGTAGTAGCCGCCGATGTCGGCCGGCGAGCCCTGCACCGCGAGCAGCTCGCCGACGATCGTCTGCTCCTGCTCGGTCAGCGTCTTGGCCAGGGGCGCGAACGCCCCCGCGAGCTCCGCGTCGTCGGTCTGCCTGGCCAGCTCCTGGGCCCAGTAGAGCGCCAGGTAGAAGTGGCTGCCACGGTTGTCGATGCCACCCACACGGCGGGTGGGCGACTTGTCCTCGTTCAGGAAGGTCGCCGTCGCCCGGTCCAGGGTGTCGGCGAGGACCTGGGCGCGGGCGTTGCCCGTGGTCTGGGCGAGGTGCTCGAAGCTGGCCGCGAGCGCGAAGAACTCACCCAGGCTGTCCCAGCGAAGGTAGTTCTCCTTGACGAGCTGCTGGACGTGCTTGGGCGCGGAGCCGCCTGCACCGGTCTCGAACAGCCCGCCGCCGTTCATGAGCGGGACGACGGAGAGCATCTTCGCGCTCGTGCCGAGCTCGAGGATCGGGAACAGGTCGGTCAGGTAGTCACGCAGCACGTTGCCGGTGACCGAGATCGTGTCCTCGCCGCGGCGGATGCGCTCGAGGGAGAACCTGGTCGCCTCGACCGGCGACAGGATCTCGATCTGCAGGCCCTCGGTGTCGTGCTCCTGCAGGTACGCCCTGACCTTCTCGATGAGCTTCGCGTCGTGCGCGCGGTCCTCGTCGAGCCAGAAGACGGCCGGGTTGCCGGTCGCGCGGGCGCGCGTGACGGCGAGCTTGACCCAGTCCTTGATCGGCGCGTCCTTGGTCTGGCACATGCGGAAGATGTCGCCCGCGCCGACGACCTGCTCGAGCACGACGTCGCCGGCCTCGTCGACCACGCGCACCGTACCGGTGGTCGGGATCTCGAAGGTCTTGTCGTGGCTGCCGTACTCCTCGGCCTTCTGCGCCATCAGACCGACGTTCGGCACCGAGCCCATCGTCGACGGGTCGAAGGCGCCGTGGGCGCGGCAGTCGTCGATGACGACCTGGTAGACGCCGGCGTAGCTGCTGTCCGGGAGGACGGCGAGGGTGTCGGCCTCCTGGCCGTCCGGGCCCCACATGTGGCCTGAGGTGCGGATCATCGCCGGCATGGAGGCGTCGACGATGACGTCGCTCGGGACGTGGAGGTTGGTGATGCCGCGGTCGGAGTCGACCATGGCGAGGGCGGGGCCCTCGGCGAGCTCGGCGTCGAAGGACGCCTTGATCTCGGCGCCCTCGGGCAGCGCCTCGAGGCCCTTGATGATGCCGCCGAGACCGTCGTTCGGCGTCAGGCCGGCCGTGGCGAGAGTCTCGCCGTACGTGGCGAAAGTCTTCGGGAAGAAGGCGCGCACCACGTGACCGAAGACGATCGGGTCGGAGACCTTCATCATCGTGGCCTTCAGGTGCACGGAGAACAGCACGCCCTCGGCCTTGGCGCGGGCGATCTGCGCCGTGAGGAACTCGCGCAGCGCGGCGACGCGCATGGCGGACGCGTCCACGACCTCGCCGGGCAGCACCGGTACGGACTCGCGCAGGACGGTGGTGGAGCCGTCGTCGCCCGCCAGCTCGATGCGCAGCGACCCCGCCTCGGAGATCACCGCGGACTTCTCGGTGGAGCGGAAGTCGTCGACGCCCATGGTGGCGACATTCGTCTTCGACTCGGGCGTCCAGGCGCCCATGCGGTGCGGGTGGGTCTTGGCGTAGTTCTTGACCGACGCGGGGGCGCGGCGGTCGGAGTTGCCCTCCCGCAGGACCGGGTTGACGGCGCTGCCCTTGACCTTGTCGTAGCGGGCGCGGATGTCGCGCTCCTCGTCGGTCTTCGGGTCGTCCGGGTAGTCCGGCAGCGCGTAGCCCTGCTCCTGCAGCTCGGCGATCGCGGCCTTCAGCTGCGGGATCGACGCCGAGATGTTCGGCAGCTTGATGATGTTCGCACCGGGGGTCTTGGCGAGCTCGCCGAGCTCGGCGAGCGCGTCACCGATGCGCTGGCCCTCCTCGAGGTACTCGGGGAAGTGGGCGATGATCCGGCCGGCCAGCGAGATGTCGCGGGTCTCCACCGTGACCCCGGCGGTCGAGGCGTACGCCTGGACCACGGGCAGGAACGAGTGCGTCGCCAGGGCCGGAGCCTCGTCAGTGTGCGTATAGATGATGGTCGAGTCAGTCACCGGGTGCTCCGCTCCAGGTATCCACGTCAACGTCTCCAACATTGCTCGACATCAAGATATCTCGTGATCGGCCTCCAGCGAGCAGGGCCCCGTCGCACCATGCTGCGACGGGGCCCTTCGACACGGACCGGTCAGTTCTTCGCGGTGGCCCAGGCGTGCTGGGCCGCCAGGTCGGCCTTGACCTCGGCGAGCTGGACGGCGACGGCCGACGGGGCCGTGCCTCCGCGTCCGTTGCGGGAGGCGAGCGCGCCGGGAACGTCGAGGACCGTGCGGACCTCAGGGGTCAGATGCTCCGAGATCTTGGCGAACTGGTCGTCCGTGAGCTGGTCCAGCTCGATTCCGTGCGCCTCGCACTCCTTGACGCACTCCCCCGCGACCTCGTGCGCGACGCGGAACGGGACGCCCTGCTTGACAAGCCACTCGGCGATGTCGGTGGCCAGCGAGAAGCCCGCGGGCGCCAGTTCCTGCATGCGTGCGCGGTCGACGGTCAGCGTGGCCATCATCCCCGTGAACGCCGGGAGCAGGACCTCCAGCTGGTCACAGGAGTCGAAGACCGGCTCCTTGTCCTCCTGGAGGTCGCGGTTGTACGCGAGCGGCAGCGCCTTCAGCGTCGCGAGCAGCCCGGTGAGGTTGCCGATGAGGCGGCCCGACTTTCCCCGCGCCAGCTCGGCGATGTCCGGGTTCTTCTTCTGCGGCATGATCGACGAACCGGTCGAGAAGGCGTCGTGGAGCGTCACGAAGGAGAACTCCTTCGTGTTCCAGATGATGACCTCCTCGGCGATCCGGGACAGGTTCACCCCGATCATCGCGGTGATGAACGCGAACTCGGCGACGAAGTCGCGGGACGCCGTGCCGTCGATGGAGTTCCCGGCGGAGCCGTGCTCGAAGCCGAGGTCCTTCGCGACCGCCTCCGGGTCGAGCCCCAGGGAGGACCCGGCGAGCGCGCCGGAACCGTACGGCGACACGGCCGTCCGCTCGTCCCACTGGCGGAGCCGCTCGGCGTCCCGGGACAGAGCCTGGACGTGCGCCAGGACGTGATGGGCGAAGAGCACGGGCTGGGCGTGCTGAAGGTGCGTACGGCCGGGCATGGCGACGTCCGGGTGGGCCTCGGCGAGGCCCACGAGGGCGTCCTGGAGGTCGGCGACGAGTCCGCCGATGACGCGGGCGTGGTCGCGCAGATACATCCGGAAGAGGGTGGCGACCTGGTCGTTGCGGGACCGGCCGGCGCGCAGTTTGCCGCCGAGGTCGGGGCCGAGGCGTTCGAGGAGTCCGCGCTCCAGGGCGGTGTGGACGTCCTCGTCGGCGAGGGTGCCCACGAAGCTGCCGTCGGCGACGTCGGCCTCGAGCCGGCCGAGTCCGGCGATCATCCGCTTCAGCTCGTCCGCGGTGAGCAGGCCCGCCTTGTGGAGCACGCGGGCGTGGGCGCGAGAGCCTGCGATGTCGTACGGCGCGAGCCGCCAGTCGAAGTGGACCGACGCGGACAGCTTCGCCAGTGCCTCGGCGGGCCCGTCGGCGAAGCGGCCGCCCCAGAGCCGGACGTCACCGTTGTTGCTGCTCACAGCTCTTGCTCCTCAGGAGGGTGGATGTGCCGCCGCCTCCCTGCCGCGGAGGAACAGGGAGGCGGCCGTCGTACGCCTATCGAATCAGGCCAGGTCGCGCTTGGCCGCAATCTTCGACGACAGGCCGAAGATGTCGATGAAGCCCTGCGCCTTCGACTGGTCGAAGGTGTCGCCCGAGTCGTACGTGGCGAGGTTGAAGTCGTACAGCGACTCGTCCGACTTCCGGCCGGTGACGACGGCGCGGCCGCCGTGCAGGGTCATCCGGATGTCGCCGGTGACGTGCTGGTTGGCCTCGTTGATGAAGCCGTCCAGCGCGCGCTTGAGCGGCGAGAACCACAGGCCGTCGTAGACGAGCTCGCCCCAGCGCTGCTCGACCTGCCGCTTGTAGCGGGCCAGCTCGCGCTCGACCGTGACGTTCTCGAGCTCCTGGTGGGCGGTGATCAGCGCGATCGCGCCCGGGGCCTCGTACACCTCACGGGACTTGATGCCGACGAGCCGGTCCTCGACCATGTCGATCCGGCCGATGCCCTGGGCGCCGGCGCGCTCGTTGAGCTGCTGGATGGCCTGCAGGACGGTGACGGGCTTGCCGTCGATGGCGACCGGGACACCCTCCTTGAAGGAGATGATCACCTCGTCGGCCTCGCGGGACGTGGCCGGGTTGGAGGTGTACTCGTAGATGTCCTCGATCGGCGCGTTCCAGATGTCCTCCAGGAAGCCGGTCTCCACGGCCCGCCCGAAGACGTTCTGGTCGATGGAGTACGGCGACTTCTTGGTGGTCGCGATCGGGAGCTGCTTCTCCTCGCAGAAGGCGATCGCCTTGTCCCGGGTCATCGCGTAGTCACGGACCGGCGCGATGCACTTCAGGTCGGGGCCGAGGGCCTGGATGCCGGCCTCGAAGCGCACCTGGTCGTTGCCCTTGCCGGTGCAGCCGTGGGCGACGATGCCGGCGTTGTGCTTCTTGGCCGCGGCGACGAGGTGCTTGACGATCGTCGGCCGGGAGAGGGCGGAGACCAGCGGGTACCGGTCCATGTAGAGGGCGTTGGCCTTGATCGCCGGGAGGCAGTACTCCTCGGCGAACTCGTCCTTGGCGTCCGCGACCTCGGCCTCGACGGCACCGCAGGCGAGCGCGCGCTTGCGGATGACGTCCAGGTCCTCGCCGCCCTGGCCGACGTCCACGGCAACGGCGATGACCTCGGCGCCCGTCTCCTCGGCGATCCAGCCGATGGCGACGGAGGTGTCCAGACCGCCCGAGTAGGCGAGTACGACGCGCTCGGTCACGGGATTCTCCTTACGGTGCATGCGGTGATGGGTATAACTATGCAGACCTCCGTATGTTTTGTCAACGCGAGGGAATCCCGTGGCCGCCCAGGATCGCCCTCCGTACGCCCACCCCGTGCCGACCAGGGCGTACACCGTCGTGGAGCGCATCGCGCAGGGAGCACCGGTTCATGCGGCACTCGATGTGGGCGATCCCGCGGCCTGGCTCGACTTCGACGCCGAGGTGCGCTTCCAGCGGCCGAGCATCCGCGAGACCGGGGCCGCGGGCACCACGCACCGGCCGGCACTCGCGCTCGCCCTGTGCCACCGCGACGGCCGCATCCGGGAATCGGCGCTGGTGCAGGCGGCCGCACGGCCCGATCTGCTGCCGCTGATCGTCGTCCGCACCGCGGACTGGGCCGCTCCGGTACGCGGGCGGACCCGGCGCCCCCGCGGCTCCCTCACCAGGTCCATAATCCGGGCATGGGACAAACCTACGAACGCATAGAAGGCCGCATCCGGACGTTCATCGAGGAACAGCCCCTCTTCTTCACCGCCACCGCCCCGCTCGCGGGCGACGGTCACGTCAACCTCTCCCCCAAGGGCCGCAAGGGCACCCTCGTCGTCGTCGACGAACGGACCCTGGCCTACCTGGACTTCGGCGGCAGCGGCGCCGAGACCATCGCCCATGTCCGCGAGAACGGCCGCATCACCCTGATGTGGTGTGCGTTCGCCGGTCCGCCGAAGGTGCTGCGGGTGCACGGTCAGGGGGAGGCGGTGCTCCGGGACGACCCGCGGTGGGCGGAGTTGATCCCGTACTTCAAGGACGCGGACGGGGCCGCGGCCCGCGCGATCATCGTGGTGCGCGCCCGCCGGATCAGTGACGCCTGCGGATTCGCCGTACCGTTCATGGACTACCGCGAGGAGCGTACGCAGCACGCGGAGCACTTCGGGCGGAAGACGGACGAGGAGTTCGCGGCGTACTGCGAGAAGAAGCCGCATGTCGGAGTGAGCCTCGACGGGCTGCCGGCCCTCCCGCTCCCGCTGCCCGCGCGCACCGACTGACCCTCCGTCAGCGGCCCTGCGGACGCCCCGACGCCCGCGGCTGACACAAGAGGCCCGGCGTTGAACTCCTCGGCCCTCGTCTGCGTATCCACAGGCGATACGGATGAGCCGAGGAGCAGCCGTGACGATGATGCAGAGCGGTCGGGCCGCAAGACGCCAGACCATGCGCGCGATCCGGCCGCGCCGCAATCCGGCGGCGGTGCTGCTGGTCGCGGCCTGGGCAGGAGCGGCCGCCGTCCTGTGGCTGTGGTGGGAGAACACGGCGGTCGTCCACATGGACACCGCCGAGTGGCTGGTCGGGGCGGGAAGGATCACCGGCCTGCTGGGCGGTTACATGATCGCGCTCGTGGTGCTGCAGATGGCGCGCGTCCCCGCGCTGGAGCGACGTGTGGGTTCCGACCGGTCGGCCCGCTGGCACGCGATGAGCGGCCGGTACGCGATCGGCCTGATCGTCGCCCATGTCGTACTGATCATCTGGGGATACTCCGTACAGGGCCGGACCGGCCTCGTCGAACAGACCGTGACCGTCGTCGTCGACTTCCCCGAAATGATCGAAGCGGCGGCCGGCACCGTCCTCCTGCTGATCGTCGGCTTCGTCTCGGCCGGCGCGGTGCGCCGCCGCATGCGCTACGAGACCTGGTACTACCTGCATCTGCTGACCTATGCCGCCGTGTATCTGACCTTCTGGCACCAGCTGGTCACCGGTGCCGAGTTCGTGGCCGGTCCGACCGCTCGCACAGTCTGGTACGTGCTGTACGGGACGGTCGGCGCCCTTCTCGTGTGGTACCGGATCCTGGCGCCGGTACGCCTCAACCTCTGGCACCGGATGCGGGTGGAATCGGTCGTGGACGAGGCCCCCGGCGTGGTCTCGGTACTGATCAGCGGGCGGCGGCTGCACCGGCTGGGTGCCGAGGCGGGGCACTTCTTCCGCTGGCGGTTCCTCACCAAAGGGCTGCGCTGGAGCTCGAATCCGTACTCCCTCTCCGCTCCGCCCCGCCCGGATCTGCTGCGCATCACCGTCAAGGCCGTCGGCGAGCACAGCACGGCGCTCGCCCGGCTGGAGCCGGGGACGCGGGTCTGGGCCGAGGGACCGTACGGAGCGATGACCGCGGGGCGACGGAGCCGGAACAAGGTGCTCCTGATCGCCGGAGGGGCGGGCATCACGCCGCTGCGGGCCCTGTTCGAGACGCTGCCGGGCGGCCCCGGGGACCTGTCCCTGCTCTACCGGGCCGGCACGACGGAGGACCTGGCGCTGTGGAGCGAGCTGCAGCAGATCGCCGAGGCGAGGGAGGCGAGGCTGATGTACGCCGTGAACGGGCCGGACGGGTCACGTCCCCGGATCACCACCGAGCGGCTCAAGGAGGTGCTGCCGGACATCGCTCAGCACGACGTCTATCTGTGCGGACCGCCCGGTCTCGCCGAGGAGTCGTACCACGCACTGCGCGCGGCGGGAGTGCCGTCCCGCCGTATCCACCACGAGTCGTTCGAGATGTGAGGCCGTCCGTGAAGAGGAAACACCCACTGCGCCGGATCATGCTCGCCATCGCCGGCACCACGTCGGCCGTCGTGCTGCTCCTCGCGGTGAAACAGCCGGGCACACCGGCGGCGGGGACGGCGCCGCAGGCCGGCGGTGCCGTGCCCCCCGCGGGGTCGGCACCCGCCGGGACCGGGGCCGGGGTCGAACCCGCGGGCGGGCAGAGCGTCCTCGGCGACGAGGCCGCGACCCAGTACGGCCCGGTGCAGGTGCGGCTCACGCTGAGCGGCGGCAGGATCACCGCGGCCGAGGCCGTCAAGACACCGTCGTCCGATCCCAACAGCCGGCAGATCGCCGCCACCGCCGTACCGAAACTCAACCAGGCCGCCGTCGCCGCGCAGAGCGCCCGGATCGACACCGTCTCCGGAGCCACCTACACGAGCGAGGGATACATCAAGTCCCTGCAGAGCGCGCTCGACAAGGCGGGGACCGCCGGGGCTCCGGGATCCGGCGCCGAGGAGGGAGCCGGAGCGGGCTCGGCTCCCGAAGCTGACTCGACGCCCGAACCGGACACCGGGAACGGCACCGGCGGCTCCGGCTCGGACTCGGGCGGTTCGGACTCGGGCGGCTCCGACTCGGGCTCGGAGGCGCCCGAGACGCCCAGGACGCCCGAGACGGTCCTCGGGGACGTGGCGTCGACCCAGTACGGCGACGTCCAGGTCCGCATCACCGTCAGCGGGGACAGGATCACCGCGGCCGAGGCCGTCAAGACACCGTCGTCCGATCCCAACAGCCGACGGATCGCCGCCACCGCCGTACCGGAACTCAACCAGGCCGCCGTCGCCGCGCAGAGCGCCCGGATCGACACCGTCTCCGGAGCCTCGTACACGAGCGAGGGCTACATCACGTCCCTGCAGAGCGCACTCGACAAGGCCGGCCTGTGACGGCGGACCGGGCACGCCTGCGCCACGTCGAGCACGCGATGGGCACGGTGTTCTCGTTCGACTTGCGGATGGCCGCCGACTGCGACGGCCCGCGCCTGCGCGCAGGACTCGTCGCGGCCGTGGCCGCCCTGCACCGCGCGGACGAGCTCTTCTCGACATACCGCCGGGACAGCGAGGTGAGCAGGCTCGCCAGGGGGGAACTCGCCCTGGCGGACTGCGCGCCCGACATGACCGAGGTGCTCGGGCTCTGCGAGGCGGAGGAGCGACTGAGCGGCGGCTGGTTCACCGCCGGGTACGGCGGCGGACTCGACCCCACCGGTCTGGTCAAGGGCTGGGCGGTGGAGCGCGCGGCGCGCATGCTCGCCTCCTCCGGTGCCGCCGCGGTCTGCCTCAACGGCGGGGGCGACGTCCAGCTTCACGGCGGCCCGTGGCGGGTCGGCATCTCGGATCCGCTGTCCCCCGGCGGGCTGGTCGCGGTGGTCGAGACCGATGAGAGCCTCGCGGTCGCCACATCGGGGCCCGCCGAACGCGGCTGCCACATCGTCGATCCGCACACAGGCGCCCCACCGGTCGGGGCTCTCGCCTCCCTCACCGTCGTGACACCGGGCCTGACCCAGGCTGACGCCCGGGCGACGGCCGCCTATGCGATGGGCGAACGGGGCCGCGACTGGCTGGAGGGACTGCCGGACACGGAGGGCTTCGCCGTCGCCGCGGACGGCAGCACGTGGCAGACCAGTGGCTTCGCCCGTCATCTGACGAAGCAGAGCCACTCGGACGCGCCGGCCGCCTGACCTGCAGGGCCGCCGGGCGATCGCGGCAGCGGACACCGGGCACGCTCAGCAGCGCGCTCGGCCCAGGAGCTGCAGGGCGACCAGCAGCCCGGCCGCCGAGAATCCGATCGAGACGGCGAAGTCCGTACGGAAGCCTTCCGTGAGCGCGGCGAGGGGTCCGCCGCGTCGCCGGCGCGGGGCACGGCGACCGGGGACAGGACGGCCACACGGAAGGCGCCGCCGATCTGGAAGGCGGCCGTCGAACGGCCGGCCGGCGCTCGCGCTGTACGAGTGCGGCGAGGACGGCGTCCTGCGTGCGTTCTCCATCGAGGTGCACACCATCACGGCGTCCGGGATCGCCCGGGTCGTCTCCTTCCAGGACCCGTCGCTGTTCCCCGCCTTCGGGCTGCCGCTCGTCGCGCCGGCACCGGCCGTGCGCCGAGGGTCCGTCAGCGGTCGTTCTGCGCGAGCCGCAGCAGATGGTCCGCCAGCGCCTTGCCGCCCGCCGGGTCGCGGGAGATGAGCAGGACCGTGTCGTCGCCCGCGATCGTGCCGAGGATCGCGTGCAGTTCGGCCTGGTCGATGGCCGAGGCGAGGAACTGGGCCGCGCCGGGCGGCGTGCGCAGGACCACCAGGTTGGCCGAGGCCTCGGCGGAGATCAGCAGCTCGCCGGAGAGACGGCGCATCCGCTCCTCCTTCGCGGACTCGCCGAGCGGTGCCTGCGGGGTGCGGAATCCGCCCTCGCTCGGCACCGCGTAGATCAGCTCGCCCCCGGTGTTGCGGATCTTCACCGCTCCCAGCTCGTCGAGATCCCGGGACAGCGTCGCCTGGGTGACGCTGAGCCCGTCGTCGGCGAGGAGCTTGGCCAACTGGCTCTGCGAGCGCACCGGCTGCCGGTTGAGGATGTCCACGATCCGGCGGTGGCGTGCCGTGCGGGTCTGCGGCACCGACTGGCCGCCGGTCTCGGTGTCCTGCGTCGCCTCGGTCATCGTCGTCTCATTCTCCGGATCGTCCGTCCCCGTGTTGTGCTGCGTCGAGGATGCCGGGGAACGCCCGGAGGAACGCGTCCACCTCCGCGTCGCCGATGATCAGCGGCGGCATGATCCTTACGACATCGGGGGCGGGCGCGTTGACCAGGAGGCCGGCACCCTGAGCCGCCTTCTGCACCTGGGGCGCGAGGGGCTCGTTGAGCACGATACCCAGCAGCAGGCCCGCGCCGCGGACATGCGAGACCAGAGGGTGCCGGCGACTCCCGACGGGATTCTCGATTCCGTCCCTGATCCGCTCGCCGATCCGCTTCACCTCGTCGAGCATGCCGTCGAGGGTCCTCAGCACGGCGAGACCGGCCGCACAGGCGACCGGGTTGCCGCCGAAGGTCGTGCCGTGCTGCCCCGGCCGGAAGACGTCGGCCGCCTCGCCGAAGGCGACGACCGCGCCGAGCGGCAGGCCGCCGCCCAGGCCCTTGGCAAGGGTGACGATGTCCGGCTCGACGCCGTGCGCCTGGTGCTCGAACCAGTGCCCGGTGCGGCCGATGCCGGTCTGGACCTCGTCGAGGACGAGCAGGGTGCCGGTGGCGCTGGTGATCTCACGGGCGGCCTTGAGATAGCCGGCGGGCGGGACGACCACGCCGTTCTCCCCCTGGATCGGCTCGATGATCACGAGGGCAGTGTCGGTCGTGACGGCGGCCCGCAGCGCGTCGGCGTCGCCGTACGGAACGTGTGTGACGTCACCGGGCAGCGGGAGGAACGGCTGCCGCTTCGCGGGCTGCCCGGTGAGCGCGAGGGCACCCATCGTCCGTCCGTGGAAGCCGCCGGCGGTGGCGACCATGTGGGTACGTCCGGTCAGCCGGCCCAGCTTGAAAGCGGCTTCGTTGGCCTCGGCACCCGAGTTGCAGAACAGGACGCGTCCGGGCCGGCCGAAGAGCTGGAGCAGCCGCTCGGCGAGGGCGACGGGCGGCTCGGCGACGTACAGATTGGAGACATGACCGAGCGAGGCGATCTGCCGGGAGACGGCCTCGACGATGGCGGGGTGGGCGTGGCCGAGCGCGTTCACGGCGATGCCGCCGACGAAGTCGAGGTACTCGGTGCCGTCGGCGTCCCAGACCTTCGCCCCTTCGCCGCGGACCAGCGACAGCTGCGGCGTGCCGTAGTTGTCCATCATCGAGCCCTGCCAGCGCTGGGACAGCTGCTGATTGGCCGGGTCGCTCACGGGGTTCCCCCTTCGGTTCCGTCGGGCACGACCATCGTGCCGATTCCCTCGTCGGTGAAGATCTCCAGCAGGATGGAGTGCTGCACCCGGCCGTCGATGACGCGCGCGGTGTTGACGCCGTTGCGTACGGCGTACAGGCAGCCCTGCATCTTGGGGACCATTCCGCTGGACAGCTCGGGCAGCAGCTTCTCCAGCTCCGTGGCGGTGAGGCGGCTGATCACCTCGTCGCTGTCGGGCCAGTCCTCGTAGAGGCCTTCGACGTCGGTGAGGACCATGAGGGTCTCGGCGCCAAGTGCCGCAGCGAGTGCCGCAGCCGCCGTATCAGCATTGACGTTGTAGACATGTCCGTCGTCCTGGGAGCGGGCGATCGACGAGACGACCGGGATCCTGCCGTCGTTGAGGAGCGCCTCGATGGCGCCCGTGTCGATCGCGGTGATCTCGCCGACCCGGCCGATGTCGACGAGTTCACCGTCGATGGTCGGGCGGTGCTTGGTGGCGGTGATGGTGTGCGCGTCCTCCCCGGTGAGGCCGACGGCGAACGGACCGTGCTGGTTGAGCAGCCCGACCAGCTCGCGCTGGACCTGGCCGGCCAGCACCATCCGTACGACGTCCATCGCCTCGGGCGTCGTCACGCGGAGCCCTGCCTTGAACTCGCTGACCAGCCCGTGCTTGTCGAGCTGCGCGCTGATCTGGGGGCCGCCGCCGTGCACGACGACGGGCTTGATGCCGGCGTGGCGCAGGAAGACGACGTCCTGGGCGAAGGCCGCCTTCAGGTCCTCGTCGACCATGGCGTTTCCGCCGAACTTGATGACTACCGTCTTGCCGTGGTGGCGAGTGAGCCACGGCAGTGCCTCGATCAAGGTCTGCGCCTTGGGAAGTGCGGTGTGCTTACGCGTGCTCATCTGTCCCTTGTCCCTGGATCCTCAGGAGGAGTAGGCGCTGTTCTCGTGGACGTATTCGGCGGTGAGGTCATTGGCCCAGATGACGGCCGCTTCGCTGCCGGCGGCCAGGTCGGCGGTGATCCTCACCTCGCGGTAGCGCATGTCGACGAGGTCGCGGTCCTCACCGACGGAGCCGTTCCTGCAGACCCAGACGTCGTTGATGGCGACGTTGAGGCGGTCGGGTTCGAAGGCGGCCTTCGTCGTGCCGATCGCCGACAGCACCCGGCCCCAGTTGGGGTCCTCGCCGTGGATGGCGCACTTGAGGAGGTTGTTACGGGCGATCGAGCGGCCCACCTCGACGGCGTCGTCCTCGCTCGCGGCGCCGACCACCTCGATGCGGATGTCCTTGCTCGCGCCCTCGGCGTCGCCGATGAGCAGGCGGGCGAGGTCGTCGCAGACGGCCCGTACGGCGTCGGCGAACGCGCCGTACTCCGGGGTGATGCCCGACGCACCGGAGGCGAGCAGCAGCACGGTGTCGTTGGTGGACATGCAGCCGTCGGAGTCGACCCGGTCGAAGGTGACGCGGGTGGCGTCGCGCAGCGCCTTGTCGAGGGTGGCGCTGTCCAGGTCGGCGTCGGTGGTGAGAACGACGAGCATGGTGGCGAGGCCGGGGGCGAGCATGCCCGCGCCCTTGGCCATGCCGCCGACGGTCCAGCCGTCGCCCTGGTGGACGGCCGTCTTGTGGACGGTGTCGGTGGTCTTGATGGCTATGGCGGCCTTCTCGCCACCGTGGACGCCGAGTTCTGCGGCCGCCTTCTCGATGCCGGTCAGCAGTTTGTCCATGGGCAGAAGCACGCCGATGAGTCCGGTGGACGCGACGGCGATCTCGCCGGCGCTGTGGCCCTCCAGCACCTCGGCGGCCTTCTCGGCGGTGGCGTGCGTGTCCTGGAAGCCCTTGGGTCCTGTGCAGGCGTTGGCGCCGCCGGAGTTGAGGACGACGGCAGAGACGGCGCCGCCCTTGAGCACCTGCTCGGACCAGAGGACGGGGGCGGCCTTGACGCGGTTGGAGGTGAAGACACCCGCGGCGGAGTGGCGCGGCCCGTTGTTGACGACGAGCGCCAGGTCCGGGTTGCCGCTCTCCTTGATTCCGGCGGCGATGCCCGCGGCCGTGAATCCCTGTGCTGCCGTCACCGTCATGGCGCGACTCCGATCGTGGAAAGTCCTGTGGTCTGGTCGAGACCCAGGGCGATGTTCATGCTCTGGACCGCGCCGCCCGCCGTTCCCTTGGTGAGGTTGTCGATGGCGCTGATCGCGATGATGCGGCCGGCGGCCTCGTCGTGGGCGACCTGCACCTGAACGGCGTTGGAACCGTAGACGGACGCCGTGGCGGGCCACTGGCCCTCGGGGAGGAGGTGGACGAACGGCTCGTCCGCATATGCCTTCTCGTAGGCGCTGCGTACGGCGTCGGCTGTCGTGCCCGGCTTGGCCTTGGCGCTGCAGGTGGCGAGGATCCCGCGGGACATGGGCGCGAGGGTGGGCGTGAACGACACGGTGACCGGCTCCCCCGCCACCGCGCTGAGGTTCTGGATCATCTCGGGCGTGTGCCGGTGGCCCCCGCCGACGCCGTACGGGCTCATGGAGCCCATGACCTCGGAGCCGAGCAGATGCGGCTTGAGGGCCTTGCCCGCGCCGGAGGTGCCGGTGGCGGCGGTGATCACGGCCTCGGGCTCGGCGAGCCCGCCCGCGTACGCCGGGAAGAGCGCGAGCGAGACCGCGGTGGGGTAGCAGCCGGGTACCGCGATGCGCTTGGACCCCTCCAGCGCGACGCGGGCACCCGGCAGTTCGGGCAGGCCGTAGGGCCAGGTCCCGGCGTGGGCGGAGCCGTAGAACTTCTCCCAGTCGGCGGGGTTCCTCAGCCGGAAGTCGGCACCCATGTCGACGACGAGAACGTCCGCGCCGAGCTGCTCGGCGACCGCGGCGGACTGGCCGTGCGGCAGTGCGAGGAAGACGACGTCGTGACCGGCGAGGACCTCGGTGGTGGTGGACTCGAGGACGCGGTCGGCGAGCGGGAGGAGATGCGGCTGGAGGGAGCCGAGCCGCTGCCCGGCGTTGGAGTGGCCGGTCAGGGCGCCGACCTCGACCCCGGGGTGGGCGAGGAGCAGTCGGAGCAGCTCCCCGCCCGCGTATCCACTCGCCCCCGCCACTGCTGCACGTACCACCATCGGACCCTCCTCATTGATGGCATGACTATACGCAGTGTTGCAGATTTATGCAACGATCTGTCCGTGCACGCCGAACAGGAAGCGGGTCACCCGCGTCCGCCGTACCAGCAGGTCGCACGCGGCCACGGTCAGGGCGAGCGAGGCCGCGACGATCGCGAGGTACTTCACCATCATGTGCACGCCCCAGCCGACCACGCCGTACGCGACCGCGACGGCGACGGGCTGGTGCATTACGCAGAGGGGGAGCACCGCCGCCGCAAGATAGCGATACTCGCGGCGACGCCATCGCTCGGGGGCACCAGAAGGCCCGGTGGGGCGCGCGGGTCCTGCGGTGCGCGTGGCCCCGCCTCGGCCTCCGCCCCGGCTCCGGCTCCCGCTCCGGTCCAACAGGCCCAGGATCGCGCCAAGCCGGCACCAGCCCGCAGCTCCGTACACCGCACGGGTGGCGATCGCGAGCGGGGTCAGGTCCGTGAAGGGATCGTCCGCCGGGAGGAATCCCGGCAGCGCGGCCAGGAACAGCCCGGCACCGAGAGCGGCCTTCAGCCCCACCAGCGCGCCGATCGGGCCACGGGCACGGCCGGCCCGACCACCAGGACGCGAAAGCGTCCAGCTCCGGCCGCCGCGTCGTCATGGCACCCACGGCCACCCCGCGCCCGCGGGCCCCGTGCACCCTGACGCAGAGCCGGTGTCCGGGGTACGGGGCACCTGGCGCCGGCCCGCCTCTCTTGACATGCAGCCATTTGGCTGCCTATATTTCATGCAGCTGAACAGCTGCATGTTGGGAGTGGCGAGAGATCACATGGACGAGGTGTTCAAGGCACTGGCCGACGCCAGCCGCCGCCGGCTGCTGGACAGCCTCAATGCCCGGAACGGGCAGAGCCTGCGCGAGCTGTGTGCCGGGCTCGACATGACCAGGCAGTCGGTCAGCAAGCACCTCGCGGTGCTGGAGGCGGCCGATCTGGTGACCACCGTGTGGCGCGGCCGGGAAAAGCTGCACTACCTCAACGCCGTGCCCATCAACGCCATCGCCGAGCGCTGGATCAGCCGGTACGACCGCGAGCGCGTGCGCGCCCTCGCCGACCTGAAGGCCGCATTGGAGCGAGAACCTATGAACGACAACCCCGCATTCGTGTACACCACGTACATCAACACCACACCGGAGCGGCTCTGGCAGGCACTGACCGACCCGGCCTTCACCCGTCGCTACTGGGGCGTGACGTTCACGTCGGACTGGACGACGGGGTCGCGGATGACCTGGGAGCAGGAAGGCGTCACGATCGCGGACCCCGCCCAGGTCGTGCTCGAGTCCGAGCCGTACCGGCGGCTGTCGTACAGCTGGCACACCTTCACCCCGGAGCTCGCCAGGGCCTTCGGGATGAGCGAGGAGCTCTTCGCCCGGATGGCCGACGAGCCCCGGTCGAAGGTGACGTTCGAGATCGAGCCGGCCGGGGAGATGGTCAAGCTGACCGTCGTGCACGACGGCTTCACTCCCGGGAGCACGGTGCTGGAGGCCGTGGGCGGCGGCTGGCCCCACATCCTGTCCAGCCTCAAGACGCTGCTGGAGACGGGCGAAGAGCTGCCCGGGCCGTCGTAGCCGCCGCCACCGCCGCCGGACGGAGGCTCTGCCATACGGAGGTGATGGTGCGGAGTGTGCCGGGCACCGCGGGGATCATAGGCGCATGGTGCATGCGGAGGGCGGTCGTTGGGCCGCGGATGCCGTACGTGAGCTGTGCGCGGACGCGGAACCGACCCCGCTGGTCCGGCTGACCGGGCCGCCCGGCGAGCTGTACGTCAAGGACGAGTCTGCGCACCCGTCCGGGACGCTCAAGCACCGCCTCGTCCGGGCGCTGCTGTGCGAGGCGGTCCTGGACGGCACGGTGCGCGAGGGCACGACCCTCGTGATGGGGACGGGCGGGCCCGCGGCCGTGGCCGGGGCGTACTGCGCGCGCCGCGCCGGGCTGGGGTTCGTGGCGCTCGTACCGGCCAAGACGACCCCGGCGGTACGGGAGGCGGTCGAGCGGTACGGCGGACGGTGGCGGATCGCATCGGTCCCCGCGGACATCCAGGACGAGGCGCGCGGGCTCTCGGTCAAGCTCGGCGGCCACTTCCTGGACCACTTCGCCGACTCGGAGCGGGCGCTCGCACGCTGCCCGCTGCCGGATCTCGCCGAGGAGCTGTACGGACAGCTGGCGGAGGCGGCAGCAGCGGATCCGGCGTGGCTGGTGGCGGGGCTCGGGACAGGCACGACCACGGCGACACTCGGGCGGTACGCACGCAAGCGGGGCGGCCCCGGAACCCGGGTCGCGGGCGTGGACGCCGAGCACTCCGCGTACTTCCCCGCCTGGGCGGGCGGCTGCTCCGACTACACGACCGGGCTGCCGTCCCCGATCCCCGGCATCGGCCGGCCGCGCACCGAACCGGCTTTCCGCCCGGAGCTGCTGGATCTGGTGATCCCGGTGGCGCAGGATGCGGCGGCGGACGGGCTGCGGTGGCTGCGCGCGGAGGCCGCGCACGGCAAGGGCAACGGAAACGGCCACGGCCGGGGGAGCAGGGCCGCGAGCTGGGTCGGGGGCGGGCTCGCGACGGGAGCCGTCGGCTGGGCCGTGCGCCATCTGCTCACGCGCATGCGCGAGTCGGCCGCCTCCGGGAGCGTGGTGATGGTGGCCGGTGAGGGGGCGGCCCGCTCGCGCTCAGGCCCCGGCCTCCAGGCGTAGGTTCCAGCAGCGCGACCTGCCGGTGAGGACGACGGTGGAGAGCGGACGGACGTCGACGTTCCAGTACGTCGACGGCGGGGCCTTCAGCGCGTACACGAGCGCGGCGCGCACGACAGCGGGTTCGGCCACGGCCAGGATGGAACCGACGTCGTCGGCGGGGCGGGTGTCCAGCCAACCCCCTATCCGGGAGATGAACCCCAGCAGCGGCTCCCCGCCGTGCGGCGCCGAGCGCGGATCGGCGAGCCAGGCGTCGACGGCGTCCGGCTCGCGCGCCGCCACCTCCGCCAGCGTGAAGCCGCGCCACCGCCCCATGTCGCAGTCGCTCAGCGCGGGCTGGGCGAGCGGGGCGTACCCGAGCGCGTCGGCCGTCGCCCGGCTGCGGGCGGTCGGCGAGCAGTAGCGCAGCTCGGCGGCGCCCAGCGGCACGAGGGCATGTGCGGCGAGCTGCACCTCGTGCCAGCCGGCCTGGTCCAGCGGCCGGTCGTCGTCGAAGCGCTCGGCCAGCCGGGAGGAGCAGCGCGCGGCGGCCACAAGGGTGATCCGAACACTCATGGCGGGATCGTGGTGCCGGAAGGGGCCCCGGTCAAGGGGGGTTACCTACCGTTGACGAAGTTCACCGGACGCCGAGGCTCATCCACTCTCCCGGGTCACTGAGCTGCGCGAATCCGACCTTCTCGTAAACCCCGTGCGCGTCCGCGGTGGCGAGCAGGATCCGCCGCAACCCGAGCGGCGCGAGGTGGTCCCGGACCGCCTCGACGAGCGCGGTGCCGAGCCCTCTGCCGCGCGCGGGCCGGTCGATGTACACGTCGCAGAGCCAGGCGAAGGTGGCGTGATCGGTGACGACGCGGGCGTACCCGACGGGCTCGCCGGTCGCCGAGTCGTACGCCCCGAAGTTCAGCGACCCGGCGATGGCCCGGTCCTGCTTCTCGCGGCTGCGGCCGATGGCCCAGTAGGCGTCGGTGGAGAGCCAGTGGTGAATACGGGCCGGGTCCAGGCGGGCGGAGTCGGTGGAGATCTCGAACGCCCCGAAGGTGACCGTCGTGTCGTCGCTCATCACCGCACCTTCGCAGGCCGGGAGCCGATTGTCAGTGGCGGCTGCCACGATCTTCCCATGAACGCGACTGCAGCCGACTACGGCTGGCTCGACGGGCACTGTCCCGAGCTGACGGAGGCGTACTGCCTGACCCTGGTGCGGGGACTCGCACCGGAGGAGCTACTGACACGGCTGGGGGCCGACGACCGCGGCGTGCGGATGAAGGGGACGCGTGAGCTGGTCGACGCGGCGCACAACGCATGGGACGGAGGCGACACCCAGTTCGTCGGGGTCGTCGAGGCGAACGGATGGGCGCTGATGCTGGAGCCCAACGGTTATCTGGGCACACTGGACGAGGTCCTGCAACCGCTGTCGCGGGGGACGGTGACGGTCTCGCACTTCCGCAACGTCAACGCGGTCGACCACTTCAACTGGTTCGTGGACGGCACACTGCGGCTGCACTTCGAGCCGTTGTTCGCGTATGCGCGCGACGGCGCCGACCCTGAGGGCTCGGTCGAGGAGATGCGCGCAAGCGGCCTCGATGTGGGACCCCCACGATCAGGGTGATGACGACGATTTCGCGTCGAAGACCGCGGCCACCTTCGCGTTCGCCGAGCGGCTGACGGGGGTCCGGGTCACAGCGGAGCTGCTCGACGGCAGGGAGTTCCTCTGCGGAAGGGCGCCCGTACCGCGCCCGTGACGGGCCGTCATCCGGGGAGCTCGTCGCACGCGGTGCGCAGCCGCCGTACCCCCTCCGCGATCTCCGGCGGTCCCGCCACGCTCGCGAAGCTCAACCGGAGGTGCCCCGCCGGGGGTTCGGCGCTGAAGTAGGGGCGGCCGGGTGCGACGGCGACGCCGGCGCGGAGGGCCGCCGGGACGAGAGCGGATTCGTCGGTGCCGTCGGGGAGGCGGAGCCAGAGGTGGTGGCCGCCGGAGGGGATGTGCGGGAGGGCGAGTTCGGGCAGGTGCAGGCGCAGCGCGGCGGTCATCGTGTCGCGGCGGGTCTTCAACTCGGCGGCGACGGCACGGAGGTGGCGGCTCCAGGCCGGGGAGCCGACGAGTTCGAGCGCCGCTTCCTGGAGGGGACGGGGGACGAAAAAGGTGTCGACGACGTGGATCGCGCGCAGGCGTTCGAGCACGGGGCCGCGGGCGGCGAGGGCGCCCACGCGCAGGCTCGGTGACGTGGCCTTGGTGAGCGAGCAGACGTGGACGACGACGCCGTCAGGATCGTCCGCGGCGAGCGGGGCGGGGAGGGGGCCCGCATCGTCGTGCACGAGGCGGCGGGCGAAGTCGTCCTCGATGACGAACGCGCCGGCGGCACGGGCGATCCGCAGCACCTCGGCACTGCGCTCGGGGGCGAGCACGGCGCCGGTGGGGTTCTGGAAGAGCGGCTGGCAGACGAGGACCCGCGCTCCGGTGGCTCGGAAGGCGGCGGCGAGGAGTTCGGGGCGTACGCCCTGGGGGTCGACCGGCACGGGTACGGGGCGGAGTCCGGCAGCGCGGGCGATGGCCAGCATTCCGGGATAGGTGGGCGATTCGACGAGCACGGGGGCGCCGGGCGGGGCGAGGGCGCGCAGCGCGGTGGCGAGGGCGGACTGGCCGCCAGCGGTGACCAGCACCTCAGCGGCGGTGACACCGGAGCCGATGCCGCGCGCGAACCATTCGCGCAGCTCCGGCAGCCCGTCGCTGGGTGGCCTGCCCCAGGCTCCGGGGCGCCTTCCGGCCCTGGCCAGCGCGGCGGCCATCGCCTGCTCCGGCTGGAGGGAGGGGTGCAGATAGCCGCCGTTGAACTCGATCACACCGGGCGGCGGCGCCGCGAGCGTCACCAGGACGCCCGACGCGTCCACGGCTCGGGGCACCAGCTCGGTCGCGGCGTCCGCGCTGAGCGCGACCTCCTGCCAGGAGGTGTCCCCGGGCACGGAGGTGTCCGCACGCGGCTCCGCCCGGAAGGCGCCCGCGCCCGGCCGGGTGACAACGAGCCCCTCGGCCGCGAGCTGCGCGAGAGCGCGGGAGACGGTCACCGGGGATACGCGGTAGCGCTCGACAAGGACCCGACTCGACGGGAGCTTCTCACCGACCGAGTAGCGGTTCAGCTCTCGCTTCAAGGTGCTCGCCAGCTCGGCCACACTGCTACGCTCTTGCATGACAGCACAGGATAGCGCTACTGCCACCAGGTCGATAGCGGTCAGCAGTTCGGTTCCGCTCGTCACTACGGACACCCGTGGACGCAGCGGCACCCTGCTCGCCTGGCTCGGTGTCGTCGCCTTCTCGCTCACCTTCCCTTCCACCGTCTGGGGTCTGGAGTCCTTCGGGCCCTGGTCCCTCGTCGCCCTACGGAGCGTCCTCGCGGCCGTGATCGCGGGCGGTTTCCTCCTCGCGTTCCGTGTGCCGGTCCCCGCCCGGCGGCTCTGGGGCTCCCTCGCGGTCGTCGCGGGCGGCGTGGTCGTGGGCTTCCCGCTGCTGACGACCCTCGCCCTGCAGACCTCGACGACCTCGCACGCCGCCGTGGTCGTCGGGCTGCTCCCGCTCACGACCGCGGTCTTCGCGGCCGTACGCACCGGGCGGCGGCCCTCCCGCACCTTCTGGGCCGCAGCGCTCGCCGGCGCGGCCGTCGTGATCGCGTTCACTCTTCAGCAGAGCGGCGGAGCGCTCTCGACCGGCGACGTCTACCTGTTCGGCGCCCTGCTGGTGTGTGCTGCCGGCTACACGGAGGGCAGCCGGCTGGCACGGCTGATGCCCGGCTGGCAGGTGATCGGCTGGGCGCTGATCCTGTGCCTGCCGCTCGCCGTGCCGGGCGCGGTCCTCGCTCTGATGGCCGAACCGGTCCGGCCGACCGCCCACGGCATCGCCGGGCTGCTCTGGGTGGCCGCCGGATCGACGTTCTTCGGGCTGTACGTCTGGTACCGCGGCATGGCCTCGATCGGCATCGCCAAGGCCAGCCAGCTGCAGCTCGCCCAGCCGCTGCTGACCCTCTTCTGGTCCGTGCTGCTGCTCTCCGAGCACTTCTCCCCCGCCGCCCCGCTCGCGGCGTGCGCCGTCCTCGTCTGCATCGCCGTCACCCAGCGAGCGAACGCCTGAGACCGCACGGGGACCTTCTGAGGGTGACAAGGGTCACACACCCGGACGTAGACTCAGGAATACCGACCACCCCCCTTCAAGGAGGTCACGCCCGATGGAAGCGAGTGTGGGAGACAAGCTGGTCGTACACGGCCGGGTCGTCGGTCAGCACGACCGGACGGCCGAAGTGGTGGAGGTGCTGGGCGACAGGGGCAACCCGCCGTACCGCGTCCGTTTCGAGGACGACGGTCACGAGTGCCTGATGTCACCCGGTCCCGACACCGTCGTACGCCACCATCTCGAAACCGGACCCTGACCACCCCCCGACCGCCCCTCTTCAGTGCCGCGGCGCCAGGACCCGGGTCGGATAGTGATCGGCCACCACGCGGGCCATCGCCCCGATCCGGTCCTTCGTGACTTCCTTCGCCGAGAAGAAGCAGTGGCCGCGTACGTCCGCGTAGTCGGCGGCGAGCGTGAGGTGGCGTGACAGCTCGGCCGGGTCCTGCCAGGCGTCGGCCTGAGCCGGGTCTCCCGCCTTGTACAGCGCCTCTCCGATGTAGAGGTCGACGCCGCTCCCCCGGGCCACCTCGGCCCACCAGGGCAGCAGGGTGGCGTAGTCCGCGGCGGCCATGCCGATGTGCCAGTACAGCTGCGGGACGACGTAGTCGATCCAGCCCTCACGCACCCATTTGCGGGTGTCGGCGTACAGATCGTCGTACGTCTCCACACCTGCCGCCGTGTCCGAGCCGAGCGGGTCGGTCTTCGCGTTGCGCCAGACCCCGAACGGACTGATCCCGAAACGGACCTCGGCTCGCGTCGATCTGATCCGCGCGGCCGTCTCCCGCACCAGCAGGTCGATGTTGTTGCGCCGCCAGGCCGCCCTGCTCCGGAAGTCCGCGCCGTACCTCTCGTACGCAGCGTCGTCGTCGAATTCCTCCCCGCCGACCGGATAGGGGTAGAAGTAGTCGTCCCAGTGCACGGCATCGATGTCGTACCGCGCGACGGCATCGAGCATCGCGTCCTGGACGAAGGCCCTGACCTCGGGGAGCCCCGGGTTGTAGTAGAGCTTTCCGCCGTACGGCACCGCCCAGTGGGGGTTCAGCCGCGCCGGATGGTTCCGGGAGAGCCGCGTCGGGTCCGTGTGCGTGGCGACCCGGTACGGATTGAACCAGGCGTGCAGCTCCAGCCCGCGCGCATGGGCCTCCGCCACGGCGGTGCCGAGCGGGTCCCAGCCCGGGTCCCGCCCCTGGACGCCGGTGAGGCACGCGGCCCACGGCTCGTACGGCGAAGGCCACAGCGCGTCGGCGGTCGGCCGGACCTGGAGGACGACCGTGTTGAGCCGGCGGGCCACCGCCGTGTCGAGGTGGTCCAGCAGCTCAGCGCGCTGCGCACCCGCGCTCAGACCGGCCCTGGACGGCCAGTCTCGATTGGCGACGGTGGCCAGCCACATACCGCGGAACTCCGGCCCGCCCCGGCCGCCGGCCGGGGCGGCGGCCGCGCCCGACGAGGTGTCCGCGGCCATGGCCAGCGCGGCGAGGGAGCCGACCGCCGAGACGAATCCTCTTCTGGTGATCTGTGTCATAGGGCGAAGCATGCCGCCCCGGCCCTCGGAGCACACGCACCCTCGGAGTAACGTCGTGGGGTCGAGGCGGGCGCCGGAACCAAACGGGGGACCTGCCGCACTGAAGACCACGCAAGATCAGCGAAAGGCACGATGTGACCGAGACTGTGGCCGACGTATCCCGCGTCGGAGTGGTGGGCTGTGGCCAGATGGGCGCCGGTATCGCCGAGGTGTGCGCCCGCAGCGGGCTCGAGGTCAAGGTCGCCGAGACCACCGGCGAGGCCCTCGAGATCGGCCGTACGCGTCTGTACAGCTCCCTCGCGAAGGCCGCCGAACGCGGCAAGATCACCGAGGAGGAGCACCAGGCGACGCTGGCCCGGCTCAGCTTCACGACCGATCTCGGGGAGTTCGCGGACCGGGATCTCGTCATCGAGGCAGTCGTCGAGAACGAGCAGGTCAAGACCGAGATCTTCCAGGTGCTCGACCAGGTCGTGACCCGGCCGGACGCCATCCTCGCGTCGAACACCTCCTCCATTCCGCTGGTGAAGCTGGCCGTCGCGACGTCCCGACCCGACCAGGTCATCGGCATCCACTTCTTCAATCCGGCGCCGGTGCAGAAGCTCGTGGAGCTCATTCCCGCCCTGACCACGTCCGAGGAGACCATCAAGCGCTCCGAGGCCGTGGTCCAGCAGGTGCTGGAGAAGCACGCGATCCGTGCGCAGGACCGCTCGGGCTTCGTGGTGAACGCGCTCCTCATCCCGTATCTGCTCTCCGCGATCCGGATGTTCGAGTCGGGCATCGCGAGCCGCGAGGACATCGACAACGGCATGGAGCTCGGCTGCGCCCACCCCATGGGCCCGCTCAAGCTGTCCGACCTGATCGGCCTCGACACCGTGGCCTCGGTCGCCGACTCGATGTACGCCGAGTTCAAGGAACCGCTGTACGCCGCCCCGCCGCTGCTGCAGCGCATGGTGGACGCGGGACGGCTGGGCCGTAAGACGGGTTCGGGCTTCTACTCGTACTCCTGATGCGTGTGATTCGTACAGGTGTTTCACACGGGGTGTGAGGAGCGTGTCCGCATATGCCGTGCGCACACGCTCCCCTGCTCCCAGCAGGGAGAGTTGACTCGGGTCCGCGACATCGAGGACCCGTGGGACGACTTTCCCGAGGAGGAGCACAGAGGTGACCACCGACCCCGATCACTTAACGGCCGTCGAGGAGTTCGCGGAGCTGCGGCGCTCGCTCGACGTGGGTCTCGCCCGTATCGACGGACAACTGGCCCTGCTCGCACAGCGCCATGACCGGATCGACCGGGATCTCACCGATCTGGCCACGCGCGTCGTGGCGATCGAGCACGCCAAGTGGCCACTGCCCGCCGTCGCCGCGCTCACCGCGGTGGGGGCCCTGACCGTGGCGGTCTGGCAGGCGCTCGGAGGGTGAGGGACACGCCGGCTGCCGGGTCAGCCCAGCCGCAGATGGTGCAGCATCAGCAGCCCGGCCGCCATGTTGGCGGCCGGGACCTCGCCGCGGGCGATCATGTCGGGGACCAGCTTCAGCGGTATCCACTCGCGGCGCGAGGACTCGAAGTCGTCCTCGGGATGGCCGATGTACGTCGCCGCCTCCGACCAGTAGAGATGGTGCCGCGAGTCGGTGAGGCCGTTGGAGGGCTCGACGGTCAGCAGATGCTGGAGAGGTCCAGGCCGCCAGCCGGTCTCCTCCTCCATCTCCCGCGCCGCCGCGGCTTCGACGTCCTCGCCGTCCTCGACGACACCCGCGGCGAGTTCCCAGCCCCAGCTGTCGGTGATGAAGCGGTGGCGCCAGAGCATGAGGACCTCGTTGGCCTCGTTGACGGCGGTCGCGACCGCGACCGGGCGCAGACGGATGAGGAAGTGGTCCAGGTGCCGCCCGTCGGGCAGTTCCACGTCCGCGAGGTTCACCCGGAACCAGCGGTTCTCGTACACAGTGTGTTCGCTTAAATTCGTCCACTGCACTTCTCTGCCACCTTCCGACAAGTAGATGGCAATATCGCAGCAGGAGTGCGTTCGCAGGGGAACGCTCACCAAGGAACCGGCGCCCTCAGAGGGGCACCCGCAGGGCCCCGTCGATGAGTTCGGCCGCCTCGGCGGCGGTCGGGGACCCGTTCTCCACCAGGTGCCGGCGGACCTCGCGCAGCCGGTCCCTCAGCCGCTGGGACTCCATCCCCCGCGCCCGCTCGGTCATTTCCGTCGCGGTCCGCGCGGCCCGGTCCGCCTCGCCCTGACGGAGTTCGATCTGGCTGAGCATGGCGAGCCGGTGGACCCGGCCCCGGTCGTGCGCCGGAGTCGCGGCGGCCGCGGCAGCGTGCTCACGGGCTCCGGTCAGGTCGCCGAGGCTCAGCAGCGCCTCCGCGACCTGGACGTTCACGAGTCCCGGCTGCACATAACCCGTCTCGTCCGGCTCATGGCCCGGACGGATCCGCTCCGCCTCGGCCTCGGCGCGCCGGATGCGGCCGAGCGCGCTGCCGCCGTCGCCGAGTTGCGCGTACGCCTTCGCCTGCATCGCGTACAGATCGGCGGCCAGCGCGGGTGTGATCTGCCGCCCGGCGGCCCGCAGCGCCGCCTCCGCGAAGGCGACCGCCTGCCGGTACTCCCCCATGAACAGCGACTGGTTGACCAGGAGCGCGATGACATAGGCGCCGAGACCCCGGTCGCCGCTCGCCTTCGCCAGGCGCAGCGCCTGGTGGAAGTAGCGCTGGGCGAGGCCGTGCGCGTCGGAGTCGTAGGCGCAGATGCCCGCGACGGCCACAAGTCCGCCGGTGGCGCGGTGCAGTTGGCGGCCGAGCGCGTCGCTGTAGGCGCCGCGGAGCAGCGGGGCGGTCTCGGCGTTGAGGAAGCCGACGACCCGGGAACGGGTGGCGATCCCGCCGGCCTTCCGGTACATCAGCTCGTAGTGCGCGCGGGCGGCGCGCAGCATCTTGATGTCGGCCATGCTGACCCGGGCCTGACCGCTGCGGGAGACGTCCGCGTCCTCCGGGGGGTTCTCCCACTCCCAGACGGGCATCACCGCAGGCGTGCCCGTGATCGCCGCCGCGCCGATGATGTGCGGGCGTTGCTGCTCGTCGGAGCGCCACAGGGCGGTGGCGCGCTCGACGAAACCGGAGAGCGGTGAGCCGTGCGGAGCGGCAGCCGCTTCCCCGGGGACGCCCAGGCCGATGTCGTCGAGGGTGACCACGCGGTGCAGCCGGGAGGCCAGCACCTCGCAGATCAGATCCGGCACCTGGCCGCGGGGCCGCTGCCCCTTCAACCAGCGGGCCACGGCCGTGTGTTCGTACCGTAGCGCGAGGCCTCTCGCCCGGCCCGCCTGGTTGACGTGGGCGGCCAGGCCCGCATGGGAGATGCCCGCCTCGTCGAGCAACGCGTCGAGCAGGGTGTTGGGCTGCATGGGCCCCTCCGTTGGCTCGGTGCGCCCAGCGTAGTGGAGCGCGGTTCGCACGGGGTGTGAAAGGAATGCATATATCCGTGCCGTGCGCGCTCTGCCGCAGTGCCGTGTGTGCCGGTTGACTGAGCTGTCTCTCATGGAGGCGGCCGGGCCGCCGGCTCCCCCTCGTACAGTACGGCGGCCCGCATCCGCGCCGTCCGCCCTGCTGATCTGCCCGACACTCCGCGGCAGCGCGGGCGGCGCCGGCCGCACACTTCTTCCCGCGCGGCGCCTTGGTGGCCGCTCCCGGCCCCTGCGAGCGAGGTTCGGCAGTGTGCCGGTACTGCGGCGGCGAACCTGGTGTCCGTCCTCGAACGCCGCACGGGCCCGCTGTCATGGACCACCCGGCCCCCTGCGGTCGAGGTCCCGCCAGCCCCGGGCCGGAGCCGCCCTGCGATACCGGCACCGCAACCCCACGCCCGCGGTGGCGGACAACGCTCCGCACCCCGAACCGCCGGAGGCACCCGCGCCCGGGCCCAATGCCGAGGGGGCGTACCCGGAACCGTTCCGGGTACGCCCCCTCGGGCAGGGCCTCAGCGCCGCAGTGCGTCAGGCGCCGCGCAGCACCGCGCCCATGCGCTCCGTGGCGAGCGCGATCGCGGCGTCGCGGGCCGCGGAGGCCTCCTCGACCGTCAGCGTGCGGTCCGCGGCACGGAAGCGCAGCGCGTAGGCCAGGGACTTCTTGCCCTCGCCGATCTGCTCGCCGGTGAAGACGTCGAACAGCCGGATGGACTCCAGCAGCTCGCCCGCGCCCTCGCGCAGGACCCGCTCGACCTCCTCGGCCGGGACCTCGGTGGAGACGACCAGCGCGACGTCCTGCGTGGCCACCGGGAACGTGGAGATCCGCGGCGCCTGGACGACACCGGCGGACGCCTGCTCGACGCGGTCCAGGTCGAGCTCCATCGCGCAGGTGCGCAGCGGCAGACCCAGTGCGTTGACGACGCGCGGGTGCAGCTCACCGGCGAAGCCGACCGGCTGCTCCTCCCCGTCGATCAGCACGAAGAGGCCGGCGCAGCGGCCGGGGTGCCACGGTCCGTACTGGTCCTGGCGGACGATCAGCTCCGTACCCGCCTCACCGGCGACGGTACGCGCAGCCTCGACCGCGTCCGCCCAGTCGGCCGGGCGGCCCTCGCCCCACCAGCCGGCCTGCTCGCGGGCGCCCGCCAGGACGGTCGCGACATGCCGCGGCTGCGCGGGCAGCGCGGCGTTCAGCGCGGCGATCTGCTCCTCGGTGGGCCGCCGATCGACGGGCAGCTGCGTCGCCGCGACGCCTGCCTCGGCGCCGGGCCGGAAGACCAGACCGGTCTCGAAGAGGGCCAGGTCGTGGCTGCCGCGCCCGTGGTTGCGGCGCAGCGCGCCGAGCAGCCCCGGCAGCAGGGCCGTGCGCAGTGCCGGCTCCTCGTCGGAGATCGGGTTGACGAGCCTGACCACGCGGCGGCAGGTGTCCTCCGCGTCCACTCCGAGCTGGTCGAAGATCTGCTCGCTGACGAACGGATAGTTCAGCGCCTCGACGTACCCGGCGCCCGCCAGCGCTCGGCCGATGCGCCGGTGCAGCCGCTGGTGGCCGGTGAGCCCGCGGCCGGACGGCGGCGTGGGCAGCGTGGAGGGCAGGGTCTCGTAGCCCTCCAGCCGGATGACCTCCTCGGCCAGGTCGTTCGGCGCGTGCAGGTCGGGACGCCATGACGGGACGGTGACGACGAGTTCGTCCTGGCCGTAGACGTCGCAGCCGACTTCCTGGAGGCGGCGCACGACAGTCTCGCGGCCGTACGTGACGCCCGCGACGCGGTCGGGGTGGTCGGCGCGCATTGTGACCGTGCGCGGCGCGGACGGCGCGACGATCTCGGTGACGCCGGCCTCTGCCGTGCCGCCCGCGAGCAGCACCAGCAGGTCGACCGTGCGCTGCGCCGCGGCGGCCGCCGCCTGCGGGTCGACGCCGCGCTCGAAACGCCTGGACGCCTCGGAGGAGAGCTTGTGCCGGCGCGCGGTGCGGGCGATCGAGACCGCGTCGAAGTGCGCGGCCTCGATCACGACCTCGGTGGTGCCCTTGACCTCGCCGGTCTCGGGGTCGCGGACCGAGTCGGCGATCTCGGTATTGGCACCGCCCATCACGCCCGCGAGACCGATCGGCCCGCGGTTGTCGGTGATGACGAGATCCTCTGCGTCCAGGACGCGCTTGGTCCCGTCGAGGGTGGTGAACTTCTCGCCGGCCTCGGCACGGCGCACCCCGATCGGTCCGTCGACGAGGGACCGGTCGTAGGCGTGCAGCGGCTGGCCGAGCTCCAGCATCACGTAGTTGGTGATGTCCACGGCGAGCGAGACCGGGCGCATGCCGGCCTTCTGCAGACGCCGCTGCATCCAGATCGGCGAGCGCGCCTCGGGGTCGAGACCGACGACGGTGCGGGCGACGAAGCGGTCGCAGCCGATGGGGTCGGCGATCTTCACCGGGTGGCCGAAGGAGTTCGGGCCAGGGACGTCGAGCAGCGCCGGGTCGCGCAGCGGCCGCCCGTACGCGATGGCGGTCTCCCGGGCGACACCGCGCATCGACAGACAGTAGCCGCGGTCGGGCGTGACGGCGATGTCGAGGACCTCGTCGAACAGCTCCAGCAACTCGGCGGCGTCGATGCCGACCTCGTACTCGGGCGGCAGCACGATGATGCCGTGCGAGCCGTCGTCGCCCATGCCGAGCTCGTCGCCGGAGCAGATCATGCCGCGGGACACACGGCCGTACGTCTTGCGCTCGGCGATCTGGAAGTCGCCGGGCAGGACCGCACCGGGCAGGGCCACGACGACCTTGTCGCCGACGGCGAAGTTCCGGGCGCCGCAGATGATCTCCTGGGGCTCGCCCGTGCCTCCCCCAGAGCCTCCGGCCTGGGTGGGGGTCCCCCCGGCGGAGCCAGGGGGAGCGCCCCCGGCCTGGCCGACATCGACGGTGCAGAAGCGGATCGGCTTCTTGAACTCGGTCAGCTCCTCGATGGTGAGCACCTGGCCCACGACGAGGGGGCCCTTGAGCCCGGCACCGACCTGCTCGACGGTCTCGACCTCCAGGCCGGCCGCGACGAGCTTGGTCTGTACGTCACGGCCGGTCTCCGTCGCCGGCAGGTCGACGTACTCCCGCAGCCATGAAAGCGGGACCCGCATCAGATCTCCATCCCGAACGGCCGGGTGAACCGGACGTCACCCTCGACCATGTCTCGCATGTCTTCGACGTTGTGGCGGAACATCAGCATCCGCTCGATGCCGAACCCGAAGGCGAATCCGCTGTACTTCTCGGGGTCGACGCCGCAGGCGACGAGCACCTTCGGGTTGACCATCCCGCAGCCGCCGAGCTCGATCCAGCCCTCGCTGGAGCAGGTGCGGCAGGGCCGGTCCGGGTTGCCGACGGACTCGCCACGGCACACGTAGCAGACCATGTCCATCTCGGCGGACGGCTCGGTGAAGGGGAAGAAGTTCGGCCGCAGCCGGGTCTTCATGCCCTCGCCACCGAAGAGCTCCCGCACCATGTGGTCGAGGGTGCCCTTGAGGTCGGCCATGGTCAGGCCCTCGTCCACGGCCAGGAGTTCGACCTGGTGGAAGACCGGGGTGTGGGTGGCGTCCAGGTCGTCGGTGCGATAGACGCGGCCGGGGCAGATCACGTACACCGGCGGCTCGCGGTCCAGCAGCGAGCGGACCTGCACGGGCGAGGTGTGGGTGCGCAGGACGACGCCGGAGCTCTGGGCGCCGCGCGGGCCCTCGACGAAGAACGTGTCGTGCTCACCGCGGGCCGGGTGGTCGGCGGCGATGTTCAGCGCGTCGAAGTTGAGCCACTCGGACTCGACCTCCGGCCCCTCCGCGACCTCGTAGCCCATGGCCACGAAGATGTCCTCGATGCGCTCGGAGAGCGAGGTCAGCGGGTGCCGTGCGCCGGCCGGAGTGCGGTCGTAGGGCAGGGTGACGTCCACGGCCTCCTCGACCAGCACGCGTGCGTCGCGATCCGCCTCCAGCTCGGCCTGGCGGGCGGCCAGTGCCTTGTTCACGGCACCGCGGGCCTGGCCGACGCGCTTGCCGGCGTCGGCCTTGGCGTGCGGCGGCAGGGCGCCGATCTCCCGGTTGGCGAGCGCGAGCGGCGACGCGGGGCCGGTGTGCGCGATCTTCGCCTCGTGGAGCGCGTCGAGGTCGCCGGCGGCCGCGAAGGCGGCGAGCGCCTCGTCCCGCATGCGCTCGATCTCTTCCGGTTTCAGTACCTCGACCTCGACTGGGTCGTACGACTTATTGGGTGCCGACATGTCTTCCCGTACTTCCGATGGGGTGGCTGGGGCCCCCGCTCGACGACCGAGGACGCAAAGGTGCCAAAGGTCGAGTTTAGCGGGGTGAGGTGTACGTAAGAGCCCGTGGGCCGAAGGACGAGGCTCGGCGTGTGTCAGCTGAGATACGCAGGGGCGCCGACGGGCAGGATGAATCGGAACTCCGCACCGCCGCCGGGGCCCCTGCCGACGGTGATCGTCCCGCCGTGCGCCTCGACGATGCCCTTGACGATGTACAGCCCGAGTCCGGTGCCGCCACGCTTGCTTCCCCGCCAGAAGCGGGTGAAGACACGGCCCATCGACTCCTCGGGGATGCCGGGGCCTTCGTCGCTCACGGTGACGGCCGTTCCCTTCACAGAGTCCTTGCCGGTCCCGCCGGGGCCGGCGGACGCGGGTGCCACGTCGATGGTGACGGTTCCCTCGCCGTGGCGCACCGCATTTTCCAGCAGGTTGCCGAGGATCTGGTCGATCTTGTCGGGGTCGGCCCACAGCTCGGGGAGCCGGCGCTGGACACGGACGAAGAACCGGTCCGGGGACTGGCCGGCCGCGGTGTGCGCCTGGATGTGGCGGCCGACGGCGGCGGCGATGTCGACGGGCTGGCGGCGCACCTCGAGGCGCCCGGAGTCGATCCGGGAGATGTCGAGGAGCTCGGCGATGAGACGTGTGACACGGCCGGCGTCGGCGTCGACGGTCTCCAGCATCAGCCGCTTCTGGTCGTCGGTGAAGCGCTCCCATTTCGCGAGCAGGGTGGCGGTGAAGCCCTTGACGGACGTCAGCGGGGAGCGCAGCTCGTGGGCGACGGTGGCGATCAGCTCGGCGTGGCTGCGCTCGGTGCGGCGCCGCGCCTCGGTGCCGCGCAGGCAGACCACGACGCGGCTTACAGGTCCGGTGGGGGCCTCGCGCACGTACCGGGCGGAGACCAGGACCTCGCGGCCGCCGGGGAGCAGGAGATTGCGCTCGGGCTGGCCGACACGGGTGGCGAGGCCGCCGTACGGGTCGGTCAGGCTCCACCAGCGGCGCCCCTTGAGGTCCTCCAGGGGCAGGGCCTGCTCGAGGGAGCGGCCGAGCGCTTCGGCGCGCGGGGTCGCGGTGATCCGTGCGGCCGCGGCGTTGAAGCAGATCACGCGGCCGGTCTCGTCGGCGACGACGAATCCGTCGGGGAGGTCGTCGGGGTCCACCACCAGGCCTGCGGCGCCCGTGGACGGACGCGCCGAGGTGATGTGCGCATCCGACGGCCCGCTCGTGCCGACAGCCATCCCCGTACCCCACCTCTCGAACCGGTGCAGTGGGCCCCCGAGTTCGTCACCTTACTAGGCGCCGGTGACAGAGCGACACCCTGCGAGCTCCTGGGGCTCCGCGGTCACCCTGCCCGGCAGCCGCCCGGGGTGCGCTGGGCTCGGGCGGAGGCGTAGAGGCACACCGCGGCCGCGGTCGCGAGATTGAGGCTCTCGGCCTTGCCGTGGATGGGTACGCGCACGACGGCGTCCGCGAGCGCACGGGTCTCCTCGGGCAGACCCCAGGCCTCGTTGCCGAAGATCCACGCGCTCGGCCCGCCCATGGTCCCGGCGTCGAGCTCGTCGTCCAGGTCGTCGTCCCCGGCCCCGTCGGCGGCGAGGATCCGCACGCCGGCGGACCTGAGCCCGCTGACGGCCTGCTCGACGGGTACGCCGACGGCGACGGGCAGGTGGAACAGCGAACCGACCGACGCCCGCACCGACTTGGGGTTGTACAGGTCCACGGACGCATCGGTGAGGACGACGGCGTCCGCACCCGCGGCGTCCGCGCAGCGCAGGACCGTACCGGCGTTCCCGGGGTCGCGTACGTGGGCGAGGACGGCGACGAGCCTGGGCCTGGCGGCGAGGATCTCCTCGAACGGCGAGTCGAGGAAGCGGCAGACGCCGAGGAGCCCCTGGGGCGTGACGGTCTGCGAGACCTCGGCCAGCACGGTGTCGGCGGCGTAGTGGATCCGGGCGCCCGCGGCGCCGGCGGCGGCGACGATGTCCGCGTAGCGCTCGGCCGCCTCGACGGTGGTGAACAGCTCGATCAGCGTCGCCTCACCGTCGCCGCCCCTGTGCGCCGCGGCCTCCCGTACGGCCTGCGGCCCCTCGGCGATGAACCGACGGTCCTTCGACCGGAAGTTCCGCCGGGCCAGGCGTCGCGCGGCGACGACGCGCGGGGATCGCGGGGAGATCAGCTCGGGGGTGTGCATGAGGTGCACTCACTTCTCTTCGGTCTCGTTCGTGGGCGCGGGGCCGCTTGCGGCGGGGCGTTGTCTCCCCTGCCGGACTCTTCCCGCAGTGTCGATCTGCGGCTCCGCCGCGCGGGGGCTCCGCCGCGCGGGACCCGGCGCCTCGAGCTCCCCCTGCGCCCTGCGGCCGTTCGGGGGACGTCAGCGGGACTGGTTCCGGGGCATCGCCCCTGACCCCCGACCGACGCCCTTCGGGCGCGGGACCGCGAGGCACCCGTCCCCACCGGCCCGAGGGCTCCTGTGGAGCCTGTCGGGCGATCGGGACGGCCGCGTGGGCCCGCCCGGGGGGTGACCCGGCACGCATCGAGCCCGCCGGGCGATCGAGCACCTGCACCGGGCCGGACACCGAGGCCGACCCCATGGTGCCGGTCACATTCCAGGGTGCCCGGGGGCTTGCCCTCGACGCGGCGAAGACGCCTCGGCACAGCCGGCACCGGCGGGGAGACGGCCGTGTCCGGTACGCCTCCGCCGGGCAGGGCCGCCGCGGGCGTCGGAATCACGACCCGACGCGGGCGGACCGCCCGGTGCGGGGGCACGGGGCCGTGAGGCCTCACGCACCGGCCCCGGCACGGTCTGCGTGCTCAGCCGGACGCACACGGACCCGCAGGCCAGGGGCCTGCGGGTCCGGGGTGTCCGGAGGGACGCGAGGGACGGCCGTCAGGCCGCCGACGCGGCCTTCGGGGCGTTGACGTCCGCCGGGAGCGCCTTCTGGGCGACCTCGACGAGCGCGGCGAACGCACCCGCGTCGTTGACCGCGAGCTCGGCGAGGATCTTGCGGTCCACCTCGACGTTGGCGGCCTTCAGACCCTGGATGAAGCGGTTGTAGGTGATGCCGTTCGCGCGGGCAGCGGCGTTGATGCGCTGGATCCACAGCTGACGGAAGTCGCCCTTGCGCTTCTTGCGGTCGTTGTAGTTGTAGACGAGGGAGTGGGTGACCTGCTCCTTAGCCTTGCGGTACAGGCGGGAACGCTGACCGCGGTAACCGCTGGCCTGCTCGAGGATCGCCCGGCGCTTCTTGTGGGCGTTGACTGCCCGCTTGACGCGTGCCACTTGTTAACTCCTTGTAGCGGGGCCGTGGTTGGACTCACACGACCCGGAAACGAATTGGTCCCGGTCTCTGCCCGGAAGCCCTCGTCACCGAGGGCGCGAAATCAGTCAGATGCCCAGCATCTTCTTGATCTTGGCGGCGTCACCCGGGGCCATCTCGGCGTTGCCGGTGAGGCGACGCGTCAGCTTGGACGACTTGTGCTCGAGCAGGTGGCGCTTGCCGGCGCGCTCACGGAGCACCTTGCCGGAGCCGGTGATCTTGAAGCGCTTCTTGGCACCGCTGTGCGTCTTGTTCTTCGGCATAGCGCCGTTATCTCCTCGTCAGTGCGCTTCCGTCGCCGATCCGTAAACCGGCAGCCGAAAGCGTCAGATGTGTCGGTTGATGTCCGGGACGGGTTGTCCTGGAATCAGGCCTCGGCGGGTTCCTCAGCGGAGGTCTCCGCCTGGGCGGGCTGCCCCTGGCGCTCCGCCTTGCGGGCGGCCTGGGCCTCGCGGGCCTCGGCCATCGCCTCGGTCTTCTTCTTGTGCGGACCGAGAACCATGATCATGTTTCGGCCGTCCTGCTTCGGGTTCGACTCCACGAAACCGAGGTCCTGGACGTCCTCCGCGAGCCGCTGCAGCAGTCGGTAGCCGAGCTCCGGCCGGGACTGCTCGCGACCACGGAACATGATCGTGATCTTGACCTTGTCGCCCTGCTTGAGGAACCGAACGACGTGACCCTTCTTGGTGTCATAGTCGTGCGGGTCGATCTTCGGCCGGAGCTTCATCTCCTTGATGACCGTGTGCGCCTGGTTCTTGCGCGCCTCACGGGCCTTCATGGCCGACTCGTACTTGAACTTGCCGTAGTCCATGAGCTTGCAGACAGGCGGACGGGCGTTCGCCGCCACCTCGACCAGGTCGAGGTCGTACTCCTGGGCAAGCTCCAGGGCCTTGGCAAGCGGAACAATCCCGACCTGCTCGCCGCTGGGACCGACAAGTCGCACCTCGGGAACGCGAATCCGGTCGTTGATGCGGGGCTCGGCGCTGATGGATCCTCCTCGGTAGCACCACGCGGCAGTCTGGCGGACAGCCACGCAACGTCTGTTTCCTTAGACCAACCGCACCGGGTCATCAAAAAACGCCCCGACGGAACACAGGCGGGGCTCCTTGAACTACCGGAACACCGCCGCGGTCAACCGCGGGGCGCTACTCGGACGGCTCCATCGTCCGTACGGAACGATGGTCGCCGTCTGACCGGTGACCCGCCACCCTGAGGGCGGCCAGGTGGGAGATCGGAGCCTCCACTTGTGGGTCGGACACATCCATGTCCGACCGGTCGTTACACAAGGTTAGCAGCTCCGGGCGGAAGGGGCTAACCGGCGGACGCCACGCGCCCGCCCGCACGTCACGGACTCAGCCGAAGACCGGGCCCGTGTACTTCTCGCCCGGGCCCTGGCCCGGCTCGTCGGGCACGACCGACGCCTCGCGGAAGGCCAGCTGGAGCGACTTCAGGCCGTCGCGCAGCGGCGCCGCGTGGAAGGAACTGATCTCCGTCGCACCGGCGTCGAGCAGCCCGGCCAGCGCGTGGACCAGCTTGCGGGCCTCGTCCAGGTCCTTGTGCTCCTCGCCGTCCTCGGTGAGGCCGAGCTTCACCGCGGCGGCGCTCATCAGGTTGACCGCGACCGTGACGATCACCTCGACCGCCGGAACCTCCGCGATGTCGCGGGTCATGGCGTCGAAGTCGGGGGACCCGTCGCCCGGGGTCGCGTCGCCAGGGGTCGCATTGCTGGGGGTCGCGTCACTCATGCGCCACACGATATGCGGTGGCCCTCAGGGCCGTACGTACAGGGGCTCCCCCGGAGGCACTGCATCCGGGGGCAGCAGCGCGAGGTCGAGTCCGCGCACCAGCCGGGCCCGCAGCGTCTCGTCGGCCGCCAGCGCGCGGGCGACGCGCCGGGCCGCCTCGGCGGGGACCGCGTCCGGTTCCAGAACGAGCGCCAGGGTGCCGTCGGCGCTGCCGGGGCCGAGGTGGGCACGGAGCACCGCGGGCTCGGCGGCGACCACCGCCAGTACCGCCGCCGTCACCGACGGGTCGGCCAGCGGGTCGGTGCTCGTCCGCCCCTCTGCGAGGGCGAGCAGGGCGGGGCCGGTGAGCTGGTACGGCACCGGGCCGGCGAGGTCCAGCACGACCGTGTCCGCCTTCTCGTGAACGGCGGCCTGCAGCGCCTGGTGCAGGGGGACGGCGACGGGCCGCGCGGCCGGGTCCCAACGGGCCAGCGACTCGGTCGACGTGAACGCGGGCAGCGCCCGGCGGTCCCCCGCCGTCAGCGTGGGCACGGCCATGTCGCTCGTCTTCTCGCGGCGCAGTCCGCCCACCCGTCTCCCACCACCGCCCTTGTCCGACGCTGCGCGGCCCCTCTCATCGTCCTCCTCCACCTCACCGAGCACGGCGACGACGGGGACGAGGAGGCGGGCGCCCTTGAGCGCCTCGAGGACCGGCTGCTCGGCGGTCCTGTCCGCGGCCCAGGCGGCGAGGGCCGCCGTCAGGGCCGGGTCGGCGGTGCCGTCGTCGTCGGAGAAGCCGGGATCGGGAATGTTCTTGAGCGCCACGCAAGGAGCCTAACCTCCGCTGTATGAGTGCCTGTGTCTCGGTCGCCGTGCACGACCTGGAGAGCGGCCGTTGTGTACGGCGACGACCGGTCGTACGTCTGCGCAAGCATCGTGAAGGTCTCGATCCTGGCCGCACTGCTGCTGCGCGCCGCGGACGAGGGGCGTGAGCCGAGCGGGCGCGAAGAGGCGTACGCCGAGGCGATGATCGTGCGCAGCGACAACGACGCGGCGACGGCGCTGTGGGAGGTGATCGGCGGGCCCGCCGGGCTGGACGCGGCGCATGCCCGGCTCGGGCTCGTCGAGACACGGGCCGACCGGGCGTGGGGTCTCACGCGGACCACCGCACGGGATCAGCTCACCCTGCTGCGGGCGGTGTTCGGCGGGGCCCGTCCGGAGTTCGAGCGGCTGATGGGTCACGTCGTCGCGGGCCAGGACTGGGGGGTCTCGGCGGCCGGCGGGGACTGGGCGCTGAAGAACGGCTGGCTGCCGGAGCGGGACAGCGGGCTGTGGGCCGTGCACTCGGTGGGGCGGGCCGGTGGTCTGCTGATGGCCGTCCTGTCGGACGGCCATCCGACCCTGGACGCCGGGGTCGCGCGCGTGGAGGCGGAGGCGGTCGGGGCCGCGCTTCAGGTGCGCCGGCGGCCGCCGCGCCACAGGACGACCGCGCCGGCGAGCAGCAGGGCGCCGATGCCTCCCGCGACGGGGACGAGCAGACCGCCCGGCTCGTCGGCGGCGGACGGGGCGGCCGGGCCGCTGCCGAAGTAGCGCTTGCGGTAGTCGGACGTGGACGCGGCCCTGGCATCGGCCGGGGCGATCTTGTCGGCCGCCTCCAGCGCGGCGGCCGGGTCGACGATTCCGTACCCCTTGGCGTCGTCGCGCCCGCTCCTGGGGCCGTTCCGTGCGGTGTCGGCGAGGAGTTCCTTGATCTGCGCCGGGGTCAGGCCGGGGTGGGCGGACCGCACGAGCGCGACGGCTCCGGAGACGAACGCCGATGCGGCGCTGGTGCCCCACCCCTCGTAGTAGCGC
The DNA here is from genome assembly GCF_040296405.1 of Streptomyces sp. NPDC002133. Classification (NCBI taxonomy): domain Bacteria; kingdom Bacillati; phylum Actinomycetota; class Actinomycetes; order Kitasatosporales; family Streptomycetaceae; genus Streptomyces; species Streptomyces sp. NPDC002133. The sequence goes on along the minus strand of NZ_JBEOXF010000003.1, from coordinate 161,824 downwards.
CGGTCGGGGTGGGCGATGACGACATCGACGCCGGGGGCGCTGACGGTGGCGTACCAGCGGCGGGTGGAGAAGGAGGCGCGGGTGCCGAAGCGGTCGACGGCGGCGACGGCTATGACGCCGGGGTAGGCGGCGGGATACGAGATGTGGTCGCCCTTCTCGCCGCCGTTGCCGGCCGACGCGACGACCACGGCGCCCTTGGCGAGGGCGTACTGGACGGCGGCGTCCTCGCTCTTCTCCGGGTGCGCGGACTCGCTGTCGTCGCCGAGGGAGAGGTTGATGACGTCCGCGCCGTGGTCCGCGGCCCAGCGGATGCCGTCGGCGAGGGCGGAGCCGCGGGTGCTGCGGGCTCTCTTGCGGGCGGGGTCGTTGCCTTCGAGGATCACCCGGACCGGCTGGATCTTCGCCTCGGGGGCGATGCCGAGCACCCCGTCCTCGCGGCCGGGCCCGTGGCCGTGTGCCGCGATGATCCCGGCCATGGCGGTCCCGTGCTGGGCCCAGGCGCGGTCACCGCGCTCGGCCCCGAAGCCGATGAGGTCCTTGGTCGGGAGGACCTGGCCCGTCAGGTCGGGGTGGCTGTCGTCGACGCCGGTGTCGAGGACGGCGACGGTGATCCCCTTGCCCCTGGTGGTCTGCCACGCCTCGTCGGTGTGCATCGCGTCGAGGGCCCACTGGCGTGCGCGGATGCCGTCGGCCTGGGCGGGCGCGGCTGACACGAGGACGAAGGCGAGGGCGGCGGCGAGGGCGCCGCCGGCGCGGCGGCGCGCGGGCCCCGCGATGCGGACGGGCCTCGGGGCGTGGGCGGGCCGCGGGGTCACTCGGGGCGCTCCGTGGCCGGGGATGCGATCTTGCGCAGGGCGCGTTCGACGCGGTCCGCGATGCCCTTGGCCTCGTGGCCCAGGCCTGCCTGGGCGGGGGCGGAGGTGGCTCCGGTGACCATCGCCTCGCTTGCCGGCTGGGGGTCGGCGACGGTACGCCCGTCGGCGAAGCCCGAGACGGCGTACACGATGACCGGCGCGTCGCGCAGGACACTGACGGTCCAGCTGGCCCGCTGCTTGTCGCCGAAGCCCGCGGCGGCGGTGCCGGGGGCGGCGAAGGTCCGGGGCATGAGGTCCGCGCGTTCGTCCAGGCCCTCGCGGGAGAAGCGGGTGCGCAGGGCCGCCATCGCGTCCTGGTCCGCCTCGGTGAAGATCATGCCGACGGTGGTGACGGTGGTCGCGGTGGCATCGGTGTACGTCGCCCGCAGGACGCGCAGGCAGCCGACCGGCTGCACCACCTTCACCAGCAGCGGGTCGAGGGCCCCCGCGCAGGGCCCGTCGGGCGCGACGGCGATCCGTGTCCAGGAGCGGTCGGCGCGGCCGGGCCCCGCGCCGGGTCCGTTCAGCGTGCGCGGGAAGAGGCCGTCGACGGGGACGCTGTGCCAGAGGCTGCGTGCCTCGGTGTAGCCGCCGGTGACCGTGGGCGACGTCGACGGGTCCCCGGCGAGCCAACTGCCGGTGACGGCACCCCCGGCCAGCCCGAGCCCGAGGACCAGGCAGGCGACCGCGGCGGCGGACCGTGCGGGGCGGCGGGTGCGGATGGGCCGCAGCCGGGTGGTGATCTCGGTGGGTGTCTCGGGGAGGGCGCTCGCGTACGGGAGGACCGGCGGCGTCCACGGCGGCCGCGAGGGCTGCGGCGGAACGGCCGCGCCGCTTGGGGGCATCCGGGTCGGAGCCGCAGGGCGCGCCTGCTCGGCGTAGGGCCGCGATCCGGCGCCTCCCTGCCCGCTCGGCCCCGTCGAGGCGTCCCCCTGCGCGGGAACGGCGGCGACCGGCCGCCTCCCGGGCGGTGGCCCGGTCGGGCGCGGGGGCACGGCGCCGGATGCCGCGCCGGAAGCACCGGCCGCGGCGCGCTGCGACGGTGGTGGTGTCGAGTCGGTGATCGGGCGGAGGCGGGTGGTGGTCTCGGCGGGTGTGACGGGGGGCTCGGCCGGAGGCGCCGGAGGAAGGAGGGCGTCCGTGATGCGCGACGAGCGTGGTGCTTCGGTGCTCATCCGCCCCCCGTTTCCCTCGTCTCGTAGCGCCGGCGGATCGCCCTTCGGGGCACGCCCGTTCGTCACCGCGTGTGCTCACTCTAAGGGCTGACACAGGCCTCGCGGGAACAGGACCGCAGGCACGGGGCATCTGACCGGAACGTCCCCCTACCGTCCGGTAATTGGGTCTGGCAAGCTCGGGCCATGACTCCCCGTGCCGCAGACCGGACCCGGTACGACCGGGCCACCGCCCATCTCGACGCGCCGCTCGCCGTCGTGGATCTTGAGGCGTTCGACGCGAACGCGGCGGATCTGGTCCGCCGGGCGGGCGGGAAGCCGGTCCGGGTCGCGAGCAAGTCCGTCAGGTGTCGTGCGCTGCTGGAACGCGTGCTGGCCATGGACGGCTTCGCGGGGATCATGTCGTACACGCTGGCGGAGTCGCTCTGGCTGGCCAGGGCCGGCTTCGACGACGTGCTCCTCGCCTATCCGTCGGCCGACCGGGCCGCCTTCGCCGAACTGGCCGGGGACGCCAAGCTCGCCGCCGCCGTCACCGTGATGGTCGACGACCCGGCGCACTTGGAGCTGATCGACCGTGCGCGGGACGGCGGCACGGAGGAGATCCGGATCTGCCTGGAACTGGACACGGCGCTGCATCTCCTCGGCGGGCGGGTACGGATCGGGGCGCGCCGTTCGCCGCTGCGCGACCCGGCTCAGCTGGCCGGGCTCGCCCGGGAGATCGTCCGCCGCCCGGGCGTCCGGCTGGTGGGCCTGATGGCGTACGAGGGGCATGTCGCGGGAGTCGGCGACGCGGTGTCGGGGAGCCCGTTGCGGTCGCGGGCGATCCGCCTCATGCAGGCGGCGGCCCGCCGCGAGCTGGTACAGCGCCGCGCCGCCGTCGTGCGCGCGGTGCGGGACGTGGCGCCGGACCTGGAGTTCGTGAACGGCGGCGGCACGGGCAGTGTGCAGCACACGGCGGCCGAGGACGCGGTCACGGAGATCGCCGCGGGCTCCGGGCTCTATCTGCCGAGGCTGTTCGACAACTACACGTCCTTCAGCGGGCGGCCCGCTGCGCTGTTCGCCCAGCCGGTGGTGCGCCGCCCGGGCGTCGGCGTGGTGACGGTGCTCGGCGGCGGCTATCCGGCGTCCGGGGCGGCGGGACGGGACCGGCTGCCGGTGCCGTATCTGCCGGAGGGGCTGCGGTACGACCCGGCGGAGGGGCCCGGGGAGGTGCAGACCCCGCTGCTGGGCGCGCCGGCCGACGATCTCCTCATCGGTGACAAGGTGTGGTTCCGGCACGCGAAGGCCGGGGAGCTGTGCGAGCGGTTCGACGAGCTGCGGTTGATCGAGGGGGACCGGGTGGTGGCGTCCGTACCGACATACCGGGGCGAGGGCCGTACGTTCCTCTGAGCGCCGCCACGGACACCCCAATGGGCCGGCCACCGGCCAGGACGCCTCCGCTCACGTCGCCGACCGGACGGAAACCGGCGACGGAACGGCTGCGACGGGCCGGGAGGTGCCCGGTCCGGGCGGTGCCCTCCCACCGGCGTCAGGTGGCCGGGGCGCCTGGATCCGGGTACCGGCCCGGCGGGGTCGTCATGCTGACGCCGTCGGCCTAGAGAGGGGTGACGTACGCCCCCGAGATCCCTCCGTCGACGAGGAAGTCCGTCGCGTTGACGAACGACGAGTCGTCACTGGCGAGGAAGGCCACGGCCGCCGCGATCTCGTCCGCGTCGGCGAAGCGCCCCACCGGGATGTGCACGAGACGCCGCGCGGCCCGCTCGGGATCCTTGGCGAACAGCTCCTGCAGGAGCGGGGTGTTGACCGGTCCGGGGCAGAGGGCGTTGACCCGGATGCCCTCGCGGGCGAACTGCACCCCCAGCTCGCGGGACATGGCGAGCACCCCGCCTTTGGAGGCCGTGTACGAGATCTGCGAGGTCGCGGCGCCCATGCGGGCCACGAACGACGCGGTGTTGATGATGGAGCCCTTGCCCTGACGCCGCATGTAGGGGATGGCCGCCTTGCAGCACAGGTACACGGAGGTGAGGTTGACCTCCTGGACGCGCTTCCAGGCGTCGAGGCCGGTCTCCAGGATCGAGTCGTCGTCGGGCGGCGAGATCCCGGCGTTGTTGAAGGCGATGTCCACGCTTCCGTACGTGTCGAAAGCGGTCCTGAACAGCGTCTCGACCTGTTCGGCGTCCGTGACGTCGACGCGGACGAACGTACCGCCGACCTCGTCGGCCGCTGCCTTGCCGGCGGCCTCGTCGATGTCGCCGCAGACGACGTTCGCGCCTTCGGAGGCGAGTCGGCGCGCGGTGGCCAGGCCGATGCCGCTGCCGGCACCGGTGATGACGGCGGTTCGGCCGACGAGGCGGCGGCAGACAGCAGTGATGTCGGTCATGTGGTTCAGGCCTCCGTGCTGATGAAGACGTTCTTGGTTTCGGTGAAGGCGGTGAGGGCGTCCGGACCGAGTTCGCGGCCGAGCCCCGACTGCTTGTAGCCGCCGAACGGGGTCCAGTAGCGGACGCTGGAGTGGGAGTTGACGGACAGATTGCCGGCGGCGACGGCCCCGGACACGCGCAGGGCACGGCCGACGTCACGGGTCCAGATGGAGCCGGAGAGGCCGTACTCGGTGGCGTTGGCCAGGCGTACGGCCTCGTCCTCGTCGTCGAAGGGGAGCACGACGGCGACGGGGCCGAAGACCTCTTCGGTGGCGATGGGCGCGTCGGGGGCGACGTCCGTGACGAGGGTCGGCGGGAACCAGAAGCCGGGGCCTTCGGGGGCGCTGCCGCGGACCGTTGCCAGGTCATCGGTGACATAGGACCGTACGCGGTCCAGTTGCACGCGGGAGATGAGAGGACCCATCTGCGTGATCTCGTCCGCCGGGTCGCCGACGACGACCGCCTTCAAGGCGGGCGCGAGCCGGTCCAGGAAGTCGTCGTACACGGACCGCTGGACGAGGATGCGGGTGCGGGCGCAGCAGTCCTGGCCGCTGTTGTCGAGGAACGACATGGGCGCGGCGGCGGCCGCCGCCTCGACGTCGGCGTCGGCGAAGACGATGTTCGGGCTCTTGCCGCCGAGTTCGAGCGTCACGCGCTTCACGCGGTCGGCGCACAGCGACATGATCTGCTTGCCGGTCCGGGTCGATCCGGTGAACACGATCTTGGCGACGCCTTCATGGCGTACGAGCGCGTCGCCCGCGATGTCGCCGCGGCCCGGCAGCACCTGGAACAGACCCTCCGGCAGGCCCGCCTCGAGGGCGAGTTCGGCGAGCCGCAGCGCCGTCAGCGGTGTGGTCTCGGCGGGCTTGAGAACGACCGCGTTGCCTGCCGCGAGCGCGGGGGCGGTGCCCCAGGCCGCGATCGGCAGGGGGAAGTTCCAGGGCGCGATGACGCCGACGACGCCGAGGGGTTCGAGGATAGTGATGTCGAGTCCGCCGGGGACCGGGATCTGACGGCCGGTGAGCCGCTCCACTCCCCCGGCCGCGTAGTCGAGCAGGTCGCGGACGTTGCCGGCCTCCCAGCGGGCGTTGCCGATGGTGTGGCCGGCCTCGCGGACCTCGATCAGCGCCAGTTCCTCGAGGTGGTCGTCGACGGCGGATGCGAAGCGCCTCAGCAGCCGGGCGCGGTCCGCCGGAGTCGCGGCCGCCCAGGCGCGCTGGGCGCGTGCGGCCCGGGCGACGGCGGCGTCGACGTCCGGCACGCCTGCGCCCGGGACGGTGGCGACGACTTCCTCGGTGGCCGGGTTGAGCACATCGAGTGCGTACGGTTGCGACAAGTGGTGCCTCACATGCGTTCGAAGGAGCGGCGGAGCTCCCAGTCGGTCACCGCGGCGTCGAAGGCGTCGAGCTCGACCCGCGCCATGTTGCGGTAGTGGGCCACGACCTCGTCACCGAAGGCGGCCTTGGCGATGAGGCTGTTCTCCCAGAGCTCGGCGGCCTCCCTCAGGGTCGTGGGGACGTGCGCGTAGTCGGCGGTGTAGGCGTTGCCGGCGCAGACCTCGGGGAGCTCGAGCTGCTGCTCGATGCCGTACAGACCGGCGGCGACGAGTCCGGCGACGGCGAGGTGCGGGTTGACGTCACCGCCGGGCAGCCGGTTCTCGAAGCGCATCGAGCGGCCGTGGCCGACGACGCGCAGCGCGCAGGTGCGGTTGTCGTGGCCCCAGGCGACCGCGGTGGGGGCGAACGAGCCCTGCTGGAAGCGCTTGTAGGAGTTGATGTTCGGGGCGTAGAGGAGGGAGAAGTCGCGGAGCGCGGCGAGCTGGCCGGCGAGGAAGTGCCGCATGACCGGGGACATCCCGTGCGCCGCGGCACCGTCGCCGTCCGCGGCCATCGCGTTGCGCCCGTCGGCGTCCTGCAGCGACAGATGGATGTGGCAGGAGTTTCCCTCGCGCTCGTTGTACTTCGCCATGAACGTGAGCGAGACGCCCTCCTGGGCGGCGATCTCCTTGGCGCCCGTCTTGTAGACGGCGTGCTGGTCGCAGGTGACGAGGGCCTCGTCGTAGCGGAACGCGATCTCGTGCTGGCCCGGGTTGCACTCGCCCTTGGCGGACTCGACCGTCAGTCCGGCGCCGGCCATCTCGTTGCGGATACGGCGCAGCAGCGGCTCGATCCGGCCCGTCCCGAGGACGGAGTAGTCGATGTTGTACTGGTTGGCGGGCGTCAGGCCGCGGTAGTCGGCGTCCCAGGCCTGCTCGTACGAGTCCTTGAAGACGATGAACTCGAGCTCGGTGCCGACCTGGGCCGTGTACCCGAGCTCGGCGAGGCGCTCGAGCTGGCGGCGCAGGATCTGGCGGGGCGCGGCGACGACGGGGATGCCGTCGTTCCAGGCGAGGTCGGCGATCAGCATCGCCGTGCCCTCGTTCCAGGGGACTCGGCGCAGGGTTGCGAGGTCGGGGTGCATGGCGAAGTCGCCGTACCCCTGCTCCCACGAGGACATCGCGTAGCCGTCCACCGTGTTCATCTCGGTGTCGACGGCGAGCAGATAGTTGCAGCCCTCGGTGCCGTGCTCCAGGACCTCGTCGAGGAAGAAGCGCGCGGCGAACCGCTTGCCCTGGAGCCGCCCCTGCATGTCGGGGAAGGCCAGGACGACGGTGTCGATCTCGCCGCTCGCGACGAGGACCCTGAGCTCCTCGACGGTCAGTGGGGGTGTGCGGTCTGCCACGGATTGCTCCCGCCTTCGTAGTGAACTGCTGGGCGCGCCGGCCGATCCGCTCCTGTTGCCGGGGGTCCGGCCCGCGGCGGAGCCGCTCTCCGGTGCGGTGCCCCCGGGGAATACAGTTCAGGGTCAGCCGGGAGACCATAAGGTATTACTGAAGACCATTGCCTGGGAAGGGGAAAGCGCAAGGTGTCGAAGGAGAGCGAGCGGACGGACCGGCTGTCGCACGTGCTCCGGCCGGTGCGGGCGGGCAACGGCTTCGAGGAGGCTCTCGAGCAGATCCTCCAGGTGGTACGGCTCGGACTCGTCCCCGGCGGCGAGCGGCTCCCCGCCGAACGCGAGCTCGCCGACCGGATGGGGATCAGCCGTGTCACCCTGCGCGAAGTGCTCAAGGTCCTCCAGGAGCAGGGGCTGGTGGAGAGCCGGCGCGGCCGCTACGGAGGAACGTTCGTGCTGCACCGCGGCCGCGTCCCGGGGGAGGAGGAGCTGCGCCGGCGCATCACGACGGTCGACGTCGAGGACACACTCCGCTTCCGCGAGGTGCTGGAGGTCGGCGCCGCGGGGCTGTGCGCGGCGCACGGCCTCACCGACGAGGGCGCCGAACGGCTGCGTACGGCGCTCGCGGCGACCCACGACGCACCGCTCGACGACTACCGCCGGCGCGACACGCTGTTCCACCTGACCCTCGCCGAACTGTCCGGCTCCCCGAGCCTGACCGCCCGGTACGCGGCCGTACGGGCCACCGTGAACGATCTGCTGGACTGCATTCCGCTGCTCGTACGGAACCTCGAGCACTCCCAGCAGCAGCACACGGCGCTGGTCGAGGCAGTACTGGAGGGCGACGCCGACGCCGCGCGCGAGGTGATGCGGGAGCACTGCGCGGGCACGGCGGCGCTGCTGCGGGGCTTCCTCACGTAGGCCGTGACGTAACCCGAAAGTAACGCACGGGTCTTGCGTTTTCCCGGCGCCCGACGCAAAGGTATGGCTCCACTCCATTGGGCCCGACGCGGGAGCTCTGCCATGACGCTGGAAGACACCACCGGGAGCAACACACCACCACCGGACGACTATCTGGAGCGCCGCACGCTGCGGCGCGGCAGCGCGGGCTGGCTGCTCCTCACGGGGCTCGGTGTCGCCTATGTCGTCTCCGGCGACTTCTCCGGCTGGAACATCGGCCTGTCCAAGGGCGGTTTCGGCGGGCTCGCCGCCGCCACCGTGCTGATGGGGCTGATGTACGCGTGCCTCGTCTTCGCGCTCGCCGAGCTGTCCGCGATCCTGCCCACGGCGGGCGGCGGCTACGGCTTCGCCCGCAGGGCGCTCGGCACCTGGGGTGGCTTCCTCACCGGTACGGCGATCCTCATCGAGTACATCCTCGCGCCCGCGGCGATCGTCATCTTCATCGGCGACTACGTCGAGTCGCTCGGGCTGTTCGGCCTCACCTCGGGCTGGCCGGTCTATCTGGCCTGCTTCGCGATCTTCATCGGGATCCATCTCTGGGGCGTCGGCGAGGCGCTGCGGTTCAGCCTCGTCGTGACGGCGATCGCGGTCGCCGCGCTCCTGATCTTCGCGGTGGGGGCGTTCACGGACTTCCAGGTGAGCGGCCTGGACGACATCCCTGTCGACGAGGGCGCTCTGGGGTCGAGTTCGTGGCTGCCGTTCGGACTGCTCGGCATCTGGGCGGCGTTCCCGTTCGGCATGTGGTTCTTCCTCGGGGTCGAGGGTGTGCCGCTCGCCGCGGAAGAGGCGAAGGATCCGGTGCGGTCGATGCCGAGGGCCCTCGCCGTCTCGATGGGCATCCTCGTCCTGCTCGCCCTGCTGACCTTCTTCGCCTCCACCGGGGCGCGCGGCGCGGCCGCCATCCAGGAGGCGGGGAACCCGCTGGTGGTGGCGCTCCAGGGCGACGGCGATCCCACCGCGCTCAGCCGCTTCGTCAACTACGCGGGCCTCGCGGGCCTGGTGGCCTCGTTCTTCTCGCTCATCTACGCCGGGTCACGCCAGCTCTTCGCCCTCTCCCGCGCTGGGTACCTGCCCCGGTTCCTTTCACTGACCAGCCGGCGGAAATCCCCCTACCTGGGGCTCCTCATCCCGGGCGCGATCGGTTTCGCGCTGGCGGCCGCGACCGGGGACGGGGCTCGGATGCTGAACATCGCCGTCTTCGGCGCGACGATCTCGTACGCGCTGATGGCGCTGTCGCACATCGTGCTTCGGCGTCGCGAACCGGAGCTGCCGCGGCCGTACCGCACACCGGGCGGTGTGCTGACCTCGTCCGTGGCGTTCGTGCTCGCGCTGTCGGCGCTGGTGGCCACCTTCCTGGTGGACAAGGACGCGGCGCTCATCGCCCTCGCCGTCTACGGCGTCGCTCTCGCGTACTTCGCCTTCTACAGTCGGCACCGGCTGGTGGCGCGGGCGCCGGAGGAGGAGTTCGCGGCGCTGGCCGTGGCCGAGGCCGAACTCGCACGCGACTGACCGGAGAAGAACAGTGACCCAGCCGCTCATCGGCGTCAGCACGTACCTGGAGCGGGCCTCGTGGGGCGTGTGGCAGCTGCCCGCCGCGCTGCTGCCCGAGGGCTATCCGCGGCTCGTCCAGTCGGCCGGGGGCATCGCGGCGATGCTCCCGCCGGACGATCCGGGGCGTGCGGCGTCCGTCGTGGCCCGGCTGGACGGGCTCGTCGTCGCCGGCGGCCCGGACGTCGAGCCGGTCCGCTACGGCGCCGAGCCCGACCCGCGCACCGGGCCGCCGGCGCGGCAGCGGGACGCGTGGGAGCTGGCACTGATCGAGGCGGCGCTGGCGTCCGGGACACCACTGCTCGGGATCTGCCGGGGGATGCAGCTGCTGAACGTGGCGCTCGGCGGGACGCTCGTCCAGCACATGGAGGGCCATGCGAAGGAGGTCGGCGTCTTCGGGCTGCACCCGGTGACGCCGGTGCCGGGGACGCGTTACGCGGCGCTCGTGCCGGAGGAGTCCGCCGTGCCGACGTACCACCATCAGGCGGTCGACCGCCTCGGCGCGGGGCTCGTCGTGTCGGCGCACGCGGAGGACGGCACGGTGGAGGCGGTCGAGCTACCGGGGCCGGGGTGGGTGGTGGGCGTGCAGTGGCACCCGGAGATGGGCGGGGACACGCGTGTGATGAGGGGGCTGGTGCGGGCGGCCTCGTGAGGTGCGGGGGTGCACGGGGGCGGGGCGTTCGGGCCTCCCGGGGCGGTGCGGTCGGCGGGTGCCGTGGTGGCGTCCGGTGTGTCCGTCCGGGGCTTCCCCCTCGCTCTGCGGCGTGGGGCCGCGGGCGGGCTCGTGGTGCGCCGACGGGTGGTGGGGCGGTGGCCCTCGGGGGTCGTCTCCTCGGAATCGGTGGGTACGACGTCATCCGGAACGGGGAGCCGATTTCTGCGGGGGCGACCCCGCGCGGCCCCGCCCCGGCCGCCCCCGGGTACGGATCGTGGGCCGTTCCCCAGGGGGCTGTGGGCAGTCGTCCCACTGCGGGCCCAAGTGGGAAGTCCTGGGGGGAGGCGGGAGGTACCTCCCCTGCTGGAAGGGCTGTGGGGGAGGGTGGGCACACACCACCCATCGTCGGCAGACGGACGCGCAACCCGCGGCGCACCGGTCACCCCGCACCCCGCCGCGTCAGGGACAGGAGGTCGCGGGCCGGGCCCGTGGGGCGGTGGCCCGACGGCCAGACCGCGCGAAGGTCGCGGCGCAGGTGGACGGCCTCCAGCGGGACGCGGATCAGGCGGCGCGCCGCGAGTTCCTCGGTCACCGCCAGCTCGCTGAGGACGGCCGGCCCCGCGCCGCTGACCGCCGCCGCCTTCACCGCGGTCGTGGAGGCGAGTTCGAGCAGCGGCTCGGCGAGCCCTCCGTAGCGCGCGAGCGCCGAGTCGAGGACCTGCCGTGTGCCCGAGCCGCGTTCGCGCAGCACCAGCGAGGTGGCCGCAAGCTCCTGCGGCGGCAGCGGCGTGCGGCGCCGCGCCCACACGTGTCCGGGAGCGGCCACCACGACGAGCCGGTCGTGGCCGATGACCGCGCCGTCGAAGCCCGGCGGAACGGCGAGCCCTTCGACGAAGCCGAGGTCCGCCTCGCCGCGCAGGAGCCTCTCCGCCACGGCGGCCGAGTTCCCGGCGAGGAGCGACACCGACGTGTCGGGCCGTTCCTGCCGCAGAGCGATGAGCCACCCCGGAAGCAGGTACTCCGCGATGGTCATGCTCGCCGCCACCCGCAGTCGCGAGTCGCGCCGGTCCCGCAGCGCCTGGGCGCCCACGTCGAAGGCCTCCGCCGCCTCCACGATCCGCCCGGCCCAGTCGGTGACGAGCGCTCCCGCGCCCGTGAGCCGTGAGCCGCGAGGCGAGCGGTCGAGGAGGGCGACGCCGAGCTGCCGTTCCATGGAGCGGATCCGGCTGCTCGCGGCGGGCTGGGTGATGCCCGTCTCGCGCGCCGCGCGCCCGAGGCTGCCGTGCCGGGCGACGGCCAGCAGCAGTTCCAGCGCACCGAGGTCGGGCACCCGGTGGGCCAGCGGGCCTCGACCCTGTCGCTCTTCGCTCATAAGGACAGCTTATGAGGACATAAGAGCAACATCCCTGGTGGGAGCCCTTACGGAGGCAGAGGCTTGCCGCATGGTCATCCCCTGGCTCCGCGATCTCGGGCCGAACTGGTACGCCACCGTCATGGGCACAGCGATCGTGGCCAACGCCGGTGCTGCCCTGCCGGTGCGGCCACCGGGCCTGCTACCCGCGTGCGAGACGGTGTGGGTGCTGTCCGTGCTGCTGCTCGCGGCCCTGCTCGTCGCCCGCGCCGGGCACTGGTTCCACCACAGCGACAGGGCCCGCGCCCAGCTGCTCGATCCTGCGGTCGCCCCGTTCTACGGCTGCCTCGCGATGGCGCTCCTCGCGGTCGGCATCGGCTCCCTGTCGGTCGGCCCCGGCGTCGTCGGTGAGCGGGCGGCGACGGTGACGGGCGCAGTCCTCTTCGCCGTCGGAACGGTCGTCGCGCTGGTGGTGGCCGTGGCGATCCCGTACCTGATGATCACGCGCCACAAGGTCGCCCCCGGCAGCGCTTCGCCGGTGTGGCTGCTGCCGGTGGTGGCCCCGATGGTGTCGGCGGCGGCCGGCCCGATGCTGGTGGGCCGGCTGCCCGCCGGCCCGTGGCGTGCGGCGCTGCTGGTGGCCTGCTACGGAATGTTCGGGCTGAGCCTGCTGGCGGTGCTGGTGATCCTGCCCTTCGTCCTCGCCCGGCTGGTCCGCCGCGGTCCGCTGCCGCTCGCCCTGGCCCCGACGCTGTTCCTCGTGCTCGGTCCGCTGGGCCAGTCGACGACCGCCGTGAACAAGCTGGCGGACGTGGCGCCGACGGCGGTTTCGGCCCCGTACGCGAGCGGGCTGGGCGTCTTCGCGGTCGTCTACGGAGTGCCGGTACTGGGCTTCGCCCTCCTGTGGCTGGCGGTGGCCGGCGCCCTGGTGGCCCGCGCGGCCCGCAGAGGGATGCCGTTCGCGATGACCTGGTGGTCGTTCACCTTCCCGGTCGGCACCTGTGTCACGGGCGCGGCGGGGCTGTCCGCCCACACGGGTCTGCCCGCCCTGGAGTGGCTGGCGGTGGGGCTGTATGTGCTCCTCATCGCGGCCTGGTCCGTGGCCGGGGTCCGCACGGCGCGCGGTCTGGTCAGCGGAGCACTGCTCGCAGTGCCGCGGGCGCCGCTGCCAGCGACGGCCCGTACCACGTGAGCATCCGCCCGTCGACGAGCGCGGCGGGCAGGCCGGGGAACGCCTCGGGACCGTCGTCCCGAGTGAAGCGGTAGGGCTCGTCGGGCAGGACGACGAGGTCGGCGCCCACCGCGTTGAGCTCGTCCACCGGGATCCGGGGATACCGTTCCGGGTGCCCGGCATAGACGTTCTCGACGCCGAGGCGGGCCAGCAGGTCCCCGGCGAAGGTGTCACGACCGAGGACCATCCAGGGCCGGCGCCAGACCGGCACGACCGCGCGCCGCACCTCGCCCGGCACGACCGCCGCCCAGGCGGCCTCCGCGTCGTCGAGCCAGCGCGGCCGGCCCGCGCCGCAGGCGCGCAGGACGCGCTCGAGTTCACCGAAGGCCTGTGGCAGCGTCCGGACCTCCGTCACGAGGACGTCGAGTCCGGCGGCGCGCAGGGCGGCGATGTCGGGGGCCCGGTTCTCCTCTTCGTTGGCGACGACGAGCTCGGGCCGCAGCGCGACGATCGCCTCGACGTCCGGGTTCTTGGTGCCGCCGACACGGGCCGCGTCGAGGTCCGCGGGGTGGGTGCACCAGTCGGTGGCACCGACCAGCAGCCCGGGGGCACCGGCCGCGACGGCCTCGGTGAGTGACGGGACCAGCGAGACGACACGCTTCGGCACGGCCCGTTTCACGGTCCTGTCTCGATGTGTTCGCGGACGGCGACGACGAGGAGGCGGGTGCCCGGCCTGGTGGCCCGCCACCGGTGCCGTACGCCTCCGGACAGATACAGGGTGTCGCCCTTCTCCAGGCGGTAGACGCGGCCCTCGGCCTCGACCTCGGCCGCCCCGTCGGCGACGTACATGAGCTCGTCGTTGCGATGCTGGTACTCCCGGTCCGCGTCCTGCTCCCCGGTGTACTCGACGGCATGCAGCTGGTGATGGCCGCGCACGAGGGACCGCACGCCCCCGGCAGTGCCGGAACCGGCGGAGTCGTCCGCGCGGACGACGTCGACGACGCGGGCGGAGTCCGCGGCGGCCAGCAGCTCGCCGGCAGTGGTCTCCAGCGCCTCGGCGACCCGCTGGAGGGAGCGCATGCTGGGCCGGGCCCGCTCGTTCTCGATCTGGCTGAGGAAAGGCACGGACAGGCCGCTGCGTTCGGCGACGGCGGCCAGCGTGAGATCGAGGGCCTTGCGGCGTCTGCGGACGGCGGAGCCGACGCGGAGTGTTTCCTTGTCTGCCATGGCTGCGTTCCCTCCCTCCTCTTCAGTACCTTACGCAGATTCCCGGCACCGATTCGCACAGTTGTCACAGGCTCCCCCAGAGCCTCGCCTGGCGGTCCCCCCATCGGTAAGGGCCCCGCCACTGTATGTGACGGGGCCCGACCGGTGGGGGGAGAGGGATGGTCTACTGAGGCGCCAGCCGGTCCACGATGCCCGGGTTCTGCTCCATCCAGGCCTTGACCGCTTCCTCCTCGTGGCCCGTGCCGCGCTTCTGGATCTCGTTCTCCAGACCGGCGAGCTCCTGCTCGCTCAGCTTGAAGTCCTTGAGCCACTTCGTCAGCTGCGGGTACTGCTTCGGGAAGTCCTTGCTCGCGACCGTGTGAATGCGGTCGCCCTCGCCGAAGAGCTTCTGCGGGTCCTCGAGCTTGGTCAGCCCGTACTCGCTGTAGGCCCAGTGCGGGGTCCACAGCATGACGGCGACGGGCTCCTTCTTCGCGTACGCGCGCCTCAGCTCGGCGAGCATGCCGGGCGTGGAACTGTCGACGACCGTGAACTCCTTGTCCAGGCCGTAGCCGGGCAGAACCTTGTTCTTGAGGATGTTCATGGTCTCGGTGCCGGGCTCGATGCCGATGATCCGGCCCTTGAACTCATCGCCGCGCCCCTTGAGGTCCGCCAGCGAGTCGACGCCCTTCACGTACGACGGCACCGCGATCTCCAGCGACGTCGGTCCGTACCACGAACCGATGTCGGTGAGCTTGTCGCCGTACGCGTCCCAGTACTTCTTCTGCGTGCTGGGCAGCCATCCGTCGAACTGGACGTCGATCTGGCCACGGGACAGCGCGGTGTACATGGGGCCGACCTCGAACTGCTTGAGGTTCATCCGGTATCCGCGCTCCTCCAGGACGGCCTTCCACAGGTAGGTGGCGGCGATGTCCTCCTCCCACGGGAACCAGGCGACGTTCAGGGCCCGTTCGCGCTCGTCCTTGCCGTCCGCGGACCTGCCGGCCTTGGCGACCGGGGTCCACTTGTCGGCAAGGCCAGGGTTGTCCTTCAGCCAGGCGCGGACGGCTTCCTGCTCCTTGCCCTTGCCGGTCTTCTGGATCTTCGCCTCGAGGCCGGTGAGCTGCGCCTCGGTCATGCCGAAGTTCTTGAGCCACTTGCCGACCTGCGGGTTCTCGGCGGCGAAGCCCTTGCGGGCGAGCGTGTGGACACCGTCGCCCTTGCCCCAGGTGCCCTTGGGGTCCTTGAGCTTCTTCAGGTCGTACGTGCTGTAGGCCCAGTGCGGCGACCACAGGGTGGTGACGACGGGCTCCTTCTTGTCGTACGCGCGCTTCAGCTCGGCGAGCATGCCGGGCGTGGAACCGTCGACGACCTTGTACTCGCCCTCCAGGCCGTACTCCTTGAGGACCTTGTCCTTGAGCAGGCCCATCATTCCGGCGCTCGGCTCGATGCCGATGATGCGGCCCTTGAACCGGCCCGCCTTGCCCTTGAGATCCTCCAGGGAGTCGACGCCCTTCACGTACGAGGGAACGGACAGCTCCAGCGACGTGGGGCCGTACCAGGAGCCCAGATCCTCCAGCTTGTCCTGGTACTTGTCCCAGTACTGGGCGTGGGTGACGGGCAGCCAGGAGTCGGTCTGGAAATCGATCTGACCGCCGGCGAGACCGGTGTAGAGCGAGCCGGCCTCGAGCTGCTTGGTGTCGACCTCGAAGCCGCGCTGCTCGAGCATCTCCTTCCAGAGGAAGGTGGAGGCGATGCCCTCGTCCCAGGGGATGTAGCCCACGGAGATCTTCTTGCCCTGGCCGACGTTCGTGGCGTCGGACGCGTCGGCGGACTTGGTGCCGCCGAAGATGCCCATGCCGCCCGCGACGAGGGCGAGCACCACGACGCCGACGACGGCGACGACGGGCTGGGGGCGGTAGTTCCAGATCTTCGCGCCGCCGGTCAGGGCCTTCGCCCTGGCGAGGGCACGGCGGCCGAGCGGCGAGACCTCGCGGCCCAGCGCGCCGGTGATCCGGTCCAGGTACATGGCCAGGATGACGATGGAGATGCCCGCCTCGAAGCCGAGGCCGATGTCGACGTTGCCGATGGCGCGGTAGACGGCGCCGCCGAGACCGCCGCCACCGACCATGCCGGCGATGACGACCATGGACAGGCCCAGCATGATGACCTGGTTGATGCCGGCCATGATCGTGGGCAGCGCGAGGGGCAGCTGGACGCGGACGAGGGTGTTGCGCGGGGTCGTGCCGAACGCCTCGGCGGCCTCGACGAGTTCCTTGTCGACCTGGCGGATGCCGAGCTCGGTCATGCGCACGCCGGGCGGCAGGGCGAAGACGATGGTGGCGATGATGCCGGGCACGACGCCGACGCCGAAGAAGATGATGCCGGGGATCAGGTACACCATGGCCGGCATGGTCTGCATGAAGTCCAGGACCGGCCGGGTCACGGCGCTGACGGTCTTCGAGCGGGAGGCCCAGATGCCCAGCGGCACCGCGATGGCCAGGGTGACGATCGTGGCGACGAGCACCAGGGAGAGGGTCGACATGGCGTCGTCCCACAGCTCGATGGAGTCGATCAGCGCGAATCCGGCGAAGGCCAGGACGCCCGCGAGCAGCCCGCGCAGCCACCAGGCGGCCACGGCGAGGATGCCGGCGAAGAGGAGCGGCTCGGGTGCGGAGAGCGCCGCGTCGATGCCGTCGTACATCGTGGTGACGAGCCGGCTGATGGCATCGAACAGCCAGGAGAGGTGGGCCTGGAGCCAGTCGACACCGCTGTCGACCCACTGGCCGAGGTGGAGCCTAGGCATGGGCGGCCACCTCCGTCGGCCGCTGCTGGGCCGGGAGGCGGCACGGCACCGGCTCGCCGCGTTCGTCGCCGACGAGCGCGATCAGACGGGACTGCGGTACGACGCCGACGACCTTGCCGGCCGCGTTCCTGACGGCCACGGGGTGCGGGACGCGTGCGCTGACGGCGCACACGTCGGCGACGAGGGTGTCGGGCGTGACGGTCTCGCAGCCGCAGGTTTCCGCGTCGGGGCGGGGCTCGGTCATGACCGCCGCCGCGGTCAGGACGCGGGTGCGGTCCACGTCCTGGATGAAGGACGCGACGTAGTCGTTGGCGGGACTGACCAGGATGTCCTCTGCAGTGCCGAGCTGGACGATCCGGCCGTCGCGCATCACCGCGATCCGGTCACCGAGGCGCATGGCCTCGTTGAGGTCGTGGGTGATGAAGACGATCGTCTTCTTGAGCGTCTTCTGGAGCTCCAGGAGCTGGTCCTGCATGTCGCGGCGGATCAGCGGGTCGAGGGCGCTGAAGGACTCGTCCATCAGCAGCAGATCGGCGTCGGTGGCGAGCGCACGGGCGAGGCCGACGCGCTGCTGCATACCGCCGGACAGCTCGTCGGGCCAGGACTTCTCCCAGCCCGCGAGGCCGCACAGCTCCAGCGCCTCGGCGGCACGGCGCTCGCGCTCGGCGCGGGCGACTCCCTGCACCTCGAGGCCGTAGGCGGCGTTCTCCAGCACGCTGCGGTGCGGGAACAGCGCGAAGTGCTGGAAGACCATGCTGATCCGGGTGGAGCGGACGGCGCGCAGGTCACGGGCGCTCAGCGTGGTCAGGTCCTGGCCGTCGAAGAGGACGCGCCCGGCTGTCGGCTCCAGCAGCCCGTTGAGCATGCGCAGCAACGTGGACTTTCCGGATCCGGAGAGACCCATGACGACGAAGATCTGGCCGGGCTCGACGGTGAAGGAGGCGTCGATCACGGCCGCGGTCGTTCCGTCGGCACGCAGCTCGTCGCGGCCTGCGCCGTTCTCGAGCTTCCGCACCGCCTGGTCGGGTCGTTTACCGAACACCTTGTACAGATGCTCGGCTTCAAGCCTGGACACATAGACCTCACGTGTTGAACCAAGAACGGCCCGCCTCCCCCACCCTGCGGGCCGTGGAGCGGACGGGTTCGGCCCGTCTCCCCGGGCTTGTGCCGCCGGCAGCGTCGCTGCTGGTCGAGGGCGCAATGGGGTCTGCTCCGGCGTCGCGCCTGCCCGGGCATGCCGGGGGCAAACGGAAAGTGATCCAGTTCACTCGGACGACACCGTGCGGCCAGGCGGCCGTCGTGTCGAGCGGACGGCGGCACCGCGCCGTGCGGACGGCGGCATCGCGCCGTGCGGACGGCGGCACCGCGCGGCAGTCGGGGCAGCCGCGGCGGGCGGGCGTCGTGCACGCGGGGCGTTGTCGGTGGGGTGCGGCATCATCGGACTGTCCCTGATGCTCCTCGATACCGCTTCGCCGTGTCTTACCATCACCCGCATGACACCAGGACACGCGCCGCGCCGCGTCATCGGGTACGCCCGAATCTCCAAGGCTACGGACGAGAGCACGTCCATCGAACGCCAGCGGGAACTCATCACCGCCACATGCAAGGCCCGTGGCTGGGCGCTCGCCGAGATCGTCGAAGACGTCGACGTCTCCGCAACGAAGACCCGCCTCGACCGGCCCGGCCTCGCTCGTGTCCGCGACACCGTCGCCGCTGGCCGTGCCGACACAATCATGGTCTGGCGTATCGACCGTGTCGCCCGGTCCGTGTCGGACCTGTCGAACCTCGTCGACGAGTGGACAAAGGCAGGCGCCGCGCTTGTGTCCGCCACCGAGCCGTTCGACACGACGACGGCAGCCGGTACGGCACTCCTGCAGATGCTCGGCGTCTTCGCTGAGTTCGAAGCGGCCACCATCCGCGACCGCGTCCTGGCCGCCCGCGCCGCCTTGGTCCGTGCTCGGCGCTGGCCTGGTGGCTCACCGCCGTACGGCTACCGCGTCGTCGAAAACCCGGACGGCCCCGGCAAGGTCCTGGAAGTCGAGCCCGTCGAAGCTGCGTACGTGCGCAAGGCCGCCGACATGATTCTTGCCGGGAAGTCGTTGTACGCGACGACGACCGCGATCAATGCAGCCGGCTCGGTCCCGCGCAAAGCAAAGGGCGGCGCCTGGTCGATGACGTCGCTGCGCATCGTCCTTACACAGGACGCATCACTGGGCTACATGACGCATCACGGCAAGGTCCTCCGCGACGACGACGGCGCACCGGCCCAGGCGTGGGAGCCGGTCATGCCCGAGGAGGATATGGCGCGGTTGCGCGTGCTGCTGAAGCCGTCCACCCGCCCCGGCGGCGAGCGCAAGCGCCGGGCACGGCTTCTGTCCGGCGGGTTGCTGCGGTGCTCGACGTGCGGCGGCTCGCTTCGGGTCAACCAGACGGGTGGGAAGAACCCGACGACGCGCTACTCCTGCCGAGGAGCATCTGACGGGACCGGCTGCGCCCGTGGCGTGTCCATCGTCGCCGAACGCATAGAGGAGCACATCGAGTCCACCTTCCTCGGCATGGTCGGCCGCTTCGACGTCGTCGAGGTCCGCGAAACCGTCCGCGAAGTCGCCGACCTGGCTGCAGTGGAAGCGGCGATCAAGGCCGCCACGGCGGAGCTGGCCGACGTCGACGACGACGAGCGTGAAGCCGAGCTGCTGGCCGACCTGCGGACGATGAAGGCTCGTCGGAAGCAGCTTGCGGACATGCCGACGGAACCCCTCGTCGAGTACGTGCCGACCGGCGAGACCTTCGCCGAAGCGTGGGCGGCACGGGACACCGACGGACGGCGGGCGCTGTTGGAGAACGCCATCCATCACGTCGTAATCCGTCCCGGCGTGCGCGGACGACGCGGAGTCGACGCATCGCGTGTGGATATCCACTGGCGGGACGGTGACGCCCCAACGGCCGGCTGACGGTCCGCGTGTGTACGCCCCGGTGTCCTGGACGGATGCCGGGGCGTTCGTCGTTCCAGCGCCCAGCAGTGGCGTTGTGGCTGACGTCACCAATTTGGTCTCCACTATGCGGGACGAAACCGAGCAGAAATCGAGGTGCTGGCCCACGCTGCCGAGAAGTAATCGCTAGCGAATGGGTGTCGCTGGCGCAATGGCGGCGACCCCCGTCGGCATACCCCGGAGGAATCCATGAGTGACCCGCTGACGGCCATGGCGCCGTTACATCGACACACCACGTTATGACGAACGGTAGGACGCGGCTGTACGCGTGCTGAACACCCGTCGAAGTCCTCGCGCATCGAGAACGGCGTCACACCACCGTCCGACGCCGACATACGGGCGTGGTGCAGCATCTGCGGCACGGACGAACAAGCCGCCGACCTCATCGCCGCGTCCCGCTCGGCCGAGTCGATGTACGTCGAATGGAAGCGGCTCCAGCGCACCGGGCTGCGGCGACTCCAAGAGTCCTACGTCCCGTTGTTCGAGCGCACCCGCGCGTTCCGGATCTACTGCTCCAACGTCGTTCCTGGACTGCTCCAGACGCCCGCCTACGCGACCGCGCTGCTGTCCGAGATCACGGCCTTCCGGGAAACCCCGAACGACGTCGCCGAAGCCGTCGTCGCCCGCATGGACCGGGCACGCGTGCTGCGCGAGGGTGACCACCGCTTCGCCATCCTCGTGGAGGAAGCCGTCTTGCGGTACCGCATGGGCGACGCCGAGGTGATGGCCGGGCAGCTCGGACACCTGCTGTCGATCATGTCGCTTCCGGCGGTCTCGCTCGGCGTCGTGCCGTTCTCGGTCGAGCGCGGCATGTGGCCGCTGGAGACGTTCAGCATCTACGACAGCGAACAAGCGCAGGTCGAGCTACTGACAGCGGCCGTCACCGTCACGGCCCCGTCCGAGATCGCGCAGTACGCCAAGGCGTTCAGCCGAGCGGTCGACCTTGCCGTCTACGGCGCCGATGCGCGGGCGCTGATCACGGACGCCATCGCCACCCTCGGCTAGGTCGCGTGCAATTCCGTGCAACTTCGTGGAGACCTTGTCTGGCTGGTTCTTAGCGTGGTCGGCATCGATCGCAGCAGACGAGGGGGCACGGTGACCGAACCCACGCGGTATTCAACTCAGCCTGTAGAGCTACCAATCGACCCGTGGCTGGTGGAGTGCTCCCCCGTCAACGGCTGCGGGGTGTGCATGGCGCTGGTGCGGGAGCGCCGGTCCGCACTGAACCGTGGCGATCAGCGAAAGGCGTTCGAGACGAGCGCCGAGATCAGGAACCACCCGCGCGGAGGCCGGGCATGACGCGCGCGGTGCTGCGGTACGTCGAGCACACGATCCGGCATGTCCCAGACGGCGGCGTGACTGCTGAGGTGTTCTGCGTCGCGTACGGCTGTGACGAGTCGTCCGGCCCCGAAGGCGACCCGAACGACGCTCAGGAGTGGGCGCTGAGGCACACCGGGCGCACCGGCCACGACATGTTCCGGCGCGAGTACACCGACCACGCCCGCGTGACGCGGAACGAGTAGGCCCCGGTCTCGTCCGGCGACGGCGAGCAACACAGTCGGACGCGACCGGTACCCCCGTCAGGCCGATTCCCCCGTCGGTCCGGCGGGGGCTTTCGTGTTTCCGCAGGTCACAGAGCTGCGCTCGCTCCGAGCAGCGTCTTACGGTCGGGCTCTCGCCGGACGGACCGGCGATAAGGAGGGGACGACATGGCTAACGCGACGGTGGGCAAGGGCGCGGCGGTGCACCTGGTGAAGGCGGACGGAAAGCTCGCCTGCGGGAAGACCGGCGACCAGAGCGACGCGTCGGACCGCGACGTCACCTGCAAGTCGTGCATGAAGCTCACGGCGGACGTCGCCCCGGTCGAGGTCGCCCCGGAGCCCGCGCCGGAGGCGAAGCCCGCGAAGATGGTCCGGAAGCAAAGGCCAAGGCCAACGAGCCCCGCGCCACCGAGCCGCGTGCCACCACGGTCTTCACTTCGACCAAGCACACCGAGGCAGCCGCCAGCATCCACGGCGTCCGCTGGGCAGCGATCGTGCGTGCGACGGGTACGCTCACCGCGTCCGTGAACTGCGCGGAGTACGGCTTGATCGACGCCGCCGACAAGTGGATGGCTCTTTGCGAGCAGGAGTTCCACAGCACGCACCGCGACGCGTGGACCGCTCGCCGCCGTCCGGCCGAGTGGTGCTCGGGTTGCGACGCGATCGTGGCGGGCGGCGACGCCTGACGGGCCGACTGACGCCCGCACAACGCCCCGGCTGACGGGTCCGGGGCGTTCGTCGTTTGCGCGACCGTCCAGCGGCGAGCAGTGCGATCCTGGGCGGCATGACGACCCGACCCAAGATTCTTTTGCTCGACACCGCTTCCCTCTACTTCCGCGCCTATTTCGGGGTTCCGGACTCCGTGCGCGCGCCCGACGGCACACCGGTCAACGCGGTGCGCGGGCTGATCGAATTCCTCACCAGGCTGGTCCAGGACCACCACCCCGACGAGCTCGTGGCCTGCATGGACGCCGACTGGCGTCCGCACTGGCGGGTGGAGCTCATCCCGTCGTACAAGGCGCACCGGGTGGCGGTGGAGACCGAGACGGGTCCGGACGAGGAGGAGATCCCTGACACGCTGTCCCCGCAGGTCCCGATCATCGAGGACGTGCTGGACGCGCTGGGCATCGCGCGGGTCGGCGTCGCGGGGTACGAGGCGGACGACATCATCGGCACGCTCGCCCTCCGCGCGGCGGGGCCGGTGGACATCGTGACCGGCGACCGGGATCTGTACCAGCTGGTGGACGACGCGCGGGGCGTGCGGGTGCTGTACCCGCTGAAGGGCGTCGGCATGATGCAGGCCACGGACGAGGCGGTGCTGCGCGAGAAGTACGGGGTCGACGGGCCCGGGTACGCGGATCTGGCGCTGCTCCGGGGGGACCCGAGCGACGGGCTGCCGGGTGTGCCGGGCATCGGCGAGAAGACGGCGGCGAAGCTGCTGGACGCGTTCGGGGACCTGGCCGGGATCATGGCGGCCGTCGACGACCCGGCGGCGAAGCTGACGCCTTCGCAGCGCAGGCGACTCGACGAGGCGCGGGGGTACGTGGCGGTCGCGCCGAAGGTGGTGCAGGTGGCTGCGGACGTACCGCTGCCCGCTTTCGATCCGGCACTGCCGAAGGAGCCGCGCGATCCCGAGCGGCTGGAGGAGCTGGCAGCCCGGTGGGGCCTCGGGCGGGTGGTGAACCGGCTGCTCGTCGAGCTGAGGGCGTGAGCCGGAACGGCGATCACCCGGGTGAGGTGCTAACTTAGGTTAGCCTAACCGGCACGACACCGAGGGAGACGCCGTGGCAGAGACGCCCGCCCGCAAGGCACCGCAGGCCCATGAGGCGCGGGTGGTGCGCACGGACCGGATCACTCCGCACATGGTGCGCGTCGTGCTCGGCGGCGAGGGCCTGGCCGCGTTCGCGACGGACGGGTCGACGGATGCGTACGTCAAGCTGGTCTTCCCGTTGCCGGGGGTGACGTACCCGGAGCCGTTCGACATGGCCCGGATCCGTGAGGAGCTTCCGCGCGACCAGTGGCCGGCCAACCGCACGTACACGGTGCGGGCCTGGGACCCCGTGCACCGCGAGCTGACGATCGACTTCGTGGTCCACGGCGACGAGGGGCTGGCCGGGCCCTGGGCGGCGCGGGTCCGGCCGGGCGAGACCGTGTGGCTCCTGGGCCCGAGCGGGGGTTACGCCCCCGACGCGGCCGCGGACTGGCATCTGCTGGCGGGCGACGAGAGCGCACTGCCCGCCATCGCCGCATCGCTGGAGCAGATACCGGCGGGCGCCGTCGTCCATGCGTTCGTGGAGGTGTCCGGCCCCGAGGAGGAGCAGAAGATCGCGATGCCGCACGGGGTCACGGTGACCTGGCTGCACCGGGGCGACCGGGCCGTGGGCGAGGCGCTCCTCGCGGCGGTCCGCGAGCTGCGCTTCCCCGCCGGCGACGTCCAGGCCTTCGTGCACGGCGAGGCGGGCGCGGTGAAGGAGCTCCGCCGCCACCTCCGCCTGGAGCGGGGCGTCCCCGCCACCCGCCTGTCGATCTCGGGCTACTGGCGCCTGGGCAAGTCGGACGAGGCATGGCGTGCGATCAAGCGCGACTGGAACGCGCAGGTCGAACGCGAGCAGGAGGCCTCGCGGGCCGCGTAGCGCCTGCGGCGGGCGCCGCCGCGCATGCGTGAGGGTCCGGCCCGGGCGGCGAGTGCCCGGGGCCGGACCTTTGTGCGGTCGCTCTCGCAGCCGTCCGGCGCCGGACCGACCACTGGCACGAGCGGAACGTACGGGTCGACAGCCGCACGGCAGCGACCGCAGGCGCCGGCAGCGCGCCACCCCGAGCACGTCGCCCCACACCGGGTCGGCGGACATCGCGGAACGGCCCGCGATCATCGCCGGTCGACGGGGGTTACGCGCGGCCGCCGGATGAGCACGCATATGTGCCGACGGCTGTGGACGAGTGAGCTCGGGCGTCGGCCCGTTGAGGCCTCCCTGCCTTGTCTGCGGGACGCAGGAGATGCTGCGGTTGATCGTCGGCGATGTGCCGCATCCACCCCGGTGTCCGACCGGGTGCCCTGCGGGCCCAGGAGAGTAACGTCAGCGGCGGCATCGGGAAGACACCATGTCGATGCCGTGGCACGGCCGCATAACAACTCTTCCGTTCACCAGTCCACGCGCCCTCCGGCTCCGTATATGAGGTGGGACGACGTGGTGAGCTCGGGGCGAGAGGGAGCGCGAGTGAAGGAAGCCGTACGGATCACAGGGGCGCCGCCGGCCGGTCCGGGGCTCGACGAACTGCTCGTACGGGTCGCGCGCGGCGATCAGGACGCCTTCTCCCAGGTGTACGACGCGGTCTGCGGCCCCGTGCTCGGCGTCGTGCGCAGCGTGCTGCGTGATCCGGCACAGTCGGAGGAGGTGACGCAGGAGGTGCTGGTCGAACTGTGGCGTACGGCCGCGCGCTTCCAGCCGTCCCGGGGCTCCGCGATGACATGGACGCTGACCCTCGCCCACCGCCGCGCGGTGGACCGGGTGCGGTCCGCCCAGGCCGCGGCCGAGCGTGAGCAGAAGGCGGCCCGGCTCGGCGGGACCCCGGACTTCGACGAGGTCGTCGAGCAGGTCGAGGCCCGGCTGGAGCGCGAACAGGTACGCCGCTGTCTGCGCACCCTGACCGAGCTGCAGCGCCAGTCGGTGACTCTCGCCTACTACCGGGGGCTCGCCTACCGCGAGGTGGCCGAGCTGCTCTCCGTGCCGTTGGGCACCGTGAAGACCCGTATGCGCGACGGGCTGATCCGGCTGCGCGACTGCCTGGGGGTGAACGCATGAGCACGGTGGGACGGAGCACCGGGCGCGACGCCGAACTGCACACGCTGACCGGCGCGTACGCCCTGCACGCGCTCGGCGACCGCGAACGCGTCCGGTTCGAGCGTCACCTCGACGCCTGTGAGGCCTGCGCGCAGGAGGTGCGGGAACTCAGCGCGACAGCGGTACGGCTGGGACTCGCGGCCACCGAGAACCCGCCGCCCGCGATGAAGGGGCAGGTGCTGGCACGGATCGCCACGGTGCGCCAGGAAGCCCCGCTGGTGGGCGGCGCGGGCGCGGCGGGCGGGGACCGGCCGCGCGTGCGGGGCTTCCGGCCGGGCGGCAGGCGGCGGCTCTCCCGCCTCGTGCTCGCGGCGTGCCTGGCAGGCGTGGCCGCACTCGGGGGTGTCGCGGTCTGGCAGCAGCGCGCCGCCGAGGAGGCCAGGACCGTGGCACAGCAGGCACAGCGCCAGGCCGAGTCGCTTGCCCAGGTGCTGACGGCACCCGACGTGCGGACCAGCACGACGGCACTCGGCGACGGCGGGGCGACCGGCACGGTGGCCGTGTCGCGCGAGCGGGACCGGGCCGTGTTCCTGGCGTCCGGGCTGCCGCGACCGGGCGCCGGGAAGGTGTACCAGCTGTGGTTCGCCGACGGCGGGACGATGCGGCCGGCCGGACTGCTGGACTCGTCGGGGGCGGCAGAGGCGCTGCTCATGGACGGACCGGTGGGGCGGGCGACCGGGATGGGCGTCACTGTGGAGCCTGCGGGAGGCTCGCCGGCACCGACGTCCGAGCCGCTCGCGCTGCTGAACTTCCCCGTGGCGTAAGGGGGTGCGGGCGGGGCCGTGAGCACTTCGGCCCCGCCCCGACATGGCCGTGACACGCGGAGGAAACAGCCTGTCCCTAATTTCTGTCGCCCGACAGGAATGACGCGACAGGGGCTGCCATGACCGTGACCGCACCCACCTCCACCCCGAACCCCGTCCCCCGCCCGGGGGACAGGACCGCGACCGGGCCCGACGAGTCCGAGCTCGCGGGCTTCGGCTACCAGCAGGAACTGCGGCGGCGGATGGGCCGGTACGCGTCCTTCGCCGCCGGCTTCTCCTTCATCTCCGTCCTGACGACGGTCTTCCAGTTCTTCGCGATGGGCTACTCGTTCGGCGGCCCGGCCTTCTTCTGGACCTGGCCGGTCGTGCTCGCCGGCCAGCTCCTGGTCGCCGCCTGCTTCGCCGAACTCGCCGCCCGCTACCCGATCGCGGGCGCCGTCTACCAGTGGGCGACGCGGCTGAGCACCCCGGCCTTCGGCTGGTACGCGGGCTGGCTCATGGTGATCGGCAGGGTCGTCGTGGTGGGCGCAGCCGCCCTCGCGCTGCAGGCCGTGCTGCCCGCGATCTGGTCCGGCTTCCAGCTCGTCGGCGACGATCCCTCACCGACCTCGTCGAGCGGCGCGGCGAACGCGGCCCTGCTCGGACTGATCCTGCTGACCCTCACGACCGTCGTGAACGTCCTCGACAACCGGGTCCTGACGGCCGTCAACACCATCGGCGTGACCGCCGAGATCGTCGGAGTCGCCCTCATCGTGACCCTGCTCCTCACCCACGCCGAACGCGACCCCGGCATCGTCCTCGAGACGGGCGGCGCGGGCGGGGCGATCGGCGCGCTGCTGATCGGTTCCTTCACGGCGGCGTACGTCCTCATCGGCTTCGAGAGCGCGAGCGAGATGAGCGAGGAGACGGTCAACCCCCGGCGCACGGCGCCCCGTACCACTTTCTCCGCGCTCACCACCTCCGGCGTCTGCGGCGGTCTGCTGCTGCTCGGCGGACTGCTCGCCGCGCCCAGCCTGGTGGACGGGCGACTCGCGACCGAGGGTCTCTCGTACGTCCTCACCAGCACCCTCGGCGACGGCCTCGGCAAGGTGCTCCTCGCGGACGTGGTCATCGCGATCTGCGCCGCGACGCTCGCCATCCAGACCTCGGCGACCCGCATGCTCTACTCCATGGCCCGCGACCGCCAACTCCCGCTGTCCGGCCTCCTCTCCAAGGTCCCGGCCCGCACCGGCATGCCCGCCGCGGCGGCCGTCACGGTCGGCGTCCTCGCGGCGCTGCTCCTGCTTCTCAACTTCCTCTCCCCCGAGGCCCTGCTGGCCATCGGCACCACCTGCATCGCCATGGTCTACCTGGCCTACGCGATGGTCACGGGCCCGATGCTGGTGCGCCGCCTGCGCGGCCGCTGGGGCAGGCCGCACCCGGACGACCGCGACGAGAAGGGCGCCCCGCTCTTCACCCTCGGCCGCTGGGGTCTGCCGATCAACGCGCTTGCGCTGGTGTACGGGATCGCCATGACCCTGAACCTCGCCTGGCCCCGAGCCGAGGTCTACGACCCGACGGGCGGTCACTGGTACTTCCAGTGGTTCACGCTGCTCTTCGTGGGCAGCACGCTGGCGGCGGGGGCGGCGTACCGGGCGCTGCGGGGGCGCATACGCTGACGGGATGCGTGCGCACACAGCAGACCGAACGGACCGGGTGATCGGGACGGTGGTCGGCTCCGCCGTCGGTGATGCGCTGGGTGCGCCGTTCGAGTTCGGGCTCGCGGGTGGGTACGGGGCCCGCTTCCCTGACGGCGTGGGCGAGATGTGCGGGGGCGGTGGCTGGGATCCCGGCGAGGCCACCGACGACACTCAGATGGCCGTTCTGGTGGGCGAGTCCCTGCTGGAGCGGGGCGGACTCGACCCGGAGGACATGTTCGAGCGCTTCCGGCGCTGGGCCGCGGGCGAACCGAAGGACATCGGCCTCCAGACCGAGCAGGTGCTCGGCAGCGGCGACCCGTGGGATCTCGCCGCGGGCCTGCACTTCCAGGTCAACGGCCGTGCGGCGGGCAACGGTTCACTGATGCGGGCGGCAACGTCGGCGGTGTACTTCGCGTGTGACGGGCGCGCGGCCACGATGGACGCCGCCCGCCGGATCGCGGCCCTCACGCACGGCGACAGGGCGGCATGGGAGGGCACGGCGGTGCTCCACGAGCTGATCCGGGTCGCGCTCGAGGGGGACGACCCGCTGCGCGCCGTGCCAGACGCACTTGCCGCAGTGCACGAGGACCACCGGGAGCGCTGGGCGGAAGTGCTGGCTCCGGGGTGGCATCCGGACGACGCGACCGAGTTCAACGGCGCGGTGTGGCCGTGCCTGGCCTCGGCGCTGTGGGCGCTGCGTACCTCGTCGTCGTTCGAGGAGTCGCTGGGCGCCGCGATCGATCTGGGCGGCGACACCGACACGGTCGCGGCGGTCACGGGCGCGCTGGCGGGAGCGGTGTACGGCGCGTCCACGATCCCGCCACGATGGACGGCCCCCCTCCACGTCCCGCTCCCGGGCTACGGGGACCGCGTCCTGCGCACCCCGGACCTCTCGGCCCTCGCCCGGGCCTTGGCGGCCTGAGCCGCTGCCGCGGTTCGGAGCGCGTGCCTTGCGTACCGCCCTGTGGGCAAGCACGTGCCTGACGTCCGCGCCGCGGGCAAGCACGTGCCTGACGTACCGCCGGGCAAGCACGTGCCTGCCGTACCGCCCCGCGGGCAAGCACGTGCCTGCCGTACCGCCCCGTGGCAGGTGCTCCGTCCCCGGAACGCCGGACGGCTCGAAACGCGCCCGGGGCCGCGGGGGCGCCGCCCCTGCTAGCCCACGATCCGCAGCGCCGCATCCGCCGTCGCCGACGCGAACGACGCCACCGGGCGGTCCGGGTCCGAGCGGTGGACGAGGATGACGCCCTCGATGAGGCCGAAGACCAGGTCCGTGCGGAGTGAGAGTTCACGCTTGTCGAGCGCGCGCCCCGGCCCCGTGCCGGCGAGCAGCTGCCCGTATGCGTCCTTCAGGTCCGCCCGCACCCGATGGAACCCGGCGAAACGTTCCGCCTGGATCTCGGGGAGCAGATACAGCATGCCCAGGTTGTGGGGGCCCCGGCACAGCAGCTCGACGTCAGAGCGGCAGAGCTCCCACAGCCTCTCCTCAGCCCCGCGCTCGTCGTCCGCGAGGAGCCGGCGCGCCAGGGCCAGCGACGGCGTGACCGTCGATTCGAGGAGCTCCGAGAGGAGATCCTCCTTGCCGCCGAAGTAGTGGTACATCGTGGCCTGCCGCATCCCGGCGCGCTCGGCCACGGCCCGGGTCGTCGTCGCCGCGTACCCCCGCGTCGTGAACAGCTCCGCCGCGGCCGCCAGCAGCTCCTCGCGCGGGGACAGCCCGCTGTCCGGCCGCTGCTGCGCGCGCGGTCGCCCGACCTTCCGTCCCGTCGTACCCATGTGGCCGATCGTCCCACACGCGGACGGCACCGGGATCTTGGTGAGCGTTCGGTTACGCCCCGGCAATGGACGTGCAATCGCACGGAAGTCCCGCGCTCCTAATTTCTGTCGCGCGACAGAAAAGAAACCGAGACGCGCGAGCTGGAGGTACCGCCACCATGGCGACTGCGACGACACACGGAGCCCGGGACCACGCCCGCGCCCAGGAGGGCACCCGCGCCGAGGCCATGCCCGTGGTACCCGCCACGGACTGGCCGGCCCCGCCCTGCGCCACCGGGCATCTGGTCTGGGCGGAGACCGTGGCGGGCGGCAACTACACCCACCGCGTCCTGGCCCGCGGCAGCGAGCTGCGCCTCACCGACCTCAGGGGCGACGCCTGTGCGCACCTCGTGCTGTACGCAGACGGGCGCCCCTGGGAGCGCCTCAACACCGCGGACACGGTCAAGGTCCAGTGGAACGCCTACCTCAGCAAGGGCCGGCTGCTCCTCTCCGGCCAGGGCCGCGTCCTCGCCTCCCTCGTCGAGGATTCCGACGGCCGCCATGACGCCCTGTGCGGCACCTCGACGCTCGCACGGAACACCGTGCGCTACGGCGGCGGAAGCCCCGAGTCACCGACCCCCGCCGGACGCGAACTCCTCAAGCTCGCCGCCCTGAAGAACGGTCTGGAGCCCCGCGACCTGCCCCCTTCCGTCGCCCTCTTCCAGGGGGTGGAGGTACGGGACGACGGCTCGCTCGACTTCACCGGCTCGGCGGGCCCGGGGGCGTCCGTGACCCTGCGCGCCGAGCAGGACCTGACCGTGCTGATCGCGAACGTCCCGCATCCGCTCGACCCGCGGTCCGCGTACACGAGCAGCCCGCTGGAGGTCCTCGCCTGGCGCGCCGCGCCGACCGCGCCGGGCGACCCGCTCTGGGACGCCACCCCGGAGGGCCGCCGTGCCTTCCTCAACACCGCCGAGTTCCTCGCCGCCAGGGGGCAGTCATGACCGTCGTACCCGCCCGCTCCGCCTGGTCGGCGGTCGTCCGCCGGGGCGAGCAGCTCACCATCACCGATCTGCAGGGCAACCAGGCCGTGGACTTCCTGGTGTACGACGCCCACGACACCGCCGTCCGCTACAGCGCCCCGGACACGATCCACGCCCAGGGCGGCATCTTCGTCACCACCGGCAGCGTGCTGATGTCGAACGAGCACACCCCGCTGATGACGGTCACCGAGGACACCTGCGGCCGTCACGACACCCTCGGCGGCGCCTGCTCCAAGGAGTCCAACACCCTGCGCTACGGCCATCACACCTGGTCGCAGCACGCCTGCCTGGACAACTTCCTCGCGGAGGGCGCCCGGCACGGACTGACCGCACGGGATGTCGTGTCGAACATCAACTGGTACATGAACGTCCCCGTCGAGAAGGACGGGACGCTCGGCATCGTCGACGGAATCTCCGCCCCCGGACTGCGCGTCACCCTGCGCGCCGAGACGGACGTCCTGTTCCTGGTCTCCAACTGCCCCCAGATCAACAACCCCTGCAACGGCTTCGAGCCGACGGCGGTGGAGATGACCATCGAGGCCGCCGCATGACCTTCGGAACGCCTCACGAGACGACCTACGACGCGGCTCGCGGCACGACTCCCGGCGCAGTCTTCGACACGCTTCTCGTCGCCAACAGGGGCGAGATCGCCGTACGCATCATCCGTACGGCCCGGCGCCTCGGGATCCGCACGGTCGCCGTCTTCTCCGACACCGACCGCTCGGCCCCCCACGTCCGGCTCGCGGACGAGGCGGTCCGCCTCGGGCCGGCGCCCGCGAAGGAGTCGTACCTCGACGCCGATCTGGTGCTGAAGGCCGCGAAGGACACGGGCGCCGGGGCGATCCACCCCGGCTACGGCTTCCTGTCCGAGGACGCGGGCTTCGCCCGCCGCTGCGAGGACGCAGGCCTGGTCTTCGTCGGCCCCACCCCCGCCCAGTTGGAGCTGTTCGGCGCCAAGCACACCGCCCGCGCGGCGGCCGAGGCCGCGGGCGTCCCCCTGGCGCCCGGCACCGGTCTGCTGCCGGGACTCACCGAGGCCCTTGCCGCCGCGGAGCGCATCGGCTACCCCGTCATGCTCAAGGCGACGGGCGGCGGTGGCGGCATCGGCATGCGGGCCGTGCACGATCCGGCGGGGCTCGCCGACGCCTGGGAGCGCGTGCAGCGGGTGGCCGAGGCATCCTTCGCCTCGGCCGGAGTCTTCCTGGAGCGGCTCGTCGAGGACGCCCGCCATGTGGAGGTGCAGGTCTTCGGCGACGGGCACGGCAGGGTCGTCATCTTCGGCGACCGTGACTGCTCCCTACAGCGCCGCAACCAGAAGGTGGTGGAGGAGGCGCCGGCCCCCGGCCTGCCGGACCGGGTCCGTGATCGACTGGCCGAATCGGCCCGGGGGTTGTGTGCGAGTGTCGGCTACCGCTCCGCCGGGACCGTCGAGTACGTGTACGACGCGAAGCGCGAGGAAGCGTACTTCCTGGAGGTCAACACCCGCCTCCAGGTGGAGCATCCGGTCACCGAGGAGATCTACGGCGTCGATCTCGTGGAGTGGATGCTGCGGCTCGCGCAGGGCGACCCCGGTGTCGTACGGGAGCCGGGCGCGCCGCGCGGCCACGCCGTCGAGGCCCGGCTGTACGCCGAGGATCCGTCGCGGGGCCACCGGCCGAGTGCCGGGCTGCTGACCCGGGTCGCCTTCCCCGACGACGTACGGGTGGACGGCTGGGTCGCGACGGGCACGGAGGTGACGACGGCGTACGACCCGATGCTGGCGAAGGTCGTCGCGCACGGGAACGACCGCGCCGAGGCGCTGGAGCGACTGGACCTGGCACTCGCCGCCACCCGCGTCGACGGCATCGAGACCAATCTGGGGCTCGTACGGGCGGCGCTGACCGAACCGGCCGTGCGCGAAGCCACCCACTCCACGGCGACCCTCGCGACAGTCACCGACCCGACGCCCCGGATCGAGGTCATGTCCGGCGGCACGCTCACGACCGTCCAGGACTGGCCCGGCCGTACCGGCTACTGGGAGGTCGGCGTGCCTCCCTCGGGCCCCATGGACGATCTGTCCTTCCGCCTCGGCAATCGCGCACTGGGCAACGCCGAGGGCGCCCCCGGCCTGGAGTGCACGCTCCAGGGACCGGCCCTGCGCTTCAGCCACGCCACCACGGTGTGCGTGACGGGCGCGCCGGCTCCGGTCACCGTCGACGGCGAACCGGTCGCGCAGTGGGAGCCGTTCACGGTCCCGGCCGGGTCCACACTCGGCATCGGAGCGCCGGCCGAGCACGGGCTGCGCACCTGTCTGCTGGTCGCGGGCGGCGGTCTGGACGTTCCCGGCTTCCTGGGCAGCGCGGCGACCTTCACGCTGGGCCGCTTCGGCGGGCACGGCGGCCGGGCGCTCGTCACGGGGGACGTGCTGCACGGAGGCGCGGAGACGGACGCGGTGGCACCGGTGCCGCACGCCGACCGGCCCGCGTTCACCTCGGCGTGGGAGATCGGCGCGGTCGAAGGTCCGCATGCCGCACCGGAGTTCTTCACCGAGGAGGACATCCGTGACTTCTACGCGGCCGACTGGAAGGTCCACTTCAACTCCGCGCGCACGGGGGTGCGCCTGGTGGGTCCGAAGCCGCGCTGGGCACGGACCGACGGCGGCGAGGCCGGCCTGCATCCGTCGAACATCCACGACACGCCGTACTCGGTCGGGGCGGTCGACTTCACCGGTGACATGCCCGTGCTGCTCGGCCCGGACGGGCCCTCGCTCGGCGGATTCGTCTGCCCGGCGACGGTCCTGACACGCGAACGCTGGAAACTGGGGCAGCTGCGACCGGAGGACGGGGTGCGGTTCGTGCCCGTGACCACGGACGGGGCCCCGCGCGCGGAGATCGTGGACGGCGGGGTCCTGGCGCGGCGCGACGATGTCACGTACCGCCGCAGCGGCGACGACAACCTGCTGGTCGAGTTCGGGCCGATGCAGCTGGATCTGGCCCTGCGGCTGCGGGTGCACGCCCTCGCCGAGGCGCTGCGGGTCGATCCCCTGCCCGGGGTCACGGACCTGACGCCGGGTATCCGGTCCCTCCAGATCAAGATCGACCCGGCCGTGCTGCCGCTGGACCGGGTCCTCGCACACATACGCCGCGTCGAGGAGGAACTGCCGCCCGCCGACGCGCTCGTCGTCCCCTCCCGTACGGTCCACCTCCCCCTGTCCTGGGACGATCCGGCGACCCGCGAGGCCATCGCCCGCTACATGGCGGGCGTACGGGACGACGCGCCCTGGTGCCCGTGGAACATCGAGTTCATCCGCCGGATCAACGGCCTCGCGTCGGCGGACGACGTGTACCGGACGGTCTTCGACGCGGAGTACCTGGTCCTGGGGCTCGGCGACGTCTACCTCGGCGCGCCGGTCGCCACACCTCTCGATCCGCGCCACCGCCTGGTCACGACGAAGTACAACCCGGCGAGGACATGGACCGCGGAGAACTCCGTCGGCATCGGCGGCGCGTATCTGTGCGTGTACGGGATGGAGGGCCCGGGCGGCTACCAGTTCGTGGGCCGTACGACCCAGGTGTGGTCGCCGTGGTCCGGGCCGCGACCGTGGCTGCTGCGGCACTTCGACCGCATCAAGTGGTACGCGGTGGGCGCGGAGGAACTGCTTGAGCTGCGCGCGGACACGGCGGCGGGCCGTTTCACGCCGCGCATCGAGGAGGGCACCTTCTCGCTCGCCGACCACCAGCGGTTTCTCGCCGGGCACGCGGACTCGATCACCGGGTTCCGGGCGCGTCAGGCGGCGGCCTTCACGGCGGAACGGGAGGCCTGGGAGGCGGCGGGCGAGTTCGCCCGGGCGGAACAGGCGTCGGCTCCGGCCGCGGACGCACCGTCCGCGGAGCTCACCGTTCCGCCGGGCGGCCGGGTCGTGGAGGCGGAGTTCGCGGCCTCGGTGTGGCAGGTGCACGTGGCACCGGGCGACCCGGTCCGCGCGGGGCAGCCGCTGCTGGCGCTGGAGGCGATGAAGATGGAATCACGCGTCCCGGCACCGCAGGACGCGGTGGTCGCCGAGGTCCTGGTCGCACCCGGCGCCCAGGTCACGGCGGGCACGCCGCTGCTGATCCTCGCGCCGCGGGAGTGACGCCGTATCACCGGGAGTACGCCACGTATGCCGGGAGTGACGCCACGTCGTATGTCACGCCGCACCCCGTCCCATCCACCAAGGAGACCTGCGCCATGCCCCACCCCGCACTCCCCCGTGTCCGCGCCGCGTACGAACGCATCGCGCAGGTCGGCCGCCCCGAGGTGTGGATCACGCTGCGCCCGCAGGCCGACGCCGAGGCGGACGCCCGCACGGTGGACGCCCGCAGCGAAGCCGGTGAGCACCTCCCGCTGGCCGGGACCGTCGTCGCGGTCAAGGGCAACATCGATGTGGCCGGACTGCCCACGACCGCCGGCTGCCCTTCGTACGCGTACCGGCCGGAACGCGACGCCCCGGTGGTCTCCCGCCTGAAGGAGGCCGGGGCCGTCGTGCTCGGCACGACCAACATGGACCAGTTCGCGACCGGACTCGTCGGCACCCGCTCCCCGTACGGGGTGGTGTCCAGCGCCCTCGACCCGGAGAAGGTCGCCGGGGGCTCCAGCTCGGGCTCGGCGGTCGCCGTCGCGCTCGGCATCGCCGATCTTGCGCTGGGTACGGACACGGCGGGCTCCGGCCGCGTCCCTGCCGCGTTCAACGGCATCGTGGGGCTCAAACCCACCCGCGGCCTGGTGCCGACGGACGGAGTGGTGCCCGCGTGCGCAAGCCTCGACTGCGTCAGCGTCTTCGCCCGTACGCTCCCGGAGGCGCGGCTCGCCCTGGGGGTGCTGGCACGGGGCGGATCGCCTGTGGCCGCTCCCGCCCGGGTGC
This sequence comes from Streptomyces sp. NPDC002133, assembly GCF_040296405.1. Lineage (NCBI taxonomy): Bacteria > Bacillati > Actinomycetota > Actinomycetes > Kitasatosporales > Streptomycetaceae > Streptomyces > Streptomyces sp. NPDC002133. The sequence goes on along the minus strand of NZ_JBEOXF010000003.1, from coordinate 126,479 downwards.
CCGGGCCCTGGCGGGTCGCCGCCCCGCCCACCGATCGGCTCGGCGAGCTGGATAAGGGTTGGGCGGAGGCGTACGAGGAGGCGACGGCCCGTCTCGAGGCGGCCGGGGCCGAGCTTCGGCCGGTCGACATCGCACCGTTCACGGAGGCGGCGGCGATGCTGTACGAGGGCGCGTTCGTGGCCGAGCGGTACGCCGCGGTGGGTGCCTTTGTCGACAAGGGAACCCCGGATCTCGACCCGACCGTCGCCGGGATCATTCGCCGTTCACGCGACCTCCCGGCGTACCGGCTCTTCGAGGACCGTGAGCGGCTCGCGGCCCTGCGCGCCGCCGCGCTGGCCGGTCTCGGCGACGCGGACGCGCTCCTGCTGCCGACCACGCCGGGGCACCCCACGCTCGCGGACGTGGCGGCCGACCCCCTGGGCAGCAACGCCCGCCTCGGCCGCTTCACCAACTCCACCAACCTCTTCGACCTGGCCGCGGTCGCGGTGCCGGCCGGCGAGGTGGGCGGCCGCCCGTTCGGTGCGATGCTGCTGGGCCCGGCGGGCACGGACGATACCCTGGCCGGCATCGCCGCCCTGCTCACCCCGCCCGTGCGCCTGGCTGTGGTGGGCGCGCATCTGACGGGGCAGCCCCTCAACACCCAACTCCTGGCACTCGGCGCCCGGTTGCTCCGTACGACCACGACGGCGCCCCGCTACCGCCTGTACGCCCTGCCCACCGACCCGCCCAAACCCGGCCTCGTGCACGTCCCCGAGGGCGGCACCCCGATCGAGGCGGAGGTCTGGGAGCTTTCGGCGGAGGGCCTCGGCCGTCTCGTCGCCGCGCTCCCCCGCCCCATGACGATCGGCCGCGTCACCCTGGCCGACGACACCGCCGTGGCCGGCTTCCTCTGCGAGCCCGAGGCGATCGACGGCGCCGAAGACATCACGGCGTACGGCGCGTGGCGGGCCTATGTGAACGGCTGACGCACCGCAGAGAAGGGGCCCCGCACCCACCGGTGCGGGGCCCTTTCTCCACCTCTAACCCACGGAGCTGTAGGCCACGACGCCGCGCAGCAGCCCGTCGACCGCCTTGCGGGCGCTGCGCGCCACCGTCGTGCCCTCACCGCTCGGCGCGGCCGCCGCGATCTGGCCGAGCACGTCGATGACCTGCTTGCACCACCGCACGAAGTCGCCCGCGGGCATCTCCGCCTCGCGCAGCACCTCGTCGAGACCCTTGCCCGAGGCCCACTGGTACGCGGCCCATGCGAAGCCGAGATCGGGCTCGCGCTGTCCGACCCCTTCCGCCTGGTTGATCTTGAACTCTTCCTCGAGCGCGTCCAGCCGGCCCCAGATCCGCACCATCTCGCCCAGCGCGGCCTTGGCCTTCCCCGACGGCAGCTTCGGCGCCACCGCATCGTCGGCCTGCCGGGCCTCGTACACCAACGCCGAGACGCACGCGGCCAGTTCGGCCGGGTCCAGCCCCTCCCATACCCGCTCGCGCAGGCACTCGCTGGCCAGCAGGTCCAGCTCGCCGTACAGCCGCGCCAGCCGCTTGCCGTGCTCCGTCACCTCGTTGCCACGGAGGTAGTCCATCTCGGTCAGCAGGCCGACGATGCGGTCGAAGGTCCGGGCGATCGTGTTCGTACGGCCTTCGATACGGCGCTCCAGCTGCTGGGTGTCCCGCTGCAGCCGGTGGTAGCGCTCGGCCCAACGCGCGTGGTCCTCGCGCTCGTCGCACCCGTGGCAGGGGTGAGCGCGGATGTCCTTGCGCAGGCGGGCGATCTCCCGGTCGTCCGCGGCCTCGGAGCGCTGCTTGCGCTGGCGGTCGGGCACGATGTGCCCGGCCTTGGTGCGCAGTGCGGACGCCAGGTCGCGCCGCGACTGCGGCGAGCGCGGGTTGAAGGACTTGGGGATCCGCATCCGCTCGAGCGGCTCCACGGGCACCGGGAAGTCCATCGACGCGAGCCGCTTGACCTGCCGCTCGGCGGTCAGCACGAGAGGCCGCGGCCCGTCGTGGTACTCGAAACCGCCCCGGTGGCCGTTGGAACGGCCGGCGGGCAGACCCGGATCCAGCACCAGCGCGAGGCCCGCGAACTTGCCCGTCGGGACATGGATGACGTCGCCCGGCTTGAGCTTCTCCAGCGAACCGGCCGCGGCCGCCCTGCGCTGCGCCGCGCCCTGCTTGGCCAGCTCGGTCTCGCGGTCCTTGAGCTCGCGCCGCAGGCGCGCGTACTCCTCGAAGTCGCCGAGGTGGCAGGTCATGCCCTCCCGGTAGCCCTCAAGGCCTTCCTCGTTCCTCTGCACCTGCCGCGATATGCCGACGACCGACTTGTCCGCCTGGAACTGCGCGAAGGACGTCTCCAGCAGCTCGCGCGAGCGGTGCCGGCCGAACTGCTGCACCAGATTCACGGCCATGTTGTACGACGGTCTGAAGCTGGAGCGCAGTGGATACGTACGCGTGCCGGCGAGGCCCGCGAGCGCGCCCGGGTCCATCCCGCGCTGCCACAGCACCACCGCGTGGCCCTCGACATCGATGCCCCGGCGCCCCGCGCGGCCGGTCAACTGGGTGTACTCGCCGGGGGTGATGTCGGCGTGCTGCTCGCCGTTCCACTTGACGAGCTTCTCCAGCACCACCGACCGGGCGGGCATGTTGATGCCGAGGGCGAGGGTCTCGGTGGCGAACACGGCCTTGACGAGCCCGCGGACGAAGAGCTCTTCGACGACTTCCTTGAAGGTGGGGAGCATTCCGGCGTGGTGCGCGGCTATGCCCCGCTCCAGCCCCTCCAACCACTCGTAGTAGCCGAGCACATGGAGGTCCTCGCCGGGGATGGAGGCCGTGCGCTCCTCGACGATCTCGCGCACCTTCTGGCGCGCCTCCTCGTCGTTGAGCCTCAGTCCCGCGTACAGGCACTGCTGGACGGCGGCCTCGCAGGCGGCCCGGCTGAAGATGAACGTGATCGCGGGCAGCAGGCCCTCGGCGTCGAGCCGCTCGATGACCTCCGGCCGGGACGGAGTCCAGATCCGGCTGCGCTGACGTCGCTCGCGCTCGCGGTCGGCCTCGCGGACCATCTTGCCGCGACGGCGGTCGCGCGGGTTGTACGTCCGCGAGTTCTCCGTGCGGGCCAGGCGGACCAGATCGGGGTTGACCTCACGCCGGGACGCACCGCGGCCGCCGTGGTCGGTCTCCTCCTCGAAGAGGTCGTACATCCGCCGTCCGGCGAGCACGTGCTGCCACAGCGGCACGGGGCGGGACTCCGAGACGATCACCTCGGTGTCGCCACGGACCGTGTCCAGCCAGTCACCGAACTCCTCGGCGTTGGACACGGTGGCCGAAAGGGACACGAGGGTCACGGAGTCGGGGAGGTGGATGATCACTTCTTCCCAGACGGCGCCGCGGAAGCGGTCCGAGAGGTAGTGCACCTCGTCCATGACGACATGGCCGAGACCACGGAGCGCCTGGGAGCCCGCGTACAGCATGTTGCGCAGGACCTCGGTGGTCATGACGATCACCGGCGCATCGGAGTTGACGCTGTTGTCTCCGGTGAGCAGTCCGACCTTCTCCGGGCCGTACCGCCGCACCAGGTCCGAGTACTTCTGGTTGGACAGCGCCTTGATGGGCGTCGTGTAGAAACACTTGCGCCCCTGGGCCAGTGCGAGGTGCACGGCGAACTCGCCCACGATGGTCTTGCCCGACCCGGTGGGCGCCGCCACGAGCACACCCTTGCCGGCCTCCAGGGCCTGGCAGGCCTCGATCTGGAACGGGTCCAGATCGAACTCGTACAGCTCGCGGAATGGAGCGAGTGCCGTGGCCTGCTCGGCGGCGCGCGTCCGAGCAGCTGCGTATCGCTCAGCTGGTGAGAGGTCCTCTGTCATCTTGCTGTCGAGACTACCCGGCCCCTCCGACAGTGGGCGCGATCTTTAATCGACGATGAACCGACCCACGGTGAGCGCGCACATACGACGCGGCCGGATGCACACCGTGTGCGCATCCGGCCGCGTCCTGTGCCCGCCGTGACGGCAGGCACCACGGTCATGTGATGTCGTCGTACCCGTTGATCCGGTCCCGGTCCTGGCCACTTGCCTGCTCGGGCAGGGCGCGCGGAGCGGGGACAGGCTCGACGGCCCCGACGGACTCGGGCGTGAGGTCGACGTCGGCGGCCTCGTCGTCGCTGAGCGCGGCGTCCGGGTTCTTGCGCCGACGCCGTGCGTCGTTCACGAAGGAGAAGCCGACGGCGAAGAAGTACAGGACGGCGAGCGGTCCGGCCAGCAGCAGCATGGAGATCGGCTCACCGCCCGGGGTCGCGATCGCCGCGAAGGCCGTGAGCCCGATGATCATTCCGCGCCACCAGCCGAGCATGCGCCTGCCGCTGAGGACCCCGGTCATGTTGAGCAGGATGAGCAGCAGGGGCAGTTCGAAGGCGGCACCGAAGACGATCACCATGCGGGTGATCAGGTCCAGGTAGTCGTCGAGCGGCAGCAGGTTCTGAGCGCCCTCCGGCGTGAAGCTGAGCATGATCTCCGCGGTCTGCGGAAGGATCGAGTACGCGAGGTAGGCACCGCCCAGGAAGAGCGGGACGCCGAAGGCGACGAAGCTGAGGGCATAGCGCTTCTCGTGCGTGTGCAGCCCCGGGGCGACGAAGGCCCAGAGCTGGTAGAGCCAGATCGGTGTCGCTGCCAGCACACCGGTCATCAGGGCGACCTTGAGCGCGATGGTGAACGGAGAGAGGAGTCCCTGCGTGGTCATTTCCGCGCAGGGCCTGTCGTTGCGCATGGTGCTCTCGCCGTTCACGCAGCCGACCGACTCGAGGATCGGCCGCATCAGGAACTCGAAGATCTCCTTCTGGAAGAAGGCCGCGGCGATCGTGACCACCACGATCGCCAGGACCGACTTCATCAGCCGGTTGCGCAGCTCACGCAGGTGCTCTCCGAGGGGCATCCGCCCCTCGGTGTCCTTCTCCTGCTTGCGGGCAGACTTGAGCAACCCACTTCCTCGTCTCGTGCGAAAGCCGTCGGGGAATCAGGTCAGCTCTGCGTCGTGCGGTTCGGCTCGGAGACCGGACGACTGCTCTGCACGTCCCCGGGAGCGGCCTGGATCGTGCGAGGCGCGTCCTGCTGCTGAGCGGTCTGCTCGGTGGTGGCGGTCGGGGCCGACGTCTCGTCGTCCTTCTTCATCGCCTTCGCTTCGCTCTTGAGGATGCGAGCGGACTTGCCGAGCGAACGAGCCATGTCAGGGAGCTTCTTGGCACCGAACAGCAACAGGATGACCACGACGATCAGAAGGATCTCAAGGGGCTTCAGATTGCCGATCATGTGCGACTTCCTTCTCACTGAGGCGGCTGAGGGGCGGGGCTGTCCGCTCGGTCGGACAGCCGTCCGATCACCACGATGCAGCGATCGTAACCCGCCGGAGTAAACGCAGGGCAATGGCTGTGCATACTCACACTTGCGACCCGCACCTGAGTCCGGCCCGCCAGCGGAAGCCTACCTCGCAGGCCTGTTCGACAGGAGACCGCGCCCGCTACCGCAAGGCCTCGCCGGTCCGCGCCAGCCTGGTCGCGGACTCTTCCAGCTCCTCGGCCGCGTCATGGATCAGCGCTGTGGTCCTGGCCACTTGGCGGCCGAGGCGCTGGGCCTCCAGGAAGACCCTGATGCCGAGGACGCCGAGGACGGCGATCCCGAGGAATCCGAGCGCGATGGCGAGCATGGGCCAGAACATGGTGGAGAGCCTAGAGGTCGGAGGAGGCCGGGAGGGGCATTCAGAGGGTGGAGTGGAGGCGCAGCGTCCGCACACCGCCGCCCGTGAGCAGTTCCACGATCCGCTCGCTCGCGGGCTTGCGCACCGCCGCTCCGCACTCGGGGCACGTGAAGGAGTAGAAGGTGGTCCGCCGGCTCGCGCCGATGGCCAGTCGCAGCGCGCCCGCCGAGAGCTCGAAGCGGGCACGGCAGTCGGGGCAGGCGGCCTTGAACAGGACCGGGACCCTGGACATCGAGATCTCCGACAGAGCCGACATATCCCTCACTTCTCCTCGATCCCGGTGGTCAGCCCTGGCCGTCGTACGCGGCCAGCGCGTCGCGCGCCGCCCGCCGGGCGCTGTCCGCGAGGTCCGGCGGGGAGACGATCCGGCCGTCCCGCCCGAGCCGCAGCGCGAGCCGCCGCAGCGATGCCGGGTCGGGGGTGCGCAGGGCGATCCGCAGGCCGCCCTCGGGCAGCTCCTCCGCGCTGTCGTGCGGGTAGTACTCGGCAACCCAGCGGCCGCCCGGCCCGACCTCGACCACGACCTCGGGGTCGTCGGCCGACGGCTGGACCAGCCCCTCCGACAGGTCCCTCAGCTCGATCTCCGGCGGCGCGGACGGCTCGTCCAGCAGCCGGATCTCCGCGACCCGGTCGAGGCGGAAGGTCCGGCGCGCCTCGGTGAGGTAGCACCAGGCCTCCATGTACGTGTGGCCGACGGCGAAGAGCCGGATCGGGTCGACCTCGCGCTCGGTGAGCTCGTCGCGGGACGGGGAGTAGTAGCGCAGCCACAGTCTGCGACGCTCGGAGATCGCCCGGTCGACCTCGGCGAAGACGCCGCCTTCGGACTCGAAGGTCACCGAGAGGCGCGAGCTGGCGCCCGCCGCCTCCCCGGCCGCGGCCTCCAGCTTGGCGGTGGCCCGCAGCAGCGCCTCGCGGTCGCCCTCGCGCAGACCGGGCAGGGTGGCGACGGCCCGCGCGGCGACCAGCAGCGCGGTCGCCTCGTCTGCGGCCAGCCGCAGCGCCTCGGCGACGTCGTCCGGGTTGTGCCACCAGATCCGGTCACCGTCGGTGTCGATGTCGAGGAGATCGCCGCCGCGGAAGCTGGTCCCGCACATGGGCAGCACGTCGAGGTCGGAGATCAGCTCGTCCTCGGTGATCCCGAAGGCCCGGGCGACGTCCCCGACGCGCGCGCCGGGGCGCTCGCGCAGATACGTCACCAGCGAGAGCATCCGCCGGGTCTGGTCGATGGCATTCGCGGCCATGGTTGTCCGACTCCCCCTCAGCCCTTGGCCACGGCACGCAGCCGGTCCACGACATCGGCCCGCAGATCAGCGGGTTCCAGTACGACGACGTCCGGGCCGAACTCGACGAGCCAGGCGTCCAGCCCGTGCCCGTACGGAATCTCCAACTCGTCCCAGCCGTCGCCCAGTTCCCGTACGGAGGTGGCCCGGGCGCGCAGTGGATATCCGGCCTCCGCGCGCAGCCTGATCAGCGCGGAACGGGTCGCGGTCTCCCCCGCCCAGCTCTCGACGGTCTCGCGCACGGTGACCACATCGGGCACGGGCGCCGTGAAGGAGCCGGCGCGGGAGCGGACGCGCCCGGTGATCCGGGAGAGCCGGAAGACCCGCTCGGCGCCGCGATCGCGGTCCCAGCCCGCGAGGTACCAGTGGCCGCGCCAGCACTCGAGCGTCCAGGGCTCGACATGGCGGGTCTCCGGACGTACGGCATTGGACTTGCGGTAGTCGAAAACAACGGCCCGGCGGTCGCGGCAGGCGAGCATCAGCGGCTCGAACGCGGCCTCGTGGACCGGGATGCGCGGCTCGAGGGCGCTGTGCTGGGCCGCATCGTACGAGTCCTCGGCCTCCGGCATCCCGGCGGCGCGCAGCTTCTGCAGGGCTCCGCTGGCCGCTCCGGCGAGGCGGGCCTGCTGCCAGACCTTGGCGGCGAGGCCGAGTGCGGCGGCCTCCTCGGCGTCGAGGGTGATGGGCGGGAGGCGATTGGAGTCGCGGCGCGCGAGATAGCCGGTCTCACCGTCGAGGTTCTCCACGGTGGCGATGACCAGGCCGAGTTCGCGCAGATCGTCCTTGTCGCGCTCGAACATGCGGTTGAACGACTCATCGTTCCCCGCCTCCAGATAGGCCTCGATGGAGCCGCGCAGCTCGCGCTTGCTGAGCGGCCGCCGCGTCCCGAGCAGACACAGCGCCAGGTTCATCAGCCGCTCGGCCTTGGCAATGGCCATCGACGCCCTACCCGCCCTTCCTCGCACATCCTCTGATCGTTGAACCTACCGCTACGGAGCGTCGTGGCAAAAGCGCGGGGCCCGTGCCTGGACAGGCACGGGCCCCACCGTGACCGGTTGGGAACCGGTTGCGATCAGATCGCGACCAGGTCGCAGACGAAGATCAGCGCCTCGCCCGGGGCGATGCGGCCGCCACCGGCGCCGCGGTCGCCGTAGGCGAGGTGCGCGGGGATGGTCAGCTGGCGGCGGCCGCCGACCTTCATGCCCTGCACGCCCTTGTCCCAGCCCTGGATGACCTGGCCGACACCGAGCTGGAACTGCAGCGGGGTGCCGCGGTTCCAGGAAGCGTCGAATTCCTCACCGGTGGAGAAGGCCACGCCCACGTAGTGCACGGAGACGGTGTCGCCAGCCTTGGCCTCGGGGCCGTCGCCTTCCCAGATGTCCTTGATCTCCAGGTCGGCCGGCGGCTCGCCGCCCGGGAAGTCGATCTCGGGCTTCTCGATGCTCACTGCTGTGCTCCTCAAACTGATGAACTTCGCAACCGGGACAGTCTCACAGATCAGCCGTCGGACCGCGCCTCAGACCGCGCCGACGATGTCGACGACGAAGACCAGCGTGTTCTTGGCGAGTGCGTTGGACGGGTCCGCGCCGTAGCCGAGCGACGGCGGGATGACGAGCAGTACCCGGTCACCGATGTTCTTGCCGACCAGGCCCTTGTCCCAGCCCTCGACCACGGACCCGGTGCCGATCTGGAAGCCGGTCGCGCCGCCGTGGTCCCAGGAGGAGTCGAACTTCTGGCCGTCCTCCCACTTGACGCCGGTGTACTGCGCGATGAGGCCCTGACCGGCCTCGACCTTCGCGCCGGAGCCCTTGATCAGCACCTGCTCCTTCAGCTCCGTCGGAGCCTTGACGCCCTTGGGGATCGTGATCGTGGCCGGCTTCTGGGACGGGGCGTCCACGGTGGGCATGCCCGGCTCGGGGGCCGCCTGCGTGCCCTTGACCTCGGCCTTGGGGTCGACCTTCGCGGCACCGGCCAGGTCGACGACCCACACCAGGGTGTCCTTGGCGGTGATGCCCGACTGAGGGTTGAGGTTCTGGCCGATCAGATCGCCCGCGGTGCCCTGGACCAGGACCCGGCTGCCGGCCTTCTGTCCCTCCACGGAGTCCAGGACCTTCGCGGGCAGGGCCTGGCTCGGCTGACCGACGCGCTCCACGGGCTGGCGGTGCGGCTGGTCGCCGGTGCCCTGCGCGGGGAAGGTCCCGCCGAGGTCGGCCGGGTCGTCCCACTTGCGCACGGTGTAGTCAAGCCGGACGAAGTCGCCCTTGGCGGCCTCGGGTCCGCTGCCCTTGGTGACGGTCTTCACGACGGTCTCGTCGGAGGGCTTCGCGTCCTTGGGAACGGTGATCTCGGGCTTCTCCCCGAATTTCCCCTTGACCTCGGCCACACCTGCCGCCGAGTCGTTCGTCGAGTCCGACCCGCACGCGCCGGTGAACAGCAGGGCGGGCACGGCCAGCAGGGAGGCGATACGTCGCTTGGTGTTGTAGTTCATCAGTCCAACTGGGAGTCGAGGCCATGGGCAGTGGCCGCCACTCTACGGTGTGCCGTCTGCCCGGTCCTCGAGCCGTCGCCACGCAGAACGGTCCGTTCCACGCCCGGAGCGGGCAGGGAACGGACCACCGTGCGGGCCGTGCCGGCCGACAGCACCCTCGGGGCCGCACGGCTGAAGACGGCTCGGTACGGTCGGTGAGGCGTGGTCAGCTCTTCAGCGAGCGGAGCTCGGCCGCGAACCGGGCCTTGCCCAGCCGGCCCGGCGCGCTGCCGTCCGCCGCACCGGAGGCGTAGGTCGCGTCCACCAGCTGCGAGCCCGACTCCAGGTACACGAAGTGCGGTGTGACGGCCGGGGTGGACTCCGAGTCCACCGCTTCCCTGATCCCGGCGAAGACCAGAAGCTCGTGCCCCTCGGCGAAGGTCTCCTTGGCCGGAGCCTCCTCGGTCACGTACTTCACCCCGTCCGCGACGCCGCCCAGGGAGCGCACCACGACATGCGATCCGGGCTTGAGACCACCCTTGTGGACGGTGTCCACCCGCACGACGACCGGCGTGTAGACGGCCTCGAGGACCGACCCGTCGTCCAGCTTGTCCGTCACACGGACATCGGGGCGCCGCGAGACCACGGTCCCCTCGAAGACATTCTCGTTCAACGGGGACGCGACCGCGGCGGCGGGAGTGCTGTCCACCTTGTAGGAGTGTGCTTCGACGACACGGACCTCGGAGGATTTCCCGGAATCGGCCTTCGGGGCAGCCGCGCCGGTCGAATTCCCGGATCCGGAGCACGCGGAAACACCCAGGGCCATCACCGCGACGGCCACTGACGCGCCCACGCGGGCACGGAAGCGCTTCGTACCACTCATTTCTCTTTCTCCCCCGTTCAGTAAAGGCGCGTGACACCGGCGACGTCGTCGCTGTTGAGACTGCGCCGGGTCCCGGTGGCGATGGCGGTCATGACCGAGTTCTTCTCGGCCGTGGTGTAGGCGGTGCCATCGGTGCAGTGCGGCCGCCACGGGTGGGCGAGGCCGGTGAAGTGTCCGACCTCGTGCACGACGACGGTCTGGACGTCGGCCTTTGCGTTGTTGATGTCCTGACTGCCGTTCACCCAGTTGTAGCGGTTCGAGAGGTAGAGCGTGCCGCCCGTGTGCCGGCTGCCGACCCGCTGTGTCGCGGCGTAGCCGGGCGCCGTGCCCATCAGGCTGGAGTAGCTGTGCGAGGCGCGGAAGGTGTAGATCTGCCATCCGCTGGTGTAGGTGGGCGCGGCATAGCGCAGGCCGGAGCCGCTGCGGTTCCACTGGGTCAGGCCGTTCTTGAGGCCGGTCCTGAGGCCGCTCGGGAAGTTGGTGTTCGCGGCCAGCGACTTGGTCCCGGAAGACTGCCACTTCACCATGCCGGAAGTGCAGTACGCCGACGCCGGCGATGCGGCCATTCCCACGAGGGCGGTCGCGAGGACGGTCCCGGCCGTGCCGAGTGCGAATGCCTTGCGTCCTCCCCTCAGGGCAGGCAGCTGAGTTATTCGGCTGATTGACATTGATTCCCCCTTGTTCGCTCAGATCCGAACCGGTCCTTCCGCCTGGCGGACGGTGGAGCCGAACACCCCAATTCCGTTTCCACACAGGTGAATTGACTGCGGAGGGATGCTAGCAAGCCCCTCCTCGACCCGGCTCCTCACGGCCCTGCTGCTGGGGAAAACGCCACGCGCCGATCCTGGGTGCCGCGCTAAGGGATCCACGGCCCGCATCACCCCTTTGCCACTTTTCCGATGCGACGTCTCGAGCGACCCATTCCTGGAATACGGAATTCCGCCCCCGGGACACCACGGAACCGCGTGATATGTCTCTCACGCAAAAAGCCGCCCGGTGTCCGGGAACGGAATACGTTCCCGGACACCGGGCGGCTTCGCCACCCCGCCGGCTACATGCCGGCGATCAGCTTCTCCACCCGGTCGTCGACCGACCGGAAGGGGTCCTTGCACAACACGGTGCGCTGCGCCTGGTCGTTGAGCTTGAGGTGCACCCAGTCGACCGTGAAGTCGCGCCGCTGCTCCTGGGCGCGGCGGATGAAGTCGCCGCGCAGCCGTGCCCTGGTGGTCTGCGGGGGCACGGACTTACCCTCGAAGATCTTGAGGTCGTTGCAGATCCGGGCCGCCTGGCCCCTCTTCTCCAGGAGGTAGTAGAGCCCGCGGCGGCGGTGGATGTCGTGGTAGGCGAGGTCTATCTGGGCGACCCGGGGGTGCGACATCGTCATGTTGTGCTTGGCCCGGTACCGCTCGATGAGCTTGTACTTCATCACCCAGTCGATCTCGGTGCCGATCCGGTCGAGGTCCTCCTCCTCGATCGCGTCGAGGGTGCGGCCCCACAGTTCGAGGACCTGGGCGACCGTGCCCGTGCGGATGCCCCGGCGGTCGACGAAGTCCACGGCCTTCTCGTAGTACTCCCGCTGGACCTCGAGCGCCGAGGCCTCGCGGCCACTGGCCAGGCGCACCTTGCGCTGGCCCGTGATGTCGTGGCTGACCTCTCGGATCGCCCGAATGGGGTTCTCCAGCGTCAGATCCCGCATCACCGTGCCCGCCTCGATCATGCGCAGCACGAGGTCGGTGGCGCCGACTTTGAGCAGCATGGTCGTCTCGGACATGTTCGAATCGCCCACGATGACGTGCAGTCGGCGGTAGCGCTCGGCGTCGGCGTGCGGCTCGTCGCGGGTGTTGATGATGGGACGGGAGCGGGTGGTGGCGGAACTGACGCCCTCCCAGATGTGCTCGGCGCGCTGGCTGACGCAGTAGACCGCGCCACGCGGGGTCTGCAGCACCTTTCCGGCACCGCAGAGCAGCTGCCGGGTGACGAGGAACGGAATGAGGATGTCCGCGAGCCGGGAGAACTCTCCGTGGCGGGCGACGAGGTAGTTCTCGTGGCAGCCGTAGGAGTTTCCCGCCGAATCGGTGTTGTTCTTGAAGAGGTAGACGTCGCCCGCGATTCCCTCCTCGTGCAGGCGGCGTTCGGCGTCGACGAGCAGGCCTTCGAGGATGCGCTCGCCCGCCTTGTCGTGGGTGACCAGCTCGGTCACGTTGTCACATTCCGGAGTCGCGTACTCCGGATGCGAGCCCACGTCGAGGTAGAGGCGGGCCCCATTGCGCAGGAAGACATTGCTGCTGCGGCCCCATGACACAACACGGCGGAAGAGGTAGCGCGCCACTTCGTCAGGAGACAGTCGGCGCTGTCCCCTGAACGTGCACGTGACGCCGTACTCGTTCTCCAGCCCGAAAATGCGGCGGTCCATGACTGAACATTACGCCTGATGGCCTGAGCTGAAACCGGGTTCGACAGCACCACTTCGATCATTTTCATCCCCTGACGCGATGTGTTCGCTGCGGCCGGGAGCTGCGAGGACCCGTCCGGTGCCCAGCAGAACGAGCAGTGCGGCGAGCCCGCCGGCGCCCGCGACGGCAAAACCGGCGACGGTCCCGCCGAGTTCCACCGCGGGGCCCGCGGCGGCCGTTCCCACGGCCGCGCCGACGCCGAACGTGGTCACGAGCCAGGAGAACGCCTCGGTGACGGTGCCCCGGGGGGCGTGCCGGTCGACGACGATGAACGCGCATGCGATGGCGGGCGCCAGGAACACTCCGGCGACGGCACAGAGGGCGGTCATCGCGGCGACACCGGGGGTGAACACGAGCGGCAGATAGCCGATGGCGAGCAGGCCCACGATGATCCGCAGCCGCCGCTCGGGGGCGCCTGCCCACTGGCGGGCGCCGTAGACGGCGCCGCCGACGAGGGCGCCGAGGCCGAGGGCGGCCATCAGCCAGCCGTACGCAGAGGCGCGGCCGTGGTCGTCGGCGTACGCGACACCGGCGACGGTGATGGAGCCGAGGGCCAGGCCGACGAAGAAGAACGAGCCGAGCAGCGCGAGCAGCCCGGGCGAGCGCAGAGCGCCCAGCCAGTGGGCCTCGCGGGGTGCGGAGCGCCAGGTCCTGGACGGCTCGGAGAGCACCACGGACACCGCGCCGGCGACTCCGACGGCGTTGATGACCAGGAGCGCCGCGGCGGGCGAGAACAGCCAGACGAGCAGTGTCACCAGCAACGGACCGACGGTGAACATGACTTCCTGGGCGATCGCGTCCATGGCGTAGGCACGGTGGACGCGGTCCTCGCGACGGCCGAGAACGTCCGGCCAGAGGGCCCGCAGACCGCCTTCGAGCGGCGGGGTGAAGAGCCCGGCGACGGTGACGGCCGCGTACGCCGACGGCAGCGGGGTGGTGCCGACCACGGCGAACAGCGCCATGCCGAGCGCCGAGACGACGGCGGCGGGCAACTGGACGCGTGGCTGGCCGTGCAGGTCGACGAGGCGGCCGAGCAGCGGCTGGCCGACGGCCGTGGCGAGCCCGTAGACCGCGGCGAGGGCGCCCGCGAGGGTGTAGCTGCCGCCCTCGGCGCGGGTGAACAGCACGATCGCGACATGCGCGGTGGCGTTCGGCAGGCGGCCGACGAGGGTGCCCGCGAGCAGGCGCGCGGCGTGCGGCGCCTTGAGGATGTCTGCGTACCCGGACGCTCCCGCGGCCATGTCCCGCCTTTTCGGTCGACCCCGCTCCCGAGGTGAAGTTTTACGTATAACGTCGCAGGTCATACGTATCATGTGCGCAGGCCGCGAGTCCACCCCTCGTGGCGGACGACACCACGCGCGGAGGCGAGTGTGCAGACGCGGGAGCCCGTCGGCGGCGCGCGGCCGACCAGCAAGGACGTGGCCCGGGCGGCCGGTGTGTCCCAGGCCACGGTCTCTCTCGTGCTCGCCGGCAAGTGGCGGGGCCGGGTCTCCGAGCGCACCGCGGACCTGGTCCGGCAGACGGCCGGGGACCTCGGCTACCGCCCGAATCTGGCGGCCCGGAATCTGCGGCTGGGCCGCACGCGGACGGTGCTCCTGGTGGTGCCCGCTCTCACCAACGAGTTCTTCGCACGCGTGTACGCGGGTGCGGCGGCCGTCGCCTCCGAGCACGACTTCGGCGTGGTGCTCTACCCCTCCCCGGAGGGGGTCGAACCCGCGAAGGATCCCTTCCCGTCGGCCCGGGCCGCGCTCGACGGGGTGATCGCCTCGTCGATGGCCGCGAAGGCGCTGGACGCGATCCGGGGCACCGATCTGCCGCTGGTGATGCTCGACAGCGATCCGTCGGATCCGGCATCGGCGGCCCAGGTGAACCTGGACATCGCGGACGGTATGCGCCAGGTGACGGACCATCTGCTCGGCCTCGGCCACCGCCGCTTCGTCCATCTGGCGTCTGCCGTGCCGTCCTGGACCTTCGAAGTACGGGCCCGGGCGCTGGGCGCGGCGCTGCGGGCGGCGCCGGGAGCGTCGATACGGACCGTCGCCGCGCCCCTGGACGTGAGCGGGGCGCGGGAGGCGGCCGAACGTGCTCTGGCCGGCTCCGGGCCGCGTCCCACGGCGCTGATCTGCGACGACGACATACTGGCGGCGGGCGCGTGCAAGGCGGTCCGGCGGCTCGGTCTACGGGTGCCGGAGGATGTCTCGGTGACCGGCTTCGACGACCTGGCCCTCGCGACGGCCCTGGAGCCGGAGCTCACGACGGTCCACCTCCCCGCGGAGCGCGTGGGCGAGGCGGGCATGTCCGCGCTGCTCGCGGTCCTGCGGGGCGACACCCCGACACCGGGTGACCTCCCGGTCACCCTCGTCCCCCGCGGCTCCACGAGCCCGCCCGCGGCCTGACCGCCCTGAGCCGGCCAAGTGCGGACCAGATTGTGCCCATGGCCCTTCCGGTTCGGGAGGTACCCCCAGGTACGGGGAGGTACGTACCCCCACCCCCCGGGACCTTCCACTGGGGGCTCAGTGGGACGACTGCCCACAACCACCGGGGAGCGGCCCACGACCCGCACCCGGGGGGCGGCCGGGGCGGGGCCGTGCAGGGTCGCCCCCGCAGAAATCGGCTCCCCGTACCGGATGACGCCGTACCCGATTTCGAGGAGACGACCCCCGAGGGCCACCGCCCCACCACCCACCGGCGCACCACGAGCCCGCCCGCGACCCCACGCCGCAGAGGGAGCCCGCCCGGGGCCTCGCCGCAGGGCGCAGAGGGAGCCCCGGACGGGCACACACCGGACGCCGCCACGGCATCGGCCAACTCCGCACCGCCCCAGGGAGGCCCGAAAACGCCACGCCCCCGCCCCGGCCGCGTGTGCGACCGGGACGGGGGCGTGGGCCCTGGGTGAGGCTGCTACGCCTCCCCGGCGGAATCCTCGGAATCCTCCGTGTCCGACGGCACCTCCGTGGGCGCGGACGCCGCATCGTCCGCCTGCAGCAGACGCGACAGCTGCCGCCCCACGATGCGCTTGAACTTCCGCTGCTGCGGCCGCGTGCGGTCCAGGATCGCCACCTCCAGCCGCTCCGCGGGGATCTCCCGCTCCGTGCCGTTGGTGTCGCGGGACAGCGCCTGCACCGCCAGCTTCAGCGCCTCGGCGAGCGTCATCCCGTCCCGGTGCCGCTGGTCGAGGAAGCTGCTGATCTGCTCGGCGTTGCCGCCGACCGCGACCGAGCCGTGCTCGTCCACGATCGAGCCGTCGTGCGGCAGCCGGTAGATCTGGTCCCCCTCGGGCGACGCGCCGACCTCGGCGACGACCAGTTCCACCTCGTACGGCTTCTCGCCCGCGCTGGAGAAGATCGTGCCCAGCGTCTGCGCGTAGACGTTGGCGAGCCCACGGGCCGTCACATCGTCACGGTCGTACGTGTAGCCCCGCAGGTCCGCGTAGCGCACGCCGCCGATCCGCAGGTTCTCGTACTCGTTGTACTTGCCGGCCGCGGCGAAGCCGATCCGGTCGTAGATCTCGCTGAACTTGTGCAGCGCACGGGACGGGTTCTCACCGACGAAGACGATGCCGTCGGCGTACTGCAGCACAACCAGGCTGCGGCCGCGGGCGATGCCCTTGCGGGCGTACTCCGCCCGGTCGGCCATGGCCTGCTGGGGTGAGACATAGAACGGCGTCGACACCGGCTATCCGTCCCTTTCTGTCAGTGGCATGTCGGTTCCAGAAGAGCCAGAAGAGGGGTATCAGAGCAGCGCGGCGCGCGGGCCGTCGGGCTGTTCGAGGCGGCGCTCCAGGATCGACCGGGCAATCTCGGAGGACTCGACCTCGGTCAGCTTTCGGAAGCCCTCGTCGGTGATCACGGTCACGATCGGGTAGATCCGGCGGGCCACGTCCGGGCCGCCGGTCGCGGAGTCGTCGTCGGCCGCGTCGTACAGCGCCTGGACGACGAGGGTGATGGCCTGCTGCTCCGTCAGGTCCTCGCGGTAGAGCTTCTTCATCGCTCCGCGAGCGAAGATCGAACCGGAGCCGGTGGCCGCGAAGCCGTGCTCCTCGGAGCGGCCGCCCGTGACGTCGTACGAGAAGATCCGGCCCTTCTCGCGGTCGACGTCCCAGCCGGCGAAGAGCGGGACCACGGCGAGGCCCTGCATCGCCATGCCGAGGTTGCCCCGGATCATCGTGGAGAGACGGTTCGCCTTGCCCTCCAGGGAGAGCTGGGCGCCTTCGACCTTCTCGAAGTGCTCGAGCTCCAGCTGGAAGAGCTTGACCATCTCGACCGCGAGACCGGCCGTGCCGGCGATGCCCACCGCCGAGTACTCGTCCGCCGGGAAGACCTTCTCGATGTCGCGCTGGGCGATCATGTTGCCCATGGTCGCCCGCCGGTCACCGGCGAGGACCACGCCGCCCGGGAAGGACGTGGCGACGATCGTCGTGCCGTGCGGTGCTTCGATGGCTCCTTGCAGGGGCGGGAGCACGCGCTTGCCCGGCAGCAGGTCCGGGGAGTGCTCGCCCAGGAAGTCCATGAACGAGGACGAGCCGGGCGTCAGGAAGGCCGCCGGCAGACGCCCGGTGCTACGAGGGTTGGCTTCCACGCGATTCCTTCCGAATGGACGGCGGCCCGCCACCTGGGCCGGGCCGATCTTGCATGCACTGCACGGACCTTACCCGTGCCGTCACCGGTCATCCGTCCCGATGCCGACGGCCCTTCGGCCGGCTGCACCGGGACGGACAACGGGAGTACCCCTGTCGCAATTACGAGGAGTTACTCTCCGCCCTTTTGAACGAAGGAACGCACGAAGTCCTCGGCGTTCTCCTCGAGGACGTCGTCGATCTCGTCGAGTACGGAGTCGACGTCGTCCGACAGCTTCTCCTGGCGCTCCTTGAGGTCTTCGGAGGCCTGCGCGTCCTGCGCCTGCTCCTCGACCTCCTCGGTGGAGCGTTGAGCACGCTGCTGCCCGCCGCCGGTGTCCTTGGTCGCCATATCCCTCACCCCGCTCGGTTTGCCCGTTTGGTTCGGCCCACTCAAGATCAGACCCTACAAGCAGGGTCTGACATCGGCCCCGCACTTTCCACAACGTCCGGGGGTCACCTCGATGATTCCCGTACGCGGACCATTTCAGCCTCCGGACAGGACCCGGACCAGGTCCTCCGCGGTGCGGCACCGGTCCAGCAGCTCCTTGACGTGATTGCGGGTGCCGCGCAGAGGCTCCAGCGTGGGCACTCGTTGCAGAGAGTCACGACCTGGCAGGTCGAAGATCACCGAGTCCCAGGAGGCCGCGGCGACGTCGTCCGCGTACTGCTCCAGGCAGCGACCGCGGAAATACGCCCTGGTGTCCTCAGGGGGCTTGCTCTCGGCCCGCTCGACGTCGGACTCGTCCAGAAGCCGTTTCATCTTCCCGCGGGCCACCAGACGGTTGTACAGGCCCTTCTCGGGGCGTACGTCCGCGTACTGCAGGTCCACGAGGTGCAGCCGGGCTGCGTCCCAGTCCAGGGTGTCCCGGCGCCGGTAGCCCTCGAGGATCTCCCGTTTGGCGATCCAGTCGAGCTCCCCGGACAGGCTCATCGGGTCGTTCTCGAGCCGGTTGAGGGTGTCCTCCCAGCGGGTCAGGACGTCCTTGGTCTGCTCGTCCGCATCGACGCCGAAGCGCTCCTCGACGTACTTGCGGGCGAGCTCGAAGTACTCCATCTGCAGCTGGACGGCGGTGAGCGTCCGGCCGCTGCGGAGAGTGACCAGTCGTCGCAGCGTGGGGTCGTGCGAGACCTGGTGCAGCGTGCGGACCGGCTGGTCGACGGCCAGGTCGACGTTGATGAAGCCGTCCTCGATCATGGAGAGGACCAGCGCGGTCGTACCGAGCTTGAGGTACGTCGAGATCTCCGAGAGGTTCGCGTCGCCGATGATCACATGGAGGCGGCGGTACTTCTCGGCGTCGGCGTGCGGCTCGTCCCTGGTGTTGATGATGGGGCGCTTGAGGGTGGTCTCCAGGCCGACCTCGACCTCGAAGTAGTCGGCGCGCTGGCTGATCTGGAAGCCGTGCTCATGGCCGTCCTGGCCGATGCCCACGCGGCCGGCACCGGTGACGACCTGCCGGGACACGAAGAACGGCGTCAGATGGCGCACGATGTCCGAGAACGGGGTCTCCCGCTTCATCAGGTAGTTCTCGTGCGTTCCGTAGGACGCGCCCTTGTTGTCGGTGTTGTTCTTGTACAGGTGGATCGGCTGGGCGCCGGGCAGCTGGGCGGCCCGCTCGGCGGCCTCGGCCATGATCCGCTCGCCGGCCTTGTCCCACAGGACGGCGTCACGCGGGTTGGTGACCTCGGGGGCGCTGTACTCGGGGTGGGCGTGGTCGACGTAGAGCCTGGCCCCGTTGGTGAGGATCACATTGGCCAGACCGATGTCCTCGTCCGTGAGCTGACTGGAGTCGGCGGCCTCGCGGGCGAGGTCGAAGCCGCGGGCGTCCCGCAGCGGATTCTCCTCCTCGAAGTCCCAGCGGGCGCGCCGCGCCCGGTGCATCGCCGCCGCGTAGGCGTTGACGATCTGGGACGAGGTGAGCATGGCATTGGCGTTCGGGTGGCCCGGGACGGAGATGCCGTACTCCGTCTCGATACCCATTACTCGCCGTACGGTCATGCGGCCCTCCTTGCCCGGCGGCGCTCCCGTCTGGGTGCGGCGCTCAAGTACCGCTCGGTCTCCGGTGCGTGTGCGGTGCCCGTCCCCGCACTGCGCGACACGGCGGTACGGAAGAGCCTAGAACGCCTCTGCGCTGGTGGGGAGATCAATTCCGTCATTGCTCTGTCTGGTGCGATTACCCGTCCGGGGCCGGTGGAAAGCAGGCGGCTGCGGATGTCCTCCCCCCTGACCTCCGGCGGGGGGACCCCCAGGACATCCGCAGCCGGACTGCGATCTACAGGTACTGGCCGGTGTTCGCCACCGTGTCGATGGAGCGGCCGGTGTCCGCGCCCTGCTTTCCGGTGACAAGGGTGCGGATGAAGACGATCCGCTCACCCTTCTTACCGGAGATCCGGGCCCAGTCGTCCGGGTTCGTCGTGTTCGGCAGGTCCTCGTTCTCCTTGAATTCGTCCACGCAGGCCTGGAGCAGGTGCGAGACGCGGAGGCCCTTCTGGTTGTGGTCGAGGAAGGCCTTGATGGCCATCTTCTTGGCCCGGTCCACGATGTTCTGGATCATGGCGCCGGAATTGAAGTCCTTGAAGTACAGGACTTCCTTGTCACCGTTGGCGTACGTGACCTCGAGGAAGCGGTTCTCCTCGGACTCGGCGTACATCTGCTCCACAACGGACTGGATCATGCCCTGGACCGCGGCGTCCTTGGAGCCGGTGTGCTCGGCGAGATCGTCCGAGTGGAGCGGCAGCGAAGGCCTGAGGTACTTCGCGAAAATGTCCCTCGCGGCCTCCGCGTCAGGACGCTCGATCTTGATCTTGACGTCCAGCCGGCCCGGCCTCAGGATCGCGGGGTCGATCATGTCCTCGCGGTTGGAGGCGCCGATCACGATCACGTTCTCGAGGCCCTCCACACCGTCGATCTCGGCGAGCAGCTGCGGAACGATCGTGTTCTCGACGTCCGAGCTGACACCGGAGCCGCGGGTGCGGAAGAGGGATTCCATCTCGTCGAAGAAGACGATGACGGGGGTGCCCTCGCTCGCCTTCTCCCGGGCACGCTGGAAGACCAGGCGGATGTGCCGCTCGGTCTCACCGACGTACTTGTTGAGGAGCTCGGGGCCCTTGATGTTGAGGAAGTAGCTCTTCCCCGCGGGCTGGCCGGTCACCTCGGCGACCTTCTTGGCGAGGGAATTCGCGACCGCCTTCGCGATCAGCGTCTTTCCGCAACCGGGCGGGCCGTAGAGCAGGATGCCCTTCGGCGGCCGCAGTTCGTGCTCCTTGAAGAGGTCCGGGTGGAGGTACGGGAGCTCGACCGCGTCGCGGATCATCTCGATCTGGTTGCCCAGACCGCCGATCTTGTCGTAGTCGACGTCCGGGACCTCTTCGAGGACGAGCTCCTCGACCTCGCTCTTGGGGATCACTTCGTAGACGTAGCCGGACCTGGGCTCGAGCAGCAGGGCGTCGCCGGGGCGGACGGTGGTGTCCAGCAGCGTGTCCGCGAGCCGCACCACCCGTTCCTCGTCGGTGTGCCCGATCACCAGGGCGCGCTCGCCGTCCTCGAGGATCTCCTTGAGGGTGACGATGTCCCCGGTGCGCTCGAACTCCATGGCCTCGACCACGTTGAGCGCCTCGTTGAGCATGAGTTCCTGGCCGCGCCTGAGCTCGTCGAGCTCGACGCTGGGGCTGACGTTCACCCGGAGCTTGCGGCCCCCGGTGAAGATGTCGGCGGTGCCGTCATCGTTCGCCTGCAGGAAGACACCGAAGCCGGCCGGCGGCTGTGCGAGCCGGTCGACCTCTTCCTTGAGGGCCACGATCTGGTCGCGGGCCTCACGGAGCGTGTTCGCCAGTCGTTCGTTCTGAGCGGACACGCCGGCCAGGTTTGTCTGCAGCTCGACGATCCGCTCCTCGAGAATCCTCGTATGACGCGGAGAGTCGGCGAGCTTGCGGCGCAGGACGGCGATCTCCTGCTCAAGATAGGCAACCTGACCGGCAGGGTCTTCAGACCCCCGTCCCGGCCGGAAGCCGCGGTTGTTGTCGTCGTCGTGGGCTGCCACGGTCCTCACCTCCTCCAAGGGGAGCTGGACGCTTCCTGACCCTACCTGGGTGGGTGGTGATTGAAACCCCTAGATCACAAAGACGGAAGGGGTGTGTCCGATCTTCACCCTTGCGCTGCCCCTCACGCCAGGGGAATACCCACCCATCAACATCGGAAAGCGGGCGGTTGTATCGTCGGAACGGTCAACACCCGTCAGGGCTGGCACCTATTGATGCACACCGCGCAGGAACGGCAGGCGACATGAACGAGGCTCTCGAAGTCTGGATCGACCAGGACCTCTGCACCGGCGACGGTATCTGCGCCCAGTACGCACCCGAGGTCTTCGAGCTGGACATCGACGGCCTGGCCTATGTGAAGAGCGCGGACGACGCGCTGTTGCAGCAGCCGGGCGCCACAACGCCGGTGCCGCTTCCCCTGCTGACCGATGTCATCGACTCGGCCAAGGAGTGCCCCGGCGACTGCATTCATGTACGTCGCGTTTCGGACAGGGTCGAGGTGTACGGACCCGACGCGGAGTAGACGCAGGGTGACGGATCACACACTGTCCGTGGCGGAATCTGCCTCGACGGACTCCACGAACTTCCCGCCGCTCCACTGCCACTTGACCTTCTCCCGTTCGTCCGGGCAGCAGCGCGGGACGTCGGGCGAGGAGTAGCCGAGGAGCGTTGCCGTGACCGCGCCGTCACGGACGGCGAAGTCGGTGACGCTGAGACGCTCGGACGGTTCGACCAGGGTCGCCACGATGCGCGGCTGCCCTGCGGACGACCGCGCGATGACGTAGATGCCGCTGGGCGGAGTGCCCGAGCCGGCCTCGCAGCGGGCCACCACGGCCGTCTCGGCCCCGCCGTCCCCGTCCAGGTCCCCCGAGGCCCTCTTCACGACCGTCGTACCGGCTGCGCCGCACTCGAGGGGCAGTTCCACGGCTGCGGCGTCCGGCGCGGGCGCTGCCGCCGCGGCGATCCCGGAGCCCGACTGGTCCGCTTTCGCGGCGTCCGGCTGGAGAAGTCCCGCACCGGCGACGACCGCGGCCATCGCCGTCGCGGTGGCCAGCCAGTGCACCGGGCGGGTGTGCGTGTGCGCGAGGTCCGGAAGCGTCGCGGAGGTCTGCACGCGGGGTGTCTCCTGTGAGGGCAGTGCCGGTGGGGGTGGGAGGCATCGTGCCACACGTCACAGGAAGCGGGAACAGGGGGGTGGGCAATGCCAACGTAAAGGTGCCGCCGTCGAGTTCCCGGGCACGTCCCGGGAACTCGACGGCGGCACCACTGCGTTGTTCAGGGCGCGGGCCCTGATGGGCGGTCAGCCCTTGTTGGGGCCCTCGTAGTCCTCGCCGTAGGCGCCCTTCGCGGGGCGGCGGCGACGCATCGGGGGCTCCACGCCGTCCGCGAGACGGCGGGCGGTGACGAGGAAGCCGGTGTGTCCGATCATCCGGTGGTCCGGGCGGACGGCCAGACCCTCGACGTGCCAGTTGCGGATCATGGACTCCCAGGGCTGGGGCTCGGCGTAGCACCCGATCTCGCGGATGGACTCGACGGTCCGGGCGAGCTGGGTGGTGGTGGCCACGTAGCAGCAGAGGATGCCGCCCGGGACGAGCGCCTTGGAGACGGCCTCCAGGCACTCCCAGGGGGCGAGCATGTCCAGAATGACGCGGTCGACGTCGGCGTCAGAGAGATTGTCCTGGAGGTCACCGACGGTGAGCGTCCATGCGGGGTGCGGTCCGCCGAAGTAACGCTCGACGTTGCCCTTGGCAATCTCCGCGAAGTCCTCGCGGCGCTCGTACGAGTGCAGCATCCCCTCGTCGCCGATGGCCCGGAGCAGGAAGCTGCTCAGCGAGCCGGAGCCGACCCCTGCCTCGACGACGCGCGCGCCGGGGAAGATGTCCGCGAAGGCAAGGATCTGCCCCGCGTCCTTGGGGTAGACCACGGCGGCGCCGCGGGGCATGGACAGGACGTAGTCGGGGAGCAGGGGGCGCAGCGCGAGGTAGGCGACGTTTCCCGTGGTACGGACAACACTGCCCTCGGGAGCACCGATCAGCTCGTCGTGCGGGAAGGAACCCTTGTGGGTGTGGAAGTTCTTCCCGGCCTCGAGCGTGAACGTGTAGTGGCGTCCCTTGGGGTCGGTGAGCTGGACCTGGTCCCCGACCTTGAAGGGCCCGCGACGGCGGGCGGCACCGGTCGGTTCGGACATGTGACCAGAGTACCGGGGTTAAGCGGGCGGTCTTGCCATGGCCTTGACGAAGGCGCGCTCGACGTCCGCCGTAGACAGCACACCGTAGATCTCGCCGGTCTCCTCGACGACCAGGTACTCCGTGGCGGGTGTGGCCCGGAGCCGGTCGAGGAGGGCTTCGCCGGCGAGTTCGGCGGGGACCTTCATACCGTCGGTGAGGTCCTGAGCGAGGCCGCTGACGGCGACCCAGGGGCGGCGGTGCTCGGGGACGCCGACGATGGACGACTCACGGACCAGAGCGGTCGGGTCGCCATGGCCGTCGACGACGACGAGGGCTCGGGCCCCCGCCTCGTTGGCACGGCGCAGCGCCTCGGAGAGGGGCGTGTCGGACTCGACGGGGACGGCGCGCCTGGTGAGGGTGCGGGCGCGCAGTTCGGGAAGGTGCTCGCGCAACCGGGCCATGCGCAGGCTGTTGCCGGCACCGGTCCAGATGATGGCCGCGAGGATCGCGGCGAGCAGCGCGTCGGTGACGGTGTCCATGCCGCCGATGTCCTCGGTGGCGTTGCCGAGGACGCCGGTGTGGGTGAGCAGCGGGAGGCCGATCAGGACCGCGACGGCGAGCGCGCGGCCGATCCAGGCCGCGGCAACGGTGCCGCTCATCGGCTTGCCCGTGATCTTCCAGACGACGGCGCGGAGCATCCGGCCGCCGTCCAACGGCAGTCCGGGCAGCAGGTTGAAGGCGGCGACGATCAGGTTGGAGATCATCAGTCCGGCGAGCAGGACGCCGGGGACGGTGCCGGGCTCGACGGCCTGCATGCCGAGGTAGAAGACCCCGGCCAGGACGAGTGAGAGCAGCGGTCCGACGAAGGCGAGGACGAACTCGCGGCCGGGCGTCTCGGCCTCCTTCTCGATCTCCGAGACACCGCCGAAGAACTGGAGCTGGATGCGGCGCACCGGCAGCTTGAAGCGGAGCGCGGCGATGGTGTGGGCCAGCTCGTGGACGAGCACGGAGGCGTAGAAGGCGACGGCGAAGAAGAGCGACACGAGATAGCGGGCGCCGCCGAGTTCGGGCAGTACCCGCTCGAGCTGTCCGCCGAAGACCCACGTGATGAGAGCGGCGACGAGGAACCAGCTGGGGGCGACGTACACGGGCACACCGAAGGGGCGGCCCATGAGGATGCCGCCTCCGGGCTCTTCGGAGCGCTGCTGCCTGCCGCTGTCGGGGTCCACGCCCCCCGTGCCGGACCCCGGGCGCGTCTGCTCGCCGCTCTCCTCGTCCTTTTTCACGGATTCCCTTCGTTGCGAGATGCGCCTCGCTCGATCATGTCGCTCACTCGATCTCGCGGTGCGAGAGGGTCTGACGTCGATGGTATTCCGCTCGCTGTCAGTCGCGGGCCGTAGGGTCGTCGTCATGAGTACGAGTCAGCCGCCCGCATCGGAGGGCCGCACGCCCGCATCGGAGGGGCCGGCGCCTGACGCGCGCGTACCCGCGCCCGCTGCGGAGGGCCGCCCGCCTGTCCTGGAGGACCGGCCGTCGGCGGCTGACGGCCATCCCTCCCCGCCGGAGGGTCCGCCGTCCGCGCCGGAGGGCAGGCCGCCGATGTCGCTGTCCCCCTCACGGGCAAGCGATTTCATGCAGTGCCCCCTGCTCTACCGCTTCCGGGTGATCGACAAGCTGCCGGAGAAGCCGAGCGAGGCGGCGACCCGGGGCACGCTCGTGCACGCCGTGCTGGAGCGGCTCTTCGACGCGCCCGCCGCGGAGCGCACGCCTCCGCGCGCGAAGTCGCTGATTCCCGGGCAGTGGGACCGGCTCCTGGAGTCGAGGCCCGAGCTGGGTCAGCTGTTCGCGGAGGACGCGGACGGCGAGCGGCTGGCACGCTGGATGTCGGAGGCGGAGCAGCTGGTGGAGCGCTGGTTCACGCTGGAGGACCCGACGCGACTGGAGCCCGCCGAGCGCGAGATGTTCGTGGAGACGGAGCTGGAGTCGGGGCTCAGGCTGCGCGGAGTGATCGACCGGGTCGATGTCGCGCCGACGGGTGAGGTGCGGATCGTCGACTACAAGACGGGCAAGGCGCCCCGGCCGGAGTACAGCGAGGGCGCCCTGTTCCAGATGAAGTTCTACGCGCTCGTCGTCTGGCGGCTGAAGGGCGTCGTGCCCCGTCGGCTGCAGCTGGTGTACCTGGGCAGCGGCGAGGTGCTGACCTACGACCCGGTCACGGCCGATCTCGAGCGGGTGGAGCGCAAGCTGCTGGCGCTGTGGGACGCGATCATGCGGTCGACGGAGACGGGGGACTGGCGGCCGCGGCCGACGAAGCTGTGCGGGTGGTGCGATCACCAGTCGGTGTGCCCGGAGTTCGGCGGGACGCCTCCGGTGTACCCCTTGCCGGTGGTCCCGGTGGGGCCCCCGGTGTGACGGTCGTCGTGGACCGTGGGCCTGTGTCTGCCGCTCGGTCCGCCCCGGCGGAACGACCGCCCGCGAACCAGAGGCAGAATGGGGAGTGGTCAAGCGAAGGAGAACCTGTGGCTATCCGCGTCCTACTGGTCGACGATCAACCGCTGTTGCGCACCGGCTTCCGGATGATCCTGGAGGCGGAGCAGGACCTCGCGGTGGTCGGTGAGGCCGGGGACGGCCTTCAGGCGCTGGACCAGGTGCGGGCGCTGCAGCCCGACGTGGTGCTGATGGACATCCGCATGCCGCGGATGGACGGCGTGGAGGCGACCCGGCAGATCACCGGCCCGGGGCGGGACGGCCCGGCGAAGGTGCTGGTGCTGACCACCTTCGACCTCGACGAGTACGTCGTGGAGGCGCTCAAGGCGGGCGCCAGCGGCTTCCTCCTCAAAGACGCGCCCGCGAACGAGCTGGTCCAGGCGATCCGTGTGGTCGCGGCCGGTGAGGCGATGCTCGCCCCGAGCATCACGCGTCGGTTGCTCGACAAGTACGCGGACCATCTGCCGTCCGGCGAGGAGTCGGTCCCGGACGCGCTGCACACGCTGACCGAGCGCGAGGTCGAGGTGCTCAAGCTGGTCGCCCGGGGCCTGTCGAACGCGGAGATCGCCGCGGATCTGTTCGTCAGCGAAACGACGGTCAAGACGCATGTCGGCCATGTGCTGACGAAGCTCGGCCTGCGGGACCGGGTGCAGGCCGCGGTGTACGCGTACGAGAGCGGTCTGGTGCGCCCCGGCGCGCAGTGAGTGAGCGGCGGCGACCCGATGAACGCCGTGCGGTGAGCGCGGCCGTGCACGAGCACAGCGAGAAGGCCCGGTCCGCAATGCGCACCGGGCCCTTTGCTCACAGACTGCCTCAGCCCTTCTTGATCTCCCAGAAGCGGAAGACCGTCGAGGCGTCGAGCGTCCACTCGAGGCCCGTGACATTGCCGTGGGCGACGGCGTACTGCTTGCCCTGCCACAGCGGCAGGATGGGAACGTCCTCGGCGACGACGTCCTGGAGCTGCGCGAACTTCTCCTCGGTCGCCGCGCGGTCGGTCATGGCCGAGGTCTCCGGGATGATCTGCCCGGTGATCTTCTTGTTCTCGTAGTTGTTGCCCAGGACGTTGTCGGGACCGAAGAACGGCGCCGTGAAGTTGTCGGGGTCCGGGTAGTCGGGAACCCAGCCCTTCACATAGACGCCGTACTTCCCGGCCTGGACGTCCTTCTCGTACTGCCCGAACTCGACGGACTTGACGGTGGCCTCGAACAGCCCGCTGTCGTTGAGCTGCTTGGCGATCGCGTTCAGTTCCTGGTCGGTCGCCGGACCGTAGCGGCTCGGAGTGGACCAGAGGGTGAGCTCCACCTTGTCGGTGATGCCCGCCGACCGCAGCGCCTTGCGGGCCTCGTCGGGCTGAGGGCTGCCGCCGTAGCGGTCGAAGAAGGCGGTGTTGTGGGTGCCGATGCCGGCCGGGACGATCGAGTACAGCGGCGTCGCGGTGGCCTCGTAGACGTCACGGACGAGGGCGTCCCGGTCGACGATGTACGCGAAGGCCTCGCGCACCGCCCGCTTGCCCGCGACCGGGTCCTTCATGTTGAAGACGAGGTGCTGGACCTCGGCGCTGCTGCCCTCGACGACCTGGATCTGCTCGTCGTCGGCGGAGAGGGAGGCCTGGAGCTCGGCGATGTCCGGGGCGGTGAGTCCTCGGTAGGCGACGTCGACGTCACCCTGCTTGAGAGCGGAGCCGAGCCTCTTCTGGTCGCCGTGGAAGAGGGTGAGCGTGACGCCACCGTTCTTCACCTCGGCGGTGCCGTTGTACTCGGGGTTGACCGAGAAGACGGCCTCCGTGTCGCTGAACGAGTCGAGCTTGTACGGACCCGAGCCGACCGCCTTGCCGTCGGTGCGCAGCGAGCCGGCCTCGTACTCGCGGTGGTCGACGATGGAGCCCGCACCCGAAGCGATCTTGCTGGGGAAGGTGGCGTCGGGCACCGTGAGGTGGAAGACGACCGTCCGCTCGTCGGGGGTCTCGATGCGGTCGATGGTGGACAGCAGCGGGACCGGGCCGGAGTCACTGTCGATCTTCAGCGCGCGCTCGAAGGAGAACTTGACGTCCTCCGAGGTGAGCGCGTTGCCGTTGCTGAACTTCAGGCCCTCGCGCAGCGTGCAGCGGTAGACCGTGCTGCCGCCGCTCTCGAATGAGCACTTCTCGGCGGCCTCGGGCTGCGGGGTCGAGCCGCCCTTGGGGAAGCTCATCAGGGACTGGAAGACGTTGTTGAACAGCAGCCACGAGCCGGGGTCGTAGCCGTCCGCCGGGTCCGTGGCCAGGACCTCGTCGGACATGCCGACGACCACTCTGGCGTTGTCGCCGGACTGATCGTCGCCCTTGTCGGCGCCGCAGCCCGCCAGCAGAGCGGCGGAAAGCCCCGCGGCGAGGGGGACCGTCCATGTCTTGACTCTTGCCTTCACAGAACCTTGCCTCTTGCTCTCGTGACAGGCCGCGACGTTCACGGCCGGGTACTGAAGGTCGGGTGGTGCCGCGGATCAGGCGGTGCCGCGGGCCAGCTCCCACAACTGCAGGTCGGAGGAGGAGTTGAGGGTCCACTCGACGCCGGTGATGTCCGACCGGGCGGCGACGTACTGCTTGCCCTGCCACAGCGGCAGCACCGGCACATCGGTGGCGACGATGTCCTGCAGCTTGTTGAAGGGCACCGCCGCGGCGGTGCGGTCCGCCTGGCGGCGGGACTCGGGGATGAGCTCGTTGCGTGCGACCGTGCTCACGTAGGGAGAGTTGAGGAAGTTGTCCGCGTCCAGGAACGGGGCGATGTAGTTGTCCGGGTCCGGGAAGTCGGGGAACCAGCCGAGACCGAAGACGGCGTAGTCGCCGCGCTTCTGGGCGGGACGGAACTTCGACCACTCGGTGCCCTGGACGGTGACGTCGAAGAGCTTGGTGGCGTTGAGCTGGTCGCGCAGCTCCGCGAACTCCTTGGCCGTGCCGGGGCCGTAGTGGTCGGTCGTGTAGTGCAGGGTCAGCTTGACCGGGGTGTCGATCCCGGCGTCACCGAGGAGGTCGGCGGCCTTCTTGCGGCTCGGCTCGCCGTACTTGTTGAAGAACGAGTTGGTGTGCCCGGTGATGCTCGACGGGATCAGCGAGTAGAGCGGCTCGGCGGTCGCGCCGTACACCTTGCCCGCGATCCGGCCCCGGTCGACGACGCTCGCCATCGCCTGGCGCACCGCCTTGTCCTTCACCGCCGGGTCCTTGGTGTTGAAGGCCAGGTAGCGGATCTCCAGGCCGGGCATCTCCTTGAGTTCGATGCCCTCCTTGGGGCTCTCGGAGAGCGCCTTGATCTGCTCGGGCGACATGGCGCGGGCCATCATGTCGATCTCGCCGGACTCCAGGGCCCTGCCCATGGTCGCGGCGTCCGGGAAGGAGCGCAGCTCGACCTTGTCGTTGCGCAGCTTCAGGTCGCCCTTGTAGTCGGGGTTCTTGGTGAACACGGCGCTGACGAGTTTGTCGCCCTCGGTCTCGGCCTTCAGGGTGTACGGGCCCGAGCCGTTCACCTCGAAGCCCTCGCGCAGCTTCTTGCCGTCGTACGCGTCGCGGCTGAGGATGCCGGCGACGGGCGTGGAAAGCTTGTACGGGAACGTGGCGTCGGGCGTGCTGAGGTGGAAGACGAGCTCCTTGTCGTCCTTGACCTCGATGGTGTCGATGTTCGCCAGCAGACCGGCCGCACCGTTGTCCGACTTGATGTTCAGGACCCGCTCGATGGAGAACTTCACGTCCTCGGCGGTCACGGGCTTGCCGTCGGAGAACTTCAGGCCGTCGCGGAGCGTGCAGCGGTAGCTCTCGCTCTCGGTGTCCGTGAAGGTGCAGCGGGACGCAGCCTCGGGCACGGGCTGGCCGCCACCGCGCGGGACGTGCATCAGCGTCTGCACGGTCTGCCGGAGGACGTTCCAGGCGCCGGTGTCGTACGCGTAGGCCGGGTCGAAGGGGGCAGGGGCGTCACTGTTGGCGACGAACTGGTCCGTGGTGCCCACGACAATGGCGTCGCCACCGTCGGACCCGCTGCCCGAAGTACCGCAGGCGGCGAGTACGGGGGCGAGCAGGCCCACCAGGGCCGGCAGCACCAGTGTCTTGCGGTTCATCGTGGACGTTTCTCCCTCATCCCTCACTGGGATACAGCGGCGTACGGGACACTCCGCCGCGGCCGCCCGGTCGGGGCGGTGCGATCGGGCCGGGATTGCGAGCGATCGGGCCTGTGCCCACGGCGACGTGATTGGCGTCCGGGGCACATGGTGGGTGCGGCGAAGTTCTCGCGTCGAGATTAGTGCGAGAGCCACGAGTCCTGGACCGGGCGTGAGTTGGGCCGTCACGGCCCGGTGATCAGAAATGACGGCGCATCGATATCCATGCGGCCGGATGATTCGTACACCACTCCATCAATCCGGACACAAGGGCACACCCGAAACACCGCAGACCGGACCTGGACCGCAGGAATCGCGAATTCGGACGTAACTTCGAGTGACGAACGTCACGCCAGAATGGGGTTACAGAAAATACACGGCCAGATGCCCTGAGTTTCCACCGGAATTGAAGGACACACTCGGTACGCGCCTTAGTTCATTCGGGTGATGAACGTGCGGAGGAAGGACAGGTCGACTTCCTCGAGCGAACCCACGACCACACGACCGTCACCGGGCGCGATCGGGGCGACGGACGGGACCGCGACGACCATGCAGCCCGCGGCCTCGGCCGAGGCGACACCGGTGGCGGTGTCCTCGATGACGGCGCAGCGCGGGGGCTCGGCGCCCAGGCCGCGGGCGGCGAAGAGATACGGATCCGGGTGCGGCTTGGTCCGCGCCACCTCGTCGCCCGCAACGGTGAGCGCGAAGCGGTCGCGGCCGAGGGAGGCCAGCACACGGTCGATGATGCGCCGGTGGGACGCGGAGACGAGGGCCGTGGGGATGTTGTGCTCGGCGAGCTCGGCGAGCAGCCGCTCGGCGCCCGGCATCAGCGGCACACCGCGGGCGATCCGGTCCTCGAAGCGTTCGTTCAGCAGCACGGTGAGCTCCGCGAGGCTGATGTCCGCGCCGGTCGCCTGGATGAGATAGCCCGCGCTGCGGGTCATCGGACCGCCGACCACGACGTCCCGCCATGCCTCGTCCAGGTCGTGCCCGAGGCCGGCGAAGACCTCCACCTCGGCTTCCCACCAGAAGCCCTCGGTGTCCACCAGGGTGCCGTCCATGTCCAGGAAGACGGCCTGCAGGGCAGAGCCGCCCGCGGTGCGGGACAAGGACGCGGGGACCGTGCTGGTCATCGGCACACCTCCGGGAGGGACGAGAAGGCCGGCCGCCCTCCCGGTGAGGGAGGGCGACCGGCCTGCACTGGACCGATAAGTGTACGACTCCTGCGGCAGAAGTGCGTGGATTGCTTACCGTGTGTCTTGTTGACCCTGGGTTGTGGTCACCGAGCGTTGAAGTACTTCGCCTCGGGGTGGTGGATCACGATCGCGTCCGTGGACTGCTCGGGGTGGAGCTGGAACTCCTCGGAGAGCTTGACGCCGATGCGCTCGGGCTCGAGCAGCTCCGCGATCTTCGCCCGGTCCTCCAGATCCGGGCACGCTCCGTAGCCGAGCGAGAAGCGTGCTCCCCGGTACCTGAGCGCGAACATGTCCTCGATGTCCGCCGGGTCCTCGCCGCCGAAGCCGAGCTCGCTGCGGACGCGGGCGTGCCAGTACTCGGCGAGGGCCTCGGCCAACTGGACGGACAGGCCGTGCAGTTCGAGGTAGTCGCGGTACGAGTCGGACTCGAAGAGCTTCGCCGTGGCATCGCCGATCCTCGAGCCCACGGTGACGACCTGGAGGCCGACCACGTCCGTCTCGCCGGACTCCTCCGGACGGAAGAAGTCGGCCAGGCACAGGCGCCGCCCGCGGCGCTGGCGCGGGAAGGTGAAGCGGGTGCGTTCGGAGCCGTCCTCGTTCAGCAGGATCAGGTCGTCGCCCTTGGACACACAGGGGAAGTAGCCGTGGACGACGGCCGCCTCCAGCATGTTCTGCGTGTGCAGCTGGTCCAGCCAGCCGCGCAACCGCGGGCGGCCCTCGGTCTCGACGAGCTCCTCGTACGTCGGGCCGTCACCGGTGCGGGCCTGCTTGAGGCCCCACTGGCCCTTGAAGAGCGCGCCCTCGTCCAGCCAGGACGCGTACTCCTTGAGCTGGATGCCCTTGACGACGCGGGTGCCCCAGAAGGGCGGTTCGGGGACGCGGTTGTCGGTGGCGACGTCGGAGCGCACGGCACCTTCGTCGGCCCGGTCCTCCTCGACGGCGGCCGTGGTGGCCCGGACCCGGCGCTGCTTGAGCTCGGGAAGGGCGGCGCCGGGTACGCCGCGCTTGACCGCGATCAGGGCGTCCAT
Organism: Streptomyces sp. NPDC002133; assembly: GCF_040296405.1. NCBI lineage: Bacteria > Bacillati > Actinomycetota > Actinomycetes > Kitasatosporales > Streptomycetaceae > Streptomyces > Streptomyces sp. NPDC002133. Next base: position 94,009 of record NZ_JBEOXF010000003.1, on the reverse strand, counting down.
CAGGCGCAGGCCCTCGAACGCGTCGCGGGCGTAGCGGACCTCGCCCTCGTAGATCTCGTGCAGGTCCTGCTCGACGTACGCACGCGTCAGCGCGGCCCCGCCGAGGATCACCGGGTACTCGGCCGCCAGCTTGCGCTGGTTTAGCTCCTCCAGGTTCTCCTTCATGATCACGGTGGACTTCACGAGGAGGCCGGACATGCCGATGACATCGGCCCGGTGCTCCTCGGCGGCCTCGAGGATCGCGGAGACGGGCTGCTTGATGCCGAGGTTGACCACGTTGTAGCCGTTGTTGGACAGGATGATGTCCACGAGGTTCTTGCCGATGTCGTGGACGTCGCCGCGGACGGTCGCGAGCACGATGGTGCCCTTGCCCTCCGCGTCCGACTTCTCCATGTGCGGCTCCAGATAGGCCACCGCAGACTTCATGACCTCGGCGGACTGCAGGACGAACGGCAGCTGCATCTGGCCGGAGCCGAACAGCTCACCGACGACCTTCATGCCGTCCAGCAGGGTGTCGTTGACGATGTCGAGGGCGGGGCGCTCCCCGAGGGCCTCGGCGAGATCGGCCTCCAGGCCGTTCTTCTCACCGTCGATGATGCGGCGCTTGAGGCGCTCCTCCAGCGGCAGCGCGAGCAGTTCCTCGGCCTTGCCGGCCTTCATCGACTTGGTGTCGACGCCCTCGAACAGAGCCATCAGCTTCTGCAGCGGGTCGTAGCCCTCGCTGCGCCGGTCGTGGATCAGGTCGAGGGCCGTGGTGACCTGCTCCTCGTCGAAGCGGGCGATCGGCAGGATCTTGCTCGCGTGGACGATCGCCGAGTCCAGGCCCGCCTTCACGCACTCGTCGAGGAAGACCGAGTTGAGCAGGATCCGGGCGGCCGGGTTCAGGCCGAAGGAGATGTTCGACAGACCGAGGGTGGTCTGAACGTCCGGGTGGCGCCGCTTGAGCTCGCGGATCGACTCGATCGTCGCGACACCGTCCTTGCGGGACTCCTCCTGACCGGTGCAGATCGTGAAGGTGAGCGTGTCGATCAGGATGTCCGACTCGTTGATGCCCCAGTTCCCGGTGAGGTCCGCGATGAGCCGCTCGGCGATCTCGACCTTCTTCTCGGCGGTGCGGGCCTGGCCCTCCTCGTCGATGGTGAGCGCGATCAGGGCCGCACCGTGCTCCTGTGCCAGCCGGGTGACCTTCGCGAACCGCGAGTCCGGGCCGTCGCCGTCCTCGTAGTTCACCGAGTTGATCACCGCCCGGCCGCCGAGCTTCTCCAGCCCGGCGCGGATGACCTCCACCTCGGTGGAGTCCAGCACGATCGGGAGCGTGGAGGCGGTGGCGAAACGGCCGGCCAGCTCCTCCATGTCCGCGACACCGTCGCGCCCGACGTAGTCGACGCACAGGTCCAGCATGTGCGCGCCCTCGCGGATCTGGTCGCGCGCCATCTCCACGCAGTCGTCCCAGCGGCCGGCCAGCATCGCCTCACGGAACTTCTTCGACCCGTTGGCGTTCGTCCGCTCGCCGATGGCCAGGTACGAGGTGTCCTGCCGGAAGGGGACCGTCTGGTAGAGGGAGGCGGCGCCGGGCTCGGGGCGCGGCCGGCGGGGGGGCGGGGCGAGGTCGCGGACCCGCTCGACGACCTGGCGCAGATGTTCCGGCGTCGTACCGCAGCAACCACCGACCAGGGAGAGCCCGTACTCGCGGACGAAGGTCTCCTGCGCGTCGGCGAGCTCGGGCGCGCTCAGCGGGTAGTGGGCGCCGTCCTTGCCGAGGACGGGCAGACCGGCGTTGGGCATGCAGGACAGCGGGATACGGGAGTGGCGGGCGAGGTAGCGCAGGTGCTCGCTCATCTCGGCCGGGCCGGTCGCACAGTTCAGACCGATCATGTCGATGCCCAGCGGCTCCAGCGCCGTGAGCGCCGCACCGATCTCCGAACCCAGCAGCATCGTGCCCGTGGTCTCGACGGTCACCGACACGATCAGCGGCAGGTCGGTGCCGGTGGCCTCCAGGGCCCGGCGGGCGCCGAGCACGGCGGCCTTCGTCTGGAGGAGGTCCTGGGTGGTCTCGACGAGGAGCGCGTCGGCGCCGCCCACGATCATCCCCTCTGCGTTCTGCTGGTACGCGTCGCGCAGCACGGTGTACGAGGCGTGGCCCAGCGTGGGCAGCTTCGTGCCCGGGCCCATCGAGCCCAGCACCCACCGCTGCTGCCCCGAGGAGACCGTGTACTCGTCGGCGGCCTCGCGGGCGATGCGGGCACCCGCCTCGGAGAGCTCGTACACCCGCTCGGCGATGTCGTACTCCCCCAGCGCCGCGAAGTTCGCCCCGAAGGTGTTCGTCTCGACGCAGTCGACGCCGACCTCGAAGTACGCGGAGTGGACAGAGCGGACGATGTCGGGGCGCGTCACATTGAGGATCTCGTTGCAGCCCTCGAGGTCCTGGAAGTCGTCGAGGGTGGGGTCCTGCGCCTGGAGCATCGTGCCCATGGCACCGTCGGCCACCACCACACGGGTGGCCAGGGCCTCGCGTAGAGCGGCGGCTCGGGTCCTGCTGTCGGCGGAAATCCGGCTGTCGGCGGAAGGGGTCGGCAACGAGGCCATGGAAGTGCTCCCTGGGATGCGACGGCTGTCGGCTTTGCGGCTCCTCTGCGGAAGACGCACCCGGCCAGAGTAGCCGGGCGTTCCGGAGTGCGGCGTCCCGTCCCAGCCGGTGGACGGCATGCTCTCCCCGGCGACCGGGTGATGACTCGATGATGTCTCGATCCGGTCGGTCTTGACAGACTGTCCTGGCGGTAACAGCAATTCGGCATGGGCAGATAATGTTCAGCATTGTCGAACCATGGTGAGAAGGGGCCAGGCGATGGCGAAGAACATCCAGTCGCTCGAACGGGCGGCGGCAATGCTGCGGCTGCTCGCGGGCGGCGAACGCCGGCTCGGGCTGTCCGACATCGCTTCGTCACTGGACCTGGCCAAGGGAACGGCGCACGGCATTCTGCGCACGCTGCAGGCGGAGGGCTTCGTCGAGCAGGACGCGGCGTCCGGCCGCTACCAGCTGGGGGCCGAGCTGCTGCGGCTCGGCAACAGCTATCTGGATGTCCACGAGTTGCGGGCCCGCGCGCTGGTCTGGACGGACGACCTGGCGCGTTCCAGCGGTGAGAGCGTGCACCTGGGGGTGCTGCACCAGCGCGGCGTGCTCATCGTCCACCACGTCTTCCGCCCCGACGACAGCCGGCAGGTGCTGGAGGTCGGCGCGATGCAGCCGCTGCACTCCACCGCCCTGGGCAAGGTGCTGTCGGCGTACGACCCGGTGGCGCACAGTGAGGTCCTGGAGCTCGAGCGCAAGGCGTTCACCGCGCGGACCGTCTGCGACCTGAAGGGCTTCGAGGGTGTGCTCGACCTGACGCGGGCACGGGGCTGGGCCGACGACGTCGAGGAGACCTGGGAGGGCGTCGCCGCGGTGGCCGCGCCCATTCACGACCGGCGCCGGATGCCCGTCGGCGCCGTGGCGATCACGGGTGCGGTGGAGCGGGTCTGCGACGGCCAGGAGCTGCGCTCGGAACTGGTGGCGGCAGTACGGGACTGTGCGCGCGCGGTCTCCCGCGACCTGGGCGCCGGAAGGTTCTGAGCGCTCGGGCGCTTCCGGACGCCGGGCGGCCCTGAACCGCGCCCCACAGGTCACCGCGCCCCATGCGTCCCCGCCCGGGGCGTTCCGGCAACCGCCCCTGCGCCCGCACCCGGGCGGTTCCGGCACCGCGCCGCAGGTCCTTGCGCCTTGGTGCCGAACGCGTGCCCGCAACCTACGTCCCGCGGCCACACGGCTGACCTGCGCCGACGGGCCGCCGCCCCCGGCACGCCAGGCGATTCCAGCCGTTCGGGCGCATCATCGATAACGATCGGGTTATCGGCCACACAACCCTTGACGTCGTGTTCACCAGGGGGCAAAACTGCCGTCCATCGGTCGGCATTGTCGAACACCTACCGGCGATACGCGCTAGAGTGTGGCAACGCCAAGGGCCGGTATCGCTCTCATCCCCCGAGGGCGCGAACCACGGAGGGACCCGTCGGTTCGCCTTCCCCTGGACGAAGGACAAAGGAGTCGCGGGTGTCCAGCTCCGACATCTTCATCGGCGAGATCATTGGTACCGCCGTACTCATCCTGCTCGGCGCCGGCGTTGTCGCCGCCGTCGTGCTCAAGCGCTCCAAGGCGCAGAACGCCGGCTGGGTCGCCATCGCCTTCGGGTGGGGCTTCGCGGTCATGACGGCGGTCTACATATCGGGCCCCATGTCCGGTGCGCACCTGAACCCGGCGGTCACGCTCGGTATCGCGATCACGAGCGGGGACTGGAGCAACGTCCCCGTCTACTTCGCCGGCCAGCTGCTCGGCGCCATGCTCGGTGCCTTCCTGGCCTGGGTCACCTACTACGGCCAGTTCAAGGCCCACCTCACCGACCCGGAGATCATCGCCGCGCCGCCCCACGAGGAGGGCCTGGTCACCGAGGCGGCCGCCCCGAAGGCCGGTCCGGTGCTCGGCATCTTCTCCACCGGCCCCGAGATCCGGGTCGTCTGGCAGAACCTCGCCACCGAGATCATCGGCACGACCGTGCTCGTCCTGGCCGTACTCACCATGGGCCTGAACGACAGCGGCAAGGGCCTCGGCACGCTCGGCGGACTCATCGTCGCCTTCGTCGTCGTCAGCATCGGCTTCTCGCTCGGCGGTCCGACCGGTTACGCCGTCAACCCGGCCCGTGACCTGGGGCCGCGCATCGTGCACGCCCTGCTCCCGATGCCGAACAAGGGCGGCTCCGACTGGGGGTACGCCTGGGTCCCCGTCGTGGGACCGCTGATCGGTGGAGCCCTCGCCGCGGGTATCTACCAGATCGCGTTCGCGTGAGCCGTATGTCCTTCCCTCAGACTTTCAGGAGCACACCGTGACCGACGCACACACCGCCGGCCCGTTCATCGCGGCCATCGACCAGGGCACCACCTCCTCCCGCTGCATCGTCTTCGACAAGGACGGCCGGATCGTCTCGGTCGACCAGAAGGAGCACGAGCAGATCTTCCCGAAGCCGGGCTGGGTGGAGCACAACGCCGCAGAGATCTGGACCAACGTCCAGGAAGTCGTGGCCGGCGCCCTTGAGAAGGGCGGCATCACCGCCGCAGACGTCAAGGCCATCGGCATCACCAACCAGCGCGAGACCACGCTGCTCTGGGACAAGAACACCGGTGAGCCCGTCCACAACGCCATCGTCTGGCAGGACACCCGCACCGACGAGCTCTGCAGGGAGCTCGGCCGCAACGTCGGCCAGGACCGCTTCCGCCGCGAGACCGGTCTGCCGCTCGCGAGCTACTTCTCCGGCCCCAAGGTCCGCTGGCTGCTGGACAACGTCGAGGGCCTGCGCGAGCGCGCCGATCGCGGCGAGATCCTCTTCGGCACCATGGATTCCTGGGTGATCTGGAACCTCACCGGCGGAGTCGACGGCGGACACCACGTCACCGACGTCACCAACGCCTCCCGGACGATGCTGATGAACCTCCACACCATGGAGTGGGACGAGAAGATCGCCCAGTCCATGGAGGTCCCCCTGGCCGTGCTGCCGGAGATCCGTTCCTCCGCCGAGGTGTACGGCCACGTCAAGGGCGGCGTCCTGGACGGCATCCCGGTCGCCTCGGCGCTCGGCGACCAGCAGGCCGCCCTGTTCGGCCAGACGTGCTTCTCCGAGGGCGAGGCGAAGTCGACGTACGGCACCGGCACGTTCCTTCTTCTGAACACCGGCAACAAGATCATCAACTCTTACTCCGGGCTGATCACCACCGTCGGCTACAAGATCGGCGACCAGGAGCCGGTCTATTCGCTGGAGGGCTCCATCGCCGTCACCGGCGCGCTCGTCCAGTGGATGCGTGACCAGATGGGCCTGATCAACTCCGCCGCCGAGATCGAGACCCTCGCATCGAGTGTCGAGGACAACGGCGGTGCCTACTTCGTCCCTGCCTTCTCCGGCCTCTTCGCCCCGTACTGGCGCTCCGACGCCCGCGGTGTGATCGCGGGACTGACCCGGTACGTCACCAAGGCGCACATCGCCCGGGCCGTTCTCGAGGCCACCGCCTGGCAGACCCGCGAGATCACCGATGCCATGACCAAGGACTCGGGCGTCGAGCTGACCGCGCTCAAGGTCGACGGCGGAATGACCTCCAACAACCTGCTGATGCAAACCCTCGCGGATGTCCTGGACGCCCCCGTGGTGCGTCCGATGGTCGCCGAGACGACCTGCCTCGGCGCCGCCTACGCCGCCGGCCTGGCCGTCGGCTTCTGGCCGGACACCGACGCCCTCCGCGCCAACTGGCGCCGGGCCGCCGAGTGGACACCCCGTATGGACGCGGCCGAGCGCGACCGCGAGTACAAGCAGTGGCTCAAGGCCGTCGAACGGACCATGGGCTGGATCGAGCACGACGAGAGCTGACGAGGAGCCATCGATCATGACCACCCTGCAGAGCGTCCCCGCCCTGGGGACGCACCCGGCCTCCGGTTCCCTGCCGAGCCGCGCCAAGACCCGGGAGCAGCTTGCCAAGGCGACGTACGACCTCCTGGTGATCGGCGGCGGCATCCTGGGCATCTCCACCGCCTGGCATGCCGCGCAGGCCGGGCTGCGGGTGGCGCTGGTGGACGCCGGCGACTTCGCCGGCGCCACCTCCTCCGCCTCCTCCAAGCTGCTCCACGGCGGTCTGCGCTATCTGCAGACCGGCGCGGTGAAGCTGGTCGCGGAGAACCACTTCGAGCGGCGCGCGGTCTCCCGCGAGGTGGCCCCGCACCTGTCCAACCCGCTCACCTTCTATCTGCCGGTCTACAAGGGCGGCCCGCACGGCGCCGCCAAGCTCGGCGCGGGCGTCTTCGCCTACTCGGCGCTGTCGGCGTTCGGTGACGGCGTCGGCCACGTCATATCCCCGGCCAAGGCACAGCGCGACGTTCCCGAGCTGCGTACGGAGAACCTGAGGGCCGTCGCCGTCTACGGCGACGACCAGATGAACGACGCCCGGATGGCGCTGATGACGGTCCGCGCGGCCGTCGAGGCGGGCACGGTCGTCCTCAACCACGCCGAGGTCACCGGGCTGCGCTTCACCCGGGGCCGGGTCACGGGCGCCGAGCTCAGGGACCGTACGGACGGCACCGAGTTCGGCGTCACCGCCCGCCTCGTGCTGAACGCGACCGGCCCGTGGGTGGATCACCTGCGGAAGATGGAGGACCCGAACGCGGCGCCCTCCATCCGTCTCTCCAAGGGCGCGCACCTGGTGCTGAAGCGCACCTCCCCGTGGAAGGCTGCCCTGGCCACCCCGATCGACAAGTACCGCATCACCTTCGCCCTCCCCTGGGAGGACATGCTGCTGCTCGGTACGACCGACGAGGCGTACGAGGGCGACCCGGCGGACGTCGCGGTCAACGAGAAGGACATCGCCCAGATCCTCGACGAGGCCGCGTTCTCCATCCGCGACCAGCAGCTGTCGCGCGATCTGATCACCTACTCCTTCGCCGGTCTGCGGGTGCTGCCGGGCGGGCCCGGCGACACCTCGAAGGCCAAGCGCGAGACGGTCGTCACCGAGGGCCGCGGCGGAATGCTGTCGGTGGCCGGCGGCAAGTGGACGACCTTCCGCCACATCGGCCGCACGGTGATGAACAAGCTGGCCGAGCTGCCGGGCCGACCGCTCGCCGACGACATGGAGCCGATCGCGCACCTGCCGAGGAAGCTCCCGCTGCCGGGCATCGCCAACCCCCGCGCCGTCGCCCACCGTCTGCTGGTCGACTCCCCGGCGCCCGGCCCGCGCATGGCCGCCGACACCGCGCGCCACCTGGCCACGCACTACGGCTCGCTGTCCTTCGACATCGCGCGCCTGGCCAACGACAGCCCGGGGCTCGCCGAGCGCATCCACCCGGACGCCCCGGAGATCTGGGCGCAGGTGGTGTACGCCCGGGATCACGAGTGGGCCGAGACCGCGGACGACGTGCTGCGCCGCCGCACGACGCTGACGATCCGGGGCCTGGCGACGGACGAGATCCGTGGCAAGGTCGAGGGTCTGCTGGGCGAAAAGGCCTGACGGCAGGGCGTTCTTCCGTCGACGGGGGCGGCTCCTCGGGGAGCCGCCCCCGTTGTACGCTCAGACATCGGATGACTCGAGTAACGAGTGCGAGGGGGACGTCATGGCTGTCACGGACGAGGCCATCGAGAAGATCAAGGGAATGATCGTCTCGGGTGCGTTGCGGCCCGGTGACCGGCTCCCCAAGGAGAGCGAACTCGCCGCCGAGCTGGGCCTGTCCCGGAATTCGCTGCGCGAGGCGGTGCGCGCGCTGTCCCTGATCCGGATCCTCGACGTACGGCAGGGCGACGGCACGTACGTCACCAGCCTGGACCCGCAGCTGCTGCTGGAGGCGCTGAGCTTCGTCGTGGACTTCCACCGGGACGACACGGTCCTGGAGTTCCTGGCCGTACGCCGAATCCTGGAGCCCGCGGCAACGGCGATGGCCGCGTCCCGGATCAGCGAGGCCGAGCTTGACGCGCTGAGCTCCCAGCTGGACGCGCTGGGCCCGGCGCCCTCGGTGGAGGAACTGGTCGCCACGGACCTGGAGTTCCACCGGGGCATCGTCCAGACATCCGGCAACTCGGTGCTCTGCTCCCTGCTCGACGGGCTGTCGGGGCCGACCACGCGGGCCCGCGTGTGGCGCGGGCTCACCCAGGAGGACGCGGTCAGCCGCACGCTCCACGAGCACCGGGCGATCCTGGCGGCGCTCCGGGACCGTGACGCCGAGGCGGCGCGCTCGTGGGCGACGGTGCACATCGCAAGCGTGGAGCAGTGGCTCCGGTCGACGCTCTGACGCGGCGGGCCCGTACGGTTCCGCCGTCCGGGCCCGCCGCAGACGCTAGTCCTGCTTCTCGCCGCTCGCGAACCGCGAGATCACCAGCGCCACGATGATGATCGCGCCGTTCAGGAACTGGTTCCACAGCGCCGGCACCCCGCCCAGCGTCATCACGTTGACGACAAGCTGGAGCGTCAGCACGCCGGTCAGCGCGCCGAAGAGCGTGCCGCGGCCCCCCTTGAGGCTGATGCCGCCGATCACGGCCGCCGCGAAGACCTGGAAGATCCAGCCGTTGCCCTGGGTGGCCGCCACCGACCCGTAGTGGCCGGTGTAGAGAATGCCGGCGAACGCCGCCAGCAGCCCGCCGACCGCGAGGACGATCCAGGTGATGCGGTCGACGCGGATACCGGCGGCCCGGGCCGCCTCCGGGTTCCCGCCGATCGCGTACAGCGCACGCCCGTGGCGCAGATACGCCAGTGCCGCGCCGCCGATCGCGAAGAGCGCCAGGCAGATCCAGACGGCGGCGGGCGCGCCCAGCCAGTCGGTCTTGCCGAGGTAGCGGAAGGACTCCGGCACATCGGTGATCGACTTGCCCTCGGTGATGCCGATGTGGAGTCCCCGCAGCATCGTCAGCATGCCGAGCGTGGCGATGAAGCCGTTGACACGCAGCTTCAGCATCAGGAAACCGTTGACCGCGCCGATGGCGAGTCCGGCCAGCAGGCAGACCGGGATGGCCGTCCAGACCGGGAGGAGTTCGAGGCCGGCGAAGCGGCCGCCCTCGGCCGGCAGGATCAGCCACATGGCGACGACCGGAGCGATGCCGATCGTCGACTCCAGTGAGAGGTCCATCCGGCCGCAGATGAGGATGAGTGCCTGGCCCAGCACCAGCAGGCTCAGCTCGGACGACTGCTGGACGACGCTGATGAGGTTGTTGGAGGTGAGGAAGACCGGCGAGACGATGAAGCCGATCACCATCAGCACCAGGATCACCGGCACGAGCGAGAAGTCGCTCCACCGGATGAGCCGCAGCCGGTTCAGCGGCCTGTCGGCCGTGAGGTCATCGGCCGTCACGGGCCGTATCGTGTCGGTCATTCCCGCTCCTCCCCCATGGCGCCCACTCCTTCCATGGCGGCCACCAGCTCCCGGTCGGTCCACCCGGTCCCGAAGCGCGCGACGACCCGTCCGTGGAAGAGGGCGAGCACCCGGTCGCACACCCGCAGATCGTCCAGCTCGTCCGAGATGATGACGGCCGCGCTGCCTTCCTCGGCCACCCTGCGGACCACGCCGAGCAGCGCGTCCTTGGACTTGACGTCGACTCCGGCGGTGGGCCGGACCGCGACCAGCGCGCTGGGCCTGCGGGCCAGGGCGCGGGCGACCACGACCTTCTGCTGGTTGCCTCCCGAGAGCCCGGAGACCTTCGCTTGCGGCCCCTGGGTCTTGATGTCGAGTGATCTGATCATGGACCGGGCGAACTCCCTTGTACGAGAGGGCAGCACGGTCCCCCACGGGCCGAGCTGGTCGGCGACGGTCAGCGTGGCGTTCTCGGCGACGCTGCGGTCGGGGACGAGCCCCTGGATGTGCCGGTCCTCGGGGATGTAGCCGATCCCGGCGTCGAGTGCGTGCGGCACGCTGCCCGGCCGGACGGTCGTGCCGCGTACGGTGATCCGCCCCGCGGTCGCCCTGCGCAGCCCGGCGAGGGTCTCGCCGAGTGCCGTGGTGCCGCTGGCGGCGGCGCCCGCGAGTCCGAGCACCTCGCCCGCCCGCACCTCCAGGTCGAGCGGCTCGAACTGGCCGTCCAGCGCGAGCCCTTCGGTGCGCAGGACCGGTTCGGCGCTCCGTGCGGTGCTCGCCGGGGCGAGCCGGCCGGAGGCGCCGCCGCTCGCCTCGCCCGTCATGGCGGCGACCAGGTCGTCCTTGGCGAGCTCGGCGACGGGGGCGGTGATCACGTGGCGGGCGTCGCGGTAGACGGTGACGGCGGTGCACAGTTCGTACACCTCCTGCAGATGATGGGAGATGAAGAGGAACGCGACGCCCTGGCCCTGCAGTTCTCGGAGTTTCGCGAACAGCCGCCGGATGCCCCGGGCGTCGAGCTGCGCGGTCGGCTCGTCGAGGATGATCAACCGGGCGCCGAAGGACAGCGCCCGCGCGATCTCGACGAACTGCCGCTGCTCGACGGCGAGATCCTTCACGCGTGCGGTGGGGTCGACGTTCACCCCGTACTCGGCGAGCAGCTCCGCCGCCCGCTGCCGGAGCCTGCGCCAGCTGATCGTGCGGCGACCGGCCTCGAAGCGGCCCAGGAAGAGGTTCTCGGCCACGGTGAGATCGGGGACCACCATGGACTTCTGGTAGACGCAGGCGACCTTGGACTGCCAGGCCGCCGTGTCGCCGAAGGCGGGGGCCGGCTCCCCGCCGAAGGCCACCGTGCCCGCGTCGGGTCGGTGCAGTCCGGTGAGGACGCTGACGAGCGTGGACTTTCCGGCGCCGTTGCGCCCGACGAGCGCGTGGGACTCGCCGGGCGCGACGGTGAGACGGACGCCGTCGAGCGCGACGGTCGGACCGAAGCGCTTGACGATGCCTTCCGCGTGCACTGCTGGCATGACCATCTGCTACTTCTCCAGCTGGTTGGCCCACAGCTTGGGGTCGTCCACGTTCTCCTTGGTCACGAGCGGCGCCGGGAGCTGGTCCTCGAAGCCGTTCGGGATCTTGATGATGGTGGACCCGTGATCGGTCGCGCCCTCCTTGAAGGCCTTCCCCTCCAGCGCGGCCTTGGCGTAGAACAGCGCGTACTTGGCATAGAGGTCGGCGGGCTGGGAGACGGTAGCGTCGATCTTGCCCTCCCGGATGGCGGCCAGTTCCTCCGGGATGCCGTCGTTGGAGATGATCGTGATGTGACCGGGCGTCCCTGGCGCCTTGAGCAGCTTCTTCTGCTCCAGGAGGGCGAGGGTGGGCTGCAGGAAGACACCGCCGGCCTGCATGTAGATGCCGTTGATGTCGGGGTGCGCGGCGAGGGTGGACTGGAGCTTGGCCGACGCGACGTCGCCCTTCCAGTCGGTTGCCAGCTCGAAGACCCGGATGCCGGGGAAGTTCTTGTCCATGCAGGACTTGAACGCCTCGGAGCGGTCCCGCCCGTTGATGGACGACAGGTCGCCCTGGAACTCGACGACCTTGCCCTTGCCCTTCAGTTGCTCGCCGAGGTACTGGCAGGCCTTGTCGCCGTACGCGCGGTTGTCGGCCCGTACGACCATGTAGACGCTGCCCTTGTCGGGGCGGGTGTCGACGGAGACGACCGGGATGTCCTTCTCCTCCAGGGTCTGCAGGGTCTCGGCTATCGCGCCCGTGTCCTGCGGGGCCATGACGACGGCCTTGGCACCCTGGTCGGTGAAGACCTGGACGTTGGAGACGAGCTTTCCGATGTCGTTCTGCGAGTTGGTCAGCGAGAGCGCGTCGACCTCGCCGTCCTTGACGCCCTTCTCGATGTACTGCTGGTACGAGTTCCAGAAGTCGCTGTCGCTGCGCGGCAGATCGATGCCCACCTTGCCCGCGGAGCCTGACCCGCCGCTCTGGTCGCGGTTGCAGCCCGCGAGGGCCGTCACGGCCAGAAGTACGGCACAGGCTGCGGTACTTGTCGTACGCACTCTCATGGTCCTGTCCTTCCACGGTTGTCGGCTCAGGTGGCGGGGCGCAGGCGCAGTCCCTGCATTCCGCCGTCGACCGCGAGAGCGGTACCCGTGACGGCGGCCGCGGCGGGACTGGCGAGATAGACGACGGCGGCCGCGACCTCGTCGGCGGCGACCAGTCGTCCGGTGGGCTGACGGGCTTCGAGTGCGGCCCGTTCGGCCGCGGGGTCGGCGGCCCGGTCGAGGAGCCGGCCGATCCAGGGGGTGTCGGCCGTGCCGGGGTTGACGCAGTTGACGCGGATGCCCTCGCGCACGTGGTCGGCGGCCATGGCGAGGGTGAGGGAGAGGACGGCTCCCTTGGAGGCGCTGTAGAGGGCGCGCTGGGGCAGTCCTGCGGTGGCGGCGATCGAGCAGGTGTGGGTGAGGGAGACACGGCCGGGGCGCTCGACGGCGGCCGCGCGGAGATGCGGCAGGGCGTGCCGCGCGGTGCGGACCATGCCGAGGACGTTGATGTCGAGGACACGGCGCCATTCGTCGTCGGTGTTGTCGGCGACGGTGCCGACGGCGCCGACGCCCGCGTTGGAGACGACCGTGTGGAGGCCGCCGAACTCGTGGGCGACGGCGTCGACGGCCGCACGGACCGCATCGTCGTCGGTGACATCGGCCTTGAGGGCGAGAGTGCCGTCGGGCGCCCCCGCAGGGTCTCGGTCGAGCACGGCGACACGGGCGCCGCGCGCGAGGAGCAGCGTGGCGACGGCGGCCCCGATGCCGGAGGCCCCGCCGGTCACCAGGGCGGCCAGCCCCTCGAAGTCCCGGGCTCCGAAGTCCCGTACGCTCACTGGTCGGCCTCCTCGTCGGCGGCGGTGCGGCGGGCCCGCCAGACGGGCCCTTCGGGGTAGCGGTGGGCGGCGAGCGACTCGGGGTGCATCCGGGCGGAGAAGCCGGGAGCGCTCGGTGCGACGTAGTGGCCGTGCTCGACGACGGCCGGGTCGGTGAAGTGTTCGTGGAGGTGGTCGACGTACTCGATGACCCGGTCCTCCTTGCTGCGGGAGACGGCGACGTAGTCGAACATCGCGAGGTGCTGCACCAGTTCGCACAGTCCTACCCCGCCCGCGTGGGGGCAGACAGGGACACCGAACTTGGCGGCGAGCAGCAGGATCGCGAGGTTCTCGTTGACGCCGGCGACGCGGGCCGCGTCGATCTGGACGAAGTCGACGGCTCCGGCCTGGAGCAGTTGCTTGAAGACGACCCGGTTGGCGACGTGCTCGCCGGTGGCGACCTTGACGGGCTGTCCGGCGCGTACGGCCGCGTGGCCGAGGACGTCGTCGGGGCTGGTGGGTTCCTCGATCCAGTGCGGCTCGTACGGCGCCAGGGCCTCCATCCAGCGCAGCGCGTCGGCGACGTCCCAGCGCTGGTTGGCGTCGATCGCGATGCGCACGGCGGGTCCCACCGCGGCGCGGGCGAGCTTCAGCCGCCGTACGTCGTCGTCGATGTCGGCGCCGACCTTCAGCTTGATCTGGCCGAATCCGTCGGCGACGGCCTGTTCGGCGAGCGTGACCAGCTTCGTGTCGGAGTAGCCGAGCCAGCCGGGCGAGGTCGTGTACGCGGGATAGCCCTCGGCACGCAGCCGTTCGGCCCGCGCGGCCCGGCCGGGCTCGGCGGCGCGCAGGATCGCGAGCGCTTCGTCCCGGGTGAGTGCGTCGGTGAGATAGCGGAAGTCGACGAGGGACACGAGCTCCTCGGGAGTCATCCCGGCGAGGAACTCCCACACGGGCTGCCCGGCCCGGGTCGCCGCGAGGTCCCAGGCGGCGTTGATCACCGCCCCGGCCGCCATGTGCATCACCCCCTTCTCGGGGCCGAGCCAGCGCAGCTGCGAGTCATGGGTGAGTTCGCGGTGGAGCGCGGCGAGTGCGGCGGCCGTGAGCGGGGCCGGGCGACCGACGACGTAGGGGCGCAGCGCCTCGATGGCGGCGGCGATGACATCGTTGCCGCGTCCGATGGTGAAGCAGAAGCCGTGGCCTTCGTCGCCCGCGTCGGTGCGGATCACCACATAGGCGGCCGAGTAGTCGGGGTCGGGATTCATGGCGTCGGAGCCGTCGAGCTGTTCCGAGGTGGGGAAGCGGACGTCGTGGACCTCGAACCCGGTGACGGTCTGACTCATGCACGCCCCTCGTTGGAACATCGGACCTCTTCGGTCATCCGATGTATAGCGCTGCCGCGTCCGTGGAGTCCAGGGCCGGGACGGAAGAAATCCAGTGACAGCTCGGATGAATGTCCGTGCGAATCCGGTATTCCGGTGACCTATGCCCCCTGCCGTATCGAACTTCACCCGGCCGTGCGCAGAGGCTCGGGCGGGCCCTCGCGAAGCCGTAAGGTTGGTCCGTACGCAAGAAAACGCCGAAAGGAGGCACTGGGTGATCGAGCTCGAGGGGGTTCCCGAGCTGATCGACCCGGTCATGGTGGCCGCGTTCGAGGGCTGGAACGACGCCGGCGACGCCGCCTCCACCGCGGTCGCACACCTGGACCGGGAATGGAAGGGCGAGGTGTTCGCGGCGCTCGACGCCGAGGACTACTACGACTTCCAGGTCAACCGGCCCACGGTGTGGCTGGACGGCGGGGTACGGAAGGTCACCTGGCCCACCACCCGGCTCTCCGTGGTCAGGGTCGGCGGCGACAAGCCCCGCGACCTGGTGCTGGTCCGCGGAATCGAGCCGTCCATGCGCTGGCGCTCCTTCTGCAACGAGCTGCTCGGCTTCGCCCATGAACTGGGCGTCGAGATGGTGGTGATCCTGGGCGCACTCCTGGGCGACACCCCGCACACGCGTCCGGTACCGGTCAGCGGAGTCACGTCGGACCCGGACCTGGCCAGCTCGATGGACCTGGAAGAGACGCGGTACGAGGGCCCGACGGGCATCGTGGGCATCCTCCAGGAGGCCTGCACGCACGCCGGGGTACCGGCCGTGTCGCTGTGGGCGGCAGTGCCCCACTACGTCTCGCAGCCGCCGAACCCGAAGGCGACTCTGGCCCTGCTGAACCGGCTGGAGGATCTCATCGACCTCCGGATCCCGCTCGGTGAACTGCCGGAGGACGCACGGGCCTGGCAGCTCGGCGTCGACCAACTGGCCTCCGAGGACAGCGAAGTGGCCGAGTACGTGCAGACACTGGAGGAGGCGCGGGACACCGCCGAGCTTCCGGAGGCGTCCGGCGAGGCCATCGCGCGCGAGTTCGAGCGCTATCTGCGGCGCCGGGACGGCGGTCCGGGCCCCGGCCAGGCTTCGGGCGGGCACGCGACGGAGAGCGGCGACGCGGGCACGTACCTGCGCGACACTGCGACCGGCGGCCGTACGAAGCCGCCCAAGCCGCCGAAGCCGGGGCCGGAGCGCGAGGACGAGAGCGAGGCCGAGGGCGACGCGGGTTCGGACTCGGGCCCGGGCTCCACGGACACGTCCGAGGACTGAGCGAGCAGCGACAGCGGGGTGGTGCCGGACCGGCACCACCCCGCTCCCGCATCGGGTCCTGCGAGCCGTCAGCCGCAGCGGAAGCGTGCCGCCGCCCAGTCGCCGTGGTCACCGGTCTTGGAGCCATTGGTGTCGGTGATCCGCAGACGGACGTGGCGTGCGCCGGTCACGTCGACCTCCGCCGGCACGGTCGCCGACGCGCCGCTGAGCTTCGGCGAGGTCCACAGCACCTTGCCGTCCGCCTCGACCGAGAAGGCCACTTCGCCGTAGCCGTCGATCTCGTCGTCGATGCCGACGTCGGCCGTGAACGCGGTGCAGCGGCCGCCGAGGTAGACCTCGATGCCGGAGTCGGCGTGCGCTCCGATCCCCTTCTCGTAGGTCGTTCCGGCGAGCGTGAGCGTGTGTCCGTCGCCCGCGCCCGACTCGCCGTTGCTGCGGTCCCGTTCGGGCGGGCCCCAGCCGTTGGTGGACGTGAGCCACACCAGATCGCTCGCCCAGGCGTCGGCGGCCGGCGGCTCCGGCATCACCCCGACGGCGAACCGCTGTGCGGCGGTACGGTCCTGGCCCGCCGCCGCGTACCGTACGGTCGCGGTCAGTGTCTCCTCGCCCGGTTCGGCGTCCTTCGCGGGGGTGACGCCGACCTCCACACGCCGCGTCGTGCCCGCCGGAACACGGTCCACCGTCGCCGCGGGCGTCACCTGCCAGCCCGCAGGGGCCGCCAGCGAGACGGAGACCCCGGTGGCGTCGCGGCTGCCCGCCGTGACGTCGACCGCGATCTTCCCGGGCGCCCCGGCACCGGGCTCCTGACCCGCGGGCACGGCGACCACCGCGGCCGCGCCCGGCACCGCGCCGCCGACCGCCGCGGTGTCCTCCAGCTCCAGGGCGAAGGCCCGGTCGGTCCGCAGGGTGCGGGTCTTGACCTCGACCACACCGCCGCGGTCGTCGCGGTCGTAGAACCAGCCCTGCGCCGCCGCCTCGTACGCCGCCTTCGAGGTGAGCCGGGGCAGTGTGCGGTCATCGAGCTCGACCGCGCTCGGCGCGTCGCCGGTGTGCACGGTGAACCGGTACGGCCTGGCGGTCTGCTTGCCGGTGAAGGAGCCCTTGCTCGTGCCGATCCGTACGGTCACATCGCCCGCACCGCGCCGCGGCGCCTCGACGTCGGCGCGCTGGGAGGCGTACTTGCCGGCGCGGTGCTCGCGCGTCACCCCGTCGTCCTCGTACAACGTGAAGGAGGACCTGCCCTGGGGGTAGATGTCCCAGGCCAGCGGGGACTCCGCGGTGCGGTCGGCGTAGGACCGGATGCCGCCCGGCCACATGGGCACCGTGGCACCGGCGCGGACGAAGAGCGGGAGCGTGTCGAGCGGGGCGCTGTAGTCGTCGACGGTGACCGGGCCCTCGTGGGTCCGCCCGCTCCAGTAGTCGATCCAGGTGCCCTTCGGCAGGTAGATGCCGCCGCGCTGCGTCGCGTCCCGGTGGACGGGCGCGACGAGGAAGTCCTCCCCGCTCAGGAACTCGTACTTGGCCGCGTCCGTCGCGGCCCTGGCGTCGTCGGGGTACTCGAGCACGAGCGGGCGGGCGAGCCCGATGCCGGTCTTCGTGGCCTCGTGCGCGTGCGTGTAGATGTAGGGCAGCAGTGCCTCGTGCAGCTTGAGGTAGTCGCGATTGATGGACGTGTACGGCTCGCCGTACCGGAAGGGCTGCTTGTCGCTCGCGGCCCAGCCGTCCATCGTCATCGTGACCGGCAGGAACATCTTCCACTGCAGATCACGGGTGTACGTCTTGGGGCTGCCGCCGAAGATGCCGTCGACGTCGCCCGTCGTGTACGCGAGGCCGGACATGGAGGCACCCGCGTAGGTCGGGATCTGCCAGCGGATGTACTCCCAGGTGCCGGACTGGTCGCCGGACCACTGGACGCCGCAGCGCTGCGCGCCGGACCAGCTCTCGGGCGCCCAGGTGAAGCCGCGGGCGGTGCTGTTCGCCTCGATGCCGGCGTACGCGTCCTTGCAGCCGTCGAGGGCGAACTTGTAGCCCGCGCCGACCCAGGCGACGTCGAGCTTGGCGACCCGCTGGCCGGCCTTGACCTGGTCGGCGAGCTTGTCGAGACCGTCCTCGGTCCACAGGCCGAGCTGCATCTTGCGCTGCTGGAGGCCCTGGGCGGTCTCGGCGAGGTTCTCGTAGCCGCAGCCGTAGCCGTCGTTGACGAGCATCCAGCCGTTGGGCATGTCGTTCTCGACATAGCCGTCGGCGACCTTGAGCGCGTCGAGGGTGTGCCTCTCGCCGCGGTTGGCGTTGTGCAGGTAGCAGTCGGCGTCGCCGATCTCCAGCCCGTAGACGGGCGGCATGAAGGGCTTGCCGGTGAGCTTCGTGTACTGCCCGATGACGTCCTTGGCACCGGGTCCCGCGAAGTAGTAGGCGTCGAAGCGCTGTTCCTGGGCCGTGGTGGTGACGGGCTCGCCGAAGACGTACGTGTTGGGGGCGTACGTGTTGCGGTAGACGCCGTAGCCCGCCGAGGAGAGGTAGAACGGGACGGAGTTGGGGTGGCCGCCGTCGTTCCAGTTGTAGTCGACGCCGACCTCGACCGTCCTGCCGCGGTGGGAGGTGTTGCCACGGCCGTTCTGCATGCCGGCGCCATAGAACTGCTCGTCGCCGCCGCGCGCGAGTGTCTGGGTCATGCGGTCCTGAGTCCACGTCAGGCCCTGCGTCTCGGCCCAGAGCCGCCTGCCGTCGGCCCGGTACAGGGCGAAGCGCAGTGGTGACTTGTAGGCGTGCAGGGTCACCTTCGACGTGCTGAGCTCGTAGCGGTCGCCCTTGTCCCTCCAGCGCGTGGCGGGCGGACTGCCCTGCGGGAGGACGATGTCGGCGCCCGTCGGGTCGCTGAAGGCACCGTCGGGGGCGAGTTCGATGCGGAAGGTCTCCTGGGAGACGAAGCCGACGCGGGCCACGGCCTGCCCGGCGGTGAGGCGGTAGACGGGGCCGTCGGCGGTGAAGCCGGTGACCTCCCCGACGGTGGTGGGGGACGGTTCGGCCTGGGCGCTTCCCGGTCCCGCGAGCACCGCGATGAGACCGAGCAGGGCTCCGGCCACCGCCGATCCGACGCACCTGATGCGTTTTGTTGATTGCATGCAGCGTATTTAGCGCAGAAACAAGCACGATGCCATGGACAAAACAGAACCGCCCCCGGACTCCGCAGAGAAGTCCAGGGGCGGCGAGCGGGTATGTGCCGACGACGTGCGGATTTACAGAGCGACGCCCAACAGCGCGTCCACAGCACGGGACACGAGACCGGGCGCGCTCTCGTCCGTACCTCCTTCGGTGCGCTGGAGTTCCGCCCAGCGGTCGACGGCGGCGAGCGCGGCGGGGGCGTCGAGGTCGTTCGCCAGGGCTTCGCGGATCTCCTCCAGGAGTGCCTCCGCGGGCGGCCCGTCGGGACGCGACACGGCGGCGCGCCAGCGGCCGAGGCGGGCCACGGCCTCCTGGAGCACCTGGTCGGTCCACTCCCAGTCGGCGCGGTAGTGGTGCGCGAGCAGGGCGAGCCGGATGGCGGCGGGGTCGACGCCCTCGCGGCGAAGCGTGGAGACGAAGACCAGATTGCCCTTGGACTTCGACATCTTCTCGCCGTGCAGCGCGACCATCCCCGCGTGGACGTACGCCTTGGCGTACGGGTGCTCGCCGGTGAGCGCCTGGGCCTGCGAGGCGCCCATCTCGTGGTGCGGGAAGGCGAGATCGGATCCGCCGCCCTGGACGTCGAAGCCCATGCCGAGGTGGTCGAGGGCGATGGCGACGCACTCGATGTGCCAGCCGGGCCGGCCGTGGCCGAGACTGCCGCCGTCCCAGCTGGGCTCGCCGTCGCGGGCGGCCGTCCACAGCATCGGGTCGAGCGGATGCTTCTTACCGGGACGCTCGGGGTCGCCGCCGCGCTCGGCGGAGAGGGCCCGCATCTTGTCGGCGCCGTAGTTCGACACCTCGCCGAAGTGCGGGTCGGCTTCCACGGAGAAGTAGACGTCGCCGTCGAGTTCGTACGCGGCTCCGGCGTCGCGCAGCCGCTCGACGAGGGGGACGATTCCCGGTATGGCCTCGACGACGCCGATGTAGTGCTTCGGGGGCAGCATCCGCAGGGCGGTCATGTCCTCGCGGAAGAGCGCGGTCTCCCGCTCGGCCAGCGCGACCCAGTCCTCACCGTCGCGCTTGGCGCGCTCGAGGAGGGGATCGTCGACGTCCGTGATGTTCTGGACGTAGTGAACCTGCCGCTTGGTGTCGAGCCACACGCGCTGAACGAGGTCGAACGCGTTGTAGGTCGCCGCGTGACCCAGATGGGTCGCGTCGTACGGAGTGATTCCGCAGACGTAGATACGGGCGACGGGACCGGGGTCGAGGGAGACGGAATCCCCGGTCGCGGTGTCGTGGATCTGGAGGTCGCGGCCCGTGCCGGGCAGGGCGGGGACCTCAGAAGCGGGCCAGGCATGCATGCCATGAGCGTAACCGGATGCCGGTTCCGGATACGAACCGGATGCCTCCTCTTGGCCGGTTCGGCACTCTTGCGCGGGCGATGACCTGGAGGTATGGAGCAGGCCCTGGAGCGGAGAGCGGGACCTGGAACGGGGGCTGCGCCGGGGTCCTACACCGGGGGCCACGGG
Source organism: Streptomyces sp. NPDC002133 (assembly GCF_040296405.1). Taxonomy (NCBI): domain Bacteria; kingdom Bacillati; phylum Actinomycetota; class Actinomycetes; order Kitasatosporales; family Streptomycetaceae; genus Streptomyces; species Streptomyces sp. NPDC002133. Next base: position 73,473 of record NZ_JBEOXF010000003.1, on the reverse strand, counting down.
ATCGCGGGCCACTCGCCCGAGGGCTCCGGGTGGCTCAGGGAGGCCAGCAGGGCGGCCACACGGGAGCGCACTGCGGCCACCTCCGCCTCAGTGAGCAGCTCCCCGAGGCGCACCGCCAGGGCGCCGCCGTCGGCGAGGGAGGCCATCAGGGTGCGGAGCACCTCGACCGCCTCCGTCGTGAGGGGCTCGCCCGCCCAGCCCCAGAGCAGGGTGCGGAGCTTGTCGTCGACGTTGAAGGTGACGCCGTGGTCGATCGCGTACAGCCGTCCGTCCGGCGTCGGCAGCAGATGCCCGCCCTTGCGGTCCCCGTTGTTGATCACCGCGTCCAGGACGGCCAGCCTCCGCAGCCGCTGATCGTCGGCGTGTACGAGGAGCGCCGTCCGCCCCTCCCCCACGTCCGCGAAACCGACCGCCTTCCAGCCGTCTCCCGGCTCCTCGTCCTCGACGAGGGCGAGCAGCCCGGCGGACGCGTCCCCCTCTATCCAGAGCTGGACCATGCCCTCGCCGTACGGCCCGTCGCGCAGCACAGTCGGCGGGACGAGCCCCCATCCGGTCGCCTCGGAGAGCTCGTACGCCGCCACTTCGCGCTGCGCCAGATTGCCGTCCGGGAAGTCCCAGAGCGGGCGCTCGCCCGCGATCGGCTTGTAGACGCAGTGCGCCTCCTCGCCGTCGTACGAGACGGAGCAGTACAGCACCGCGTTGGACGCCTCACGGATCCGCCCCCTCACCGTCAGCTCACCCTTGGTGAGCAGCTCGAGAGCCGTCGCGTGCATGTTCGCGTTGATCGTCACGCTCCGCGACGGTATCCGTTCTGGCGCGGACATACATGTCCCTCCGGGTCGAGCGGCAGGCTGCACAGCGGGCACGGCGGCCGCCCCGCGTTCACGACGTCCAGGGCGCGCTTGGCGAAGGCCCTCGCCTGCGCCCCGCTCAGCCGGACGCGCAGCATCGGCGGACCGTTCTCCTCGTCCTGCAGCAGCCGTTCCTCGGCCTCCGCGAGGTCCTCCTCGGAGTCGACGTCCAGCTCGACGAGCGCCTGCGCCTCCACGATCATGCGCTGTTCCTCGCCGTCCCAGGCCAGCGCCATCGTCCCGACCCGGAACTCCTCCTCCACCGGCGCGTCGAGCGGCGCGGTGTCGGCGACGTCCGTCGGTGCCACGGCCGGCACCGGGGCATTGCCCCCGGTGCGCCGCACCACCTCGTCCAGCAGCTCGTCGATGCGCTCGGCGAGCGCGGCGACCTGGGTCTTCTCCAGGGCGACGCTCGTCACGCGCCCCCCTGCGGAAGCCTGGAGGAAGAACGTACGACGTCCAGGCAGCCCGACCGTACCGGCCACGAAGCGCTCCGGTGGGTCGTAGAGGAACACCTGACGGGACACGTCCTGTCTCCCTTGAGACTCGAGATTCAGCGGGCTTTCGGCCCGTCCACCCTACTGCGCGATCCGATCACGGTGCGCCCGCACCGCCCCCGATCACGGCGGACCCGTCGGCGCCCTCCTCCTGCGGCTTCGGCACCGGCTTGAGCACCCCGAAGTCCCCCGTGTCCCCGAGCCGCAGCAGGAACGGCCGCACCCGGGTGTAGCGGACCGCCGTCACGGAACACGGTTCGACGTGGATCCGCTGGAAGAGGTCGAGATGCATCCCGAGCGCGTCCGCCACCAGGGACTTGATGATGTCGCCGTGCGAGCACATCAGGTAGACCGCGTCCTCGCCGTGCTCCTCCTCGATCCGCGCGTTCCACTCGCGTACGGCGTCGACGGCCCGCGCCTGCATCGCGCGCATCGACTCGCCCCCGGGGAAGGCCGCCGCGGAGGGGTGCCGCTGCACGACCTCCATCAGGGGTTCGTCGGCGAGTTCGGCGAGCTTGCGGCCGGACCAGTCGCCGTAGTGGCACTCACCGATCCGTTCGTCGGTGTGCAGCGGCAGCCCGGGACGCTCGTCGAGCAGCGGCTGCAGGGTCTCCAGACAGCGCTGGAGGGGACTGGTGACGACCGCGGCGAGCTCCACCCCTGCGAGCCGCCCGGGCAGCGCCGCGGCCTGCGCGGCGCCGCGCTCGTCGAGGGCGACACCGGGTGTCCAGCCCGCGAGCACCGCTGCGGTGTTGGCGGTGGAGCGTCCGTGGCGTACGAGGATCAACGTGGCCATGACGGCCAGCCTAAGCGGTGTCCCGGCGAGCCTGTACGCCGCCGTGGAGGTGCGAGGGCGCCCCTGGCGCGGAAGAATGCGCGCGTGATCGTCGATTACGCCCTCTACCGGAACGGGTGCCGCACCAAGGGCCCCGACGACTTCTCCGACGCGCTCACCGAGGCGCGCGCGACCGGGGACGACTTCCTGTGGATCGGGCTGTACGAGCCGACGAAGGACGAGTTCGACCTCGTCAGCAGCGAGTTCGGGCTGCATCCGCTGGCCGTCGAGGACGCGCTCTCCGCCCACCAGCGTCCCAAGCTCGAAGTGTACGACGACTCGCTGTTCATGGTCCTCAAGCCGGTGAGGTACGACGCCGAGACCGACACCGTCTCCACCGACGAGGTGATGGTCTTCGTCGGTGACTCGTTCGTGGTGACCGTCCGGCACGGGGAGAGCGCGCCGTTGCATGCCGTACGGCTGCGGCTGGAGGCCGATCCGCACGTCCTGAAGCACGGTCCGACGGCGGTGCTGTACGCGGTGTGCGACTACATCGTCGACCACTACATCGAGGTCGCGGCCGAGCTCCAGGTGGACCTCGAAGAGATGGAGACGGAGGTCTTCACGCCCATCCGGGTGGACACGTCCCGGCACACCGCGGCCAAGATCTACAACTTCAAGCGGCAGGTGCTGGAGTTCCGCCGGGCCACCGCGCCGCTGGCGGCGCCGATGACCCGGCTGGCGGGCGGGACCGTGCCCTTCGTGCACCAGCACTCGCAGCCGTTCTTCAGGGACGTCAGCGACCATCTGACGCGCGCCAGCGAGCAGCTGGAAGGGCTCGACCGGCTGCTCTCGGACATCCTGTACGCACATCTCGCGCAGATGGGCGTGCGGCAGAACGACGACATGCGCAAGATCTCCTCGTGGGCGGCGATGGCCGCGGTGCCCACGTTGGTGGCGGGGATCTACGGAATGAACTTCGAGTTCATGCCCGAGCTGCGGTGGGTCTGGGGGTATCCCGTACTCATCCTGTTCATGGTCGCCCTGGAATTCGGACTCTTCCGGCTGTTCAAGCGGCGGGGCTGGCTGTGAGAGCCCTCGGCTGCGGTCAGAAGGCGGGGGCCGCCGTGGCCGGGCCGCCGAGGGCGTCGCGCCGCTCGGGCATCGTCAGGCTGACCATGCGCCGCCAGCCGCCGGCGCGCTCGTACACGTACATCGCCCGGATGCCGGCGGCGAGCGCCGCGGACTTGGGCTTCGGCCAATTCAGGAGCCTGCCCATGTGAAACATCACGGCGAGGCTGACGTCCCGGTAGACCGCGATCTCGGTGAGGGCGCACTCGCGGAGGGTGCGCTGGATGGTGCGGCCGTGGCCCGCGTACGCGAGGCGGAGCAACTCCTCGTGGCAGTACGCCAGGTGGTTGTCCTCGTCGTTGCAGATCTGCCTGATGGCCTTGCCGACCTCCGGGTGTCCCCCGAAGTACTTGACCAGCATGTCCATCTGGTCGGCGGCGCGCTGCTCGGTGACGCGGCTGTGCGAGAGGTAGACGACGATGTCGTTCTCGGTGAGCCGCTCGTCGCGGCGCAGCTTGTCGTGGGCGAGGCCGATGCCGTGCTTCTCCAGCAGCATCGTGTAGTCGGTATCGGGCGGTACGTCGACCGGCTCGAGGCCGCGCTTCTTCAGCAGGGCGTTGAAGATCCGGCCGTGCTTGTCCTCGTCGGCGCCGTGCCGGGTGATCTTCGGGGCGAGCTCGTGCATCGCCTCGGGCACGAGGGCCGCGATCCGGCCGTTCTCCCAGCCTCCCTGGGCCTCGCCGCTGGCCGCGATCGAACAGAACAGCTGGTAGGAGTCGTCGTGGTCGAGGATTTCCTGGAACAGGCTTCGGGCCGAGAGCATCACTGCCACCTCCGGTCAGGTGTCCGCAAAGAACGAGTCAAATGCCGACGAGCCGTCCCGGCAACAGGTGCGCGGGCGAACTCCACCGAAAGAAGGAGCGCGCGAGCGGCGACGGCGCGAGCGGCACGCGTCTTCCGGGCCGCCTGCGGGGCGCCGCGCGAGGCTCGGATCCCCGTGCCCCACGCCCGGCCGGGCGTGGGGCACGGGGATCCCTCGAGGACGGACACCGCCGGCCACCGGACGGTACGGGCACACATCGAGCCCGTCCGGCGCCACCGCCGGCCACCGGACGGTACGGGCACACATCGAGCCCGTCCGGCGCTCGAGCACGGCCGCCCGGGCCCACCGGACGGTACCGGTCACGTCATCGGGGGCTGAGGGCTTGCGCCCCGGTTCGGGAAGAGCCCGCCCGGTGCGTGCAAGGGGCGTGACCCGGCGGGCCGTGGCGCGTTAGGTGTCGTGACGGCCGTGGCGGGGATGACCCCGAGCCCCCACCACGGCCGCAGGCTCGCTCACACGAGTCCGGAGCGCTCCAGGGCGTCCGTGCCGGCCCGCAGCGCCGCGAGGCGTTCCTCGAGCGTGAAGCCGGCGGGCGCGAGCGTGAGGGTCGTGACCCCCGCAGCGGCGTACGCCTGCATCTTCTCGGCGATCCGCTCGACGGAACCGAGCAGCGTCGTCGAGTCGATCAGCGAGTGCGGCACGGCCGCCGCGGCCCCGGCCTTGTCCCCGGACAGGTACTTGTCCTGGATCTCCGCGGCTTCCTTCTCGTAACCCATGCGCTGGGCGAGCTGGTTGTAGAAGTTCTGCTTACGGCTGCCCATGCCGCCCACGTACAGCGCGGTGTACGGGCGGAACATGTCGGCCAGTCCGTTGACGTCGTCACCGACGGCGAGCGGGACGGTCGGGCAGACGTCGAAGCCCTCCATGGTCTTCCCGGCCTTCTCGCGGCCCGCGCGGATGTGGCGGACAGCGGTGTCCTCCAGGTGGTCCGCCGAGGGGAAGATCAGCAGGGCGCCGTCGGCGATCTCGCCGGTCTGCTCCAGGTTCTTGGGGCCGATCGCGGCGATGTACAGCGGGATGTGCTCGCGCTGGGGGTGGACGGTGAGCTTGATCGGCTTGCCGGGGCCGCCGGGCAGCGGGAGGGTCCAGTGCTCGCCTTCGTACGAGAGGCGCTCGCGGGTCATCGCCTTGCGGACGATCTCGACGTACTCACGGGTGCGGGAGAGGGGCTTGTCGAACTTGACGCCGTACCAGCCCTCGGAGACCTGCGGGCCCGACACGCCCAGGCCGAGCCGGAAGCGTCCGCCGGAGAGCGAGTCCAGGGTGGCCGCGGTCATCGCGGTCATCGCGGGCTGGCGGGCGGGGATCTGGAGGATCGCGGAGCCGACGTCGATGCTCTCGGTCTGGGCTGCGACCCAGGCGAGCACGGTCGGGGCGTCGGAGCCGTACGCCTCGGCGGCCCAGCAGACGTCGTAGCCGAGGCGGTCCGCCTCCTGGGCGACGGCGAGATTGTCGCTGTCCATCCCCGCGCCCCAGTAGCCGAGATTGATGCCGAGCCGCATACCGCTCCCCTTACCAGTGAGTAACGTCCTTGTCGCGGGACTCTAGCGCGCGTCTCCGGGATCCGTCAGGGGCGAGTTGTCCACAGGGTCGCTCCGGGTGGGGCCGTGGCCAGTAATCTCGCGCCATGGAGCAGAGGCATCTCGGCCGTACCGGCCTGCGCGTGTCCCGGATCGGGCTCGGCACCCTCACGTGGGGGCGGGACACCGACGAGCACGACGCGGCCGACCAGTTGAAGGTCTTCTGGGAGGCGGGCGGCACGCTGGTCGACACGGCTGATGTGTACGGCGGCGGCGAGGCCGAGTATCTGCTGGGGCGGCTCGTGGAGCGGCTCGTTCCGAGGCGCGATCTGGTCATCGCGACGAAGGCGGGCAGCGTCCTCGAGGCGGACCGCCGCTTCGACGGCTCGCGCGCCCACCTGCTCGCCGCGCTGGACGCGTCCCTGGACCGGCTCGGGACGGACTACGTCGACCTCTGGCAGATCCACGCGTTCGACCCGCTGACGCCGCTCGAGGAGACGCTCCAGGCCCTGGACCTCGCGGTGAGCAGCGGTCGCGCGCGGTACGCGGGGGTGTCGAACTTCTGCGGCTGGCAGCTGGCGAAGGCGGCGACCTGGCAGCTGGCCGCCCCGGGTATACGGACACGCCTGGCGAGCACGCAGATGGAGTACTCACTACTGCAGCGCGGCCTGGAGCGGGAGGTGCTGCCCGCGGCGCTCGACCTCGGTGTGGGGCTGCTGCCTTCCTCGCCCCTGGGCCGCGGAGTGCTCACCGGCAAGTACCGGACGGGGACGCCGGGGGATTCGCGCGGGGCGTCGGAGCTGATGGCCGCCTTCGTGGAGCCGTATCTGGACGAGACGGCGAGCCGCATCGTGGATGCGGTGGCGACGGCGGCGGACGGCCTCGCGACGACTCCGCTGGAGGTCGCGCTGGCGTGGGTCCGCGACCGTCCGGGCGTGGTGGCCCCCGTCGTCGGCGCGCGCACCGCACAGCAGCTCACGGCGGCGTTGTCGGTGGAGACCCTTAGTCTTCCTGACGAGATCTGCCAGGCGCTCGACGACGTGTCGGCGCCCGTGCACCGCTATCCCGACCAGGACTGGAGCACGCTGTGACTGCGCTTCCCGGGGCGACCCCCGGATCCCCGGCCGACGTCCCCGCGGAGGGCATGGAGGACGCTGCCACGTCGTCCGGGCCCGCGCCCGCGGACGGTGAGCCCGAGACGGCCGCGGACGGTGATCCCGGGACGGTCGCGGAGCCCGGTCCTGACGAGGGCGGCACCCGCGCGTCGGAGAGCGGCGGCGAGGCCGGCGACGTCTCCGAGGCCGAGGCCGAGCTGGCGGCGCAGCGGGAGCTGCGGGCGCGGATCGAGCAGCGGAAGGCCGAGAAGAGCGGTCCGATCGAGGCCGGCACGAAGCTGAGCGGGACGGCCGCCGATCTGCTGGCAGCCGTGCGGGCCGTGGAGAGCGGCGAGAAGTCGGGGGGCACGTTCTTCGAAGCCCCCACCGCGCCTCGGCGGCCCGCGGCGTCCTCGGTGCCGCCGCCGGCGCGGTCGAGGGTGCCGGAGCAGGAGTCCGCCCCGCGGCAGGCCGACCCGGACGCCGTTGCGGCCGTGCTGGAGGTCCTGGTGGCGGGCGGGGCACCCGGGGAGCTCGCGGCGCGTGTCGCAGGTGTGCTCGGCGAACAGGCCGCGGAGGCGCTGCGCGAGGACCCGTGGCGGCTGCTGGGTGTGCCGGGTGTGCGGCCTGAGCAGGCCGACGGGTTCGCCAGGGCCCTGCTCGGTGAGGGGTGCGGACCGGGCGACGAGCGGCGGGCGGCAGCTCTGGTGACCTGGCTGCTGGAACAGGCCGCGCTGCAGGGACACACGGCCCTGGAGTCGTCGGTCGTGCGCAAGGCGCTCGACGGGCGTGCGGTGCCCGACCCGGACGAGGCGCTCGAGCACGCGATCTCCGAGGGCGCCGTCCTGGTGTTCCAGGACGGGCTGGAGGAGGGCGAGGGCACCGAGGAGCCGGAGCAGGGACAGAAGCAGGAGCAGGGACAGGGACAGGAGCAGGAGCAGTCGGCCGTGCCCGTGCTGCTGGGGCTCGACCGGTACGCACTCGCGGAGGAGAGCCTCGCGGACGGTCTGGCCCGGCTCGTGAAGACGGGGCCCGACGAGAGCTGGGACGGGCCGGAACTGGTCCGGGCCGTCGGTGGCCACGGGCTCGTGCTGCACACAGGCGGCGAGGCGGCGCGGGCCGAGCCGGCAGCCGTGGTCGAGACGGCCCGTGCGCTCGGCCTGCGCGCGGTGATCGCGACCCACAGTGAGAACGGCCGCCGCAGGCTCGGCGCCGAGGCGGTCACCGTGCACGGGCTGCTTTCCGGAACCCAGGGCCCCGGCCGCGACGAGGACGGCACGCTGGCCCTCGATCTGCTCGCGGTCCTCGACGCACCGCAGCTGGACGTCGAGGCCGCCGCGATGCTCGTGGAGTCGATGCCCGACGGCAGCAGGCTGCTGCTCAGCGGCGACCCCGGGGTGCTGTGGTCGGCGGGTGCGGGGCGGGTGTTCGCCGATGTGCTGGCGGCCCGTGTGTGCCCGCAGATCGCGTCCCGCACGCCCGACCCGGGGCCGATCGGGGAGCTGGTCTCCGGCATCGGCGTCGGCGAGCTGAGCGCCGTGGCGGCGCCCGGCAAGGAGGTCGTGATCGTCCCCGTCCGTGACGCGGGCGAGGCCGTGCACCGTACGGTCCAGCTGGTCGCGGACTCGGTGCCGCGGGCGATCGGCGTACCGGCCGGCGAGACCCAGGTGATCACGGTCGGCCACGGGGGCTCGGCCGGGACCCGGGCGCTCAACGCGGCGCTCAAGCAGCGGCTCAACGACGGCCCCGGCCGTTTCGGCGGTTTCGACCCGGGCGACCGGATCGCATACGTCCCGTCGGCCGGGCGGACCGTGTCCGGCACAGTGGTCTCGGCCGCCGCGGAGGGCCTGCGGCTCGACTGCGACGGCACGCAGGTCGTCGTACCGAAGGAGCGGGTCGACTCCACGGTCCGGCACGGCTGGGCGCTCACCGCGCACCAGGCGGCCGGGATGCGCTGGCCCGCGGTGGTCGTCGTGCTGCCGGGCGACGCGGCGCAGGGCCTGAGCCGCCCCTGGGTCTACACCGCCTTCAGCCGCGGCGAGCGCCATCTGTCCGTCGTCCACGGCGTGGAGCAGGCCCTGCCGCGGGCGGTGGCAGAGGTCCCCGCCCAGGAGCGGACGACGCGCCTGCGCACGCTGCTGGAGGGACTGCTGGTCGCCCCGGGCGAGTAGGCGGCCCGCCCCGGGGAGGTGAGCGCCGCCGCGTCGTGCGCGATGCTCTCCCCGGGCGGCCCGGGGTTCCTTCGCCCGCAGGCGCCGAGTGGGCTCACCACGCGCCGCCCACCGTCACACGATCCGGCAGCCCGGTGGGCTCGAAAACGCGCCCCCGCCGCCGGACGGGCCGGGTGGCCGGGACGGCGGCGGGGGGGCTCGCGGGGCGTCAGCGCCCGGGAAGGCCTGTCGTACCGGCGGTGTCGAGGTCGTCCAGGTCCTCGTCCACGTCGTCCTCGTCGAAGACCGAGCTGACGTCGAAGCGGCACACGATCCGTTCCGGGTCGGCCTGGTCGAACGGGGTGCTCAGCCACTCCCCCGGCTCCGGGAGTTCGTCCGCCGCGGACACCCAGAGCGTGGAGTCGCCCTCCTCGAGGCCGAATTCCTTGTGCCGGGAGGCGATTTCATCCGGTTCGTACTCGCCGAAGAGCACACCCAGCGCTGCGTGCACGCTCGTGCCGACCACTGCCGCCGACGTCCGGTCCGCTGCCTCGTCCCGGTCCACGTCGGCGATGCGCTGGGCCTGGGCGAGCAGCCGCTGCGGTTCGACGACGGCGTAGTCGCGGCGGATGAGGACGCTCAGGGCGTTCGGCTCGTCGGGACCGGCGTAGGGCGGAAGAGAGTCGTCCGCTCCGGGGATCTCGAAGGGCGTGACCTCGTCGTAGCGGTCGTAGAGGCGCTCGTCGTACGCCTCGGCCGCGGCGGCGAGAGCATTGAAGGCGTCGTAGACCGCCGGGTCGTCCTCTCCCGTGCGGCGTTCGACCGCTTCGAGGTGACGGTCCAGCGCGGCTTTGACCGCCTCGGCGGCGGCGCGAACCTCGGCAGCTGTGGGCTGCGCAGGAGCGGATGCATCAGACATAGAGCAGACGCTATCCGTACTGGGGCTCTGCCCGCACAATAGATGCGATGCCGGAATACGAATTTGTCGACGTGTACGTGCCACGCGGCGTCTCCCGCAGGGAGGCGACCCGCCTGCTGACCGACCATGCCGAGTACGGACACTGGGAGTTGGACCGACTGAGTCTCCGCCGGGACGGCAGCCGCAGGATCCGGCTGCGCCGACGCATCATCCGTCAGGTTCGCGCCACGTGGTGAGTGCCTGCTGCACGAAGGACGGAACGGGCCCGCTGTTGCGGGCCCGTTCCGTTGCGTCACGGCACGATCACGCGGAGGCGCGGGCCCTGCGGTAGAGGACCGCACCGCCGAGCAGCAGGCCGGCGGCCGCGGGGATCACGAGCCCGAGCTGACCGGCACCGGTCTGCGCGAGTTCGTCCGTACCCTCGGACGGGGTGACGGTGTCGGTGTCCGGGGTGTTCGGGACCGACGGCTCGATCGGCGTCCCCGGCTCCACGGGCGTACCGGGCTCACCGGGTTCCCCAGGCTCTCCCGGCTCACCGGGCTCTCCAGGCTCACCGGGTTCCCCAGGCTCTCCCGGCTCTCCAGGCTCACCGGGTTCCCCAGGCTCTCCCGGCTCACCCGGCTCACCGGGCTCACCGGGCTCACCGGGTTCACCCGGGTTGTTCCCGTCCGGCCCGTTGGCACAGCCGTTGCCGACCGCGGCGTTGCCCAGGCCTCCGATCGTCACACTGTTCCCGCACACGTTCACGGGTACGTCGACGGGCACCTGGATCGTGTTTCCGGAGCCGACCCCGGGAGACTTCGCCGTACCGCCCTCGGCGTGGGCGCCCCCGCCCTGGTTCGGCGTGGACGTGTTCGCGCAGCCGTTTCCGAACGCGGGGTTCAGCACCCCGACGACGTTCACGGTGTTGCCGCAGACGTTGACCGGCACGTGCACCGGAACCTGAACCGTGTTCCCGGAGAGCACGCCCGGGGAATTCGAGGCGCCGCCATGGGCACCCGCACCCCCGTGCGCGTGGGCGTAGCCGCCGCCGAGTGCGAGCATGCCGCTCGCGGCCGCCACGATGATCAGGCCTTTTCGCGTGACCTGTCGCATAGCTGGTTTCCTGCCTTCTGACTTCCGGAATGCTCCCGCGCGCCGTCGCCCGGGAGCGGAATGTCAGCGGCCCCGGAGTGCATGGCGCGCACTCCGGGGCCGCCGGACTCAGCCCCTCATGGGTTGAGGCACAACGTCACGCGTTCTGGCAGTAGTTGCCGAAGGCGGGGTTCAGCAGGCCGATCACGGAGACCGTGTTGCCGCAGACGTTCACCGGAATGTGGACGGGCGCCTGGATGACGTTGCCCGAGAGCACACCGGGGGAGTGCACGGCGGCACCCTGGGCACCCGAGTCGGCGACGGCCATCCCCGCACCCGCGAGAACCAGACCACCGGTGGCAGCCGCAGCAGCGACGACCTTCTTGATCATTATTCCTCCTAGTAGGCAATGCGGCCCCAGCCGCGGACCGCACACCCTGTAACGAGGAGGGAGTAATGGAGCTACTAGCGTATGGTCCCATTCACTCTTTTCAGTCGAATGCGCACGCGTGGGCGATTACTTGGAGTTTCGTTTCAGCAGATCGAGTGGTTCGTCCGGCCGCGGATTCAGCTCGCATCGAGGAAACGGTCCAGCACCCGCACACCGAACGTCAGTCCGTCCACCGGCACCCGCTCGTCGACCCCGTGGAACATTCCGGCGAAGTCCAGCTCCGGCGGCAGCTGCAGCGGCGCGAAGCCGAAGCAGCGGATGCCGAGATCGTCGAAGGACTTGGCGTCGGTGCCGCCGGAGAGCATGTACGGGACGGCCCGTGCGATCGGGTCCTCGGCCCGCAGCGCCGACTGCATCGCGTCCACGAGACCGCCGTCGAAGCTCGTCTCCAGCGCCTTGTCCGCGTGCACGTCCTCGCGCTTCACCCGAGGGCCGAGGATCCGGTCGAGATCGGCCAGGAACTCCTGCTCGTACCCCGGCAGGAAGCGGCCGTCGACATGGGCGGTGGCCTGGCCCGGGATCACGTTCACCTTGTAGCCCGCGCCGAGCATCGTCGGGGCGGCCGAGTTCCGCAGCGTCGCCCCGACCATCTTGGCGATGCCGCCGAGCTTGGCGAGGGTCGCCTCCATGTCCTCCGGGTCGAGCGGGGTGCCGAGCGCGTCCGACAGCTCGTCCAGGAAGGACCGCACGGTCTTGGTGACCCGCACCGGCCAGGTGTGCCGTCCCAGCCGGCCGACCGCCTCGCACAGCTCGGTGATCGCGTTGTCGTTGTTGGTCATCGAGCCGTGCCCCGCGGTGCCCTCGACCGTGAGGCGCATCCAGTGCATGCCCTTCTGGGCCGTCTCGACGAGGTACAGCCGGAGGTTCTCGTTCACGGTGAAGGAGAAGCCGCCCACCTCGCCGATCGCCTCCGTGACGCCCTCGAAGAGGTCCGGGTGCTTGTCGACGAGATACCGGGCCCCGTACGTGCCGCCCGCCTCCTCGTCCGCGAGAAAGGCCAGGACGACGTCGCGCGGGGGCTTGCGGCCGCTGCGGAGCCGGTCCCGTACGACCGCGAGGGTCATCGCGTCCATGTCCTTCATGTCCACCGCGCCCCGGCCCCAGACGCAGCCGTCGGCGATCTCCCCGGAGAACGGGTGGTGGGTCCAGTCGTCGGCATTGGCCGGAACGACGTCGGTGTGGCCGTGGATGAGCAGCGCCGGCCGGGAGGGGTCCTCGCCCTCGATCCGCGCCACGGTGGAGGCCCGGCCCTTGTGGGACTCGATGATCTTCGGCTCCAGGCCGACCTCGGCGAGCTTCTCCGCCACGTACTCCGCGGCCGCCCGCTCCCCCGGCCCCGAGTGGTCGCCGTAGTTGCTGGTGTCGATCCTGATCAGATCACGGCACAGATCGACGACCTCGTCCTCGCCGGAGATCGTCCGGCCGGTGTCCGACTGGCTCACGTTGTTTCCTCCCACTGGCGCTCTGGTGGTCCCCCACATCCTCCCCCGCGCCCTGCCCGCATCCCAAGGGCGCCCGCCGCCCGACACATGCCCGTCACCGTCACACCCGTCGCCGAGGCCGGGACAGGGGCGTGATCGAGCACCTCCGAATGTTTGCTATGGTTTTCCACGTCGGAACGGCCCAGGGCCGGAAGACAGACACCTGGTCCGGGTGGCGGAATGGCAGACGCGCTAGCTTGAGGTGCTAGTGCCCTTTATCGGGCGTGGGGGTTCAAGTCCCCCCTCGGACACCACCAGAGAACCCCAGCTGAGCTGGGGTTTTTTGCATTGTGTGGCTGGTGCCGGTGCGATGTGTGCGTGGAGGTGCGGGAGCGGTGGGACGCAGACGACGGGCTGCCCCCGTGGCGCCGCTGCCGCAACGTGATGGCATCGATCCCGTACGCGTACGGCTGCCCGCCGATCCGGGCGGGGCCTGGCGCACCGTACGGGACCACCTCGTCGACCGGTTCGGCGCGGCGGTCGGGGTGGAGCGGGTGGAGGCGATGCTCGGGGAGGGCCGGTTCGTCGGGACGGACGGGCCCGTGGCCGCGGACGAACCGTACGCACCGGGGCGGTGTCTCTGGTTCCACCGGGACTTCGCGGCCGAGGAGCGTGTGCCGTTCGAGGTCGGGATCGTGCACCGGGACGAGCGTCTGGTCGTCGCCGACAAGCCGCACTTCCTCGCCACGACTCCGCGCGGCGGGCACATCACCGAGACCGCAATGGCCCGGCTGCGCCGTGAGCTGGGACTTCCGGAGCTGCAGCCCGCGCACCGGCTCGACCGGCTGACCGCCGGGCTCGCCCTGTTCGTCGTACGGCCGCAGGACCGGGGCGCGTACCAGACGCTGTTCCGGGACCGGCGGGTGCGCAAGGAGTACGAGGCGGTGGCCCCGTACGACCTGGACGTCTCGCTCCCCGTGACGGTACGCAGCCGGATCGAGAAGGAGCGCGGTGTGCTCGCGGCCCGCGAGGTGCCGGGTGAGCCGAACAGCGAGAGCCGGATCGAGCTGCTGGAGCACAGGGACGGGCTCGGCCGGTACCGGCTGCTGCCGGCCACCGGCCGTACCCATCAGCTGCGGGTGCACATGAACGGCCTCGGGCTGCCGATCCTCGACGATCCGGTGTACCCCGTGGTCCGCGAGGACGAGCCGGCGGACTACGAGCGGCCGCTGCAACTGCTCGCGCGGGTCATGGAGTTCACCGATCCGCTCACCGGCCGGGAGTGCCGCTTCGAGAGCCGCCTGCGGCTCTCCTCGTGGTGACTCAGAACACCACCACCGAGCGCAGGACGTCGCCCTCGTGCATGCGGGCGAAGGCCTTCTCGATGTCGCCGAGGCCGATGGTCTCGGTGACGAAGGCGCCGAGATCGATGCGGCCCTGCTGGTGGAGGTCGATGAGCATGGGGAAGTCGCGGGACGGCAGACAGTCGCCGTACCAGGACGATTTCAGCGCTCCGCCGCGGCCGAAGACATCGAGGAACGGGAGCTCGAGCTTCATCTCGGGCGTCGGGACGCCGACGAGCACGACGGTGCCGGCCAGGTCGCGGGCGTAGAACGCCTGCTTGTACGTCTCGGGGCGGCCGACGGCCTCGATGACCACGTCCGCGCCGAAGCCGCCGGTCAGATCGCGGATCGCCTCGACGGGGTCGGTGGTGCGGGAGTTCACGGTGTGCGTGGCGCCCATGGTGCGGGCGGTCTCCAGCTTGCGGTCGTCGATGTCGACGGCGATGACCCGGGCGGCTCCGGCGAGCCGGGAGCCGACGATGGCCGCGTCGCCGACTCCGCCGCAGCCGATGACGGCGACGGAGTCGCCGCGGCCGACGTTGCCGGTGTTGAGGGCGGCGCCGATACCCGCCATGACCCCGCAGCCCAGCAGGCCCGCCACGGCCGGGGAGACGGACGGGTCGACCTTGGTGCACTGGCCGGCGGCGACCAGGGTCTTCTCGGCGAAGGCGCCGATGCCGAGGGCCGGGGAGAGTTCCGTGCCTCCCCCTGAGCCTCCGGCCAGGGAGGTAGCCCCACTCGTCGTCATCTTCTGACGGGCGTTGTGGGTGTCGAAGCAGTACCACGGCCTGCCGCGCAGACAGGCCCGGCAGCGGCCGCAGACCGCTCTCCAGTTGAGGACGACGAAGTCGCCGGGGGCGACATCGGTGACGTCGGGGCCGGTCGACTCCACGACGCCCGCCGCCTCATGGCCCAGGAGGAAGGGGAAGTCGTCGTTGATTGCGCCCTGCTTGTAGTGGAGATCGGTGTGGCAGACCCCGCACGCCTGGATCTTGACCACGGCCTCGCCGGGTCCGGGATCGGGGACGGTGATCTCCATGACCTGGACGGGCTCGTTCCTGCCGGGGGCGACGACCCCCTGGACCTGCTGCGCCATCGCAGTGCTTCCCTTCCTCGGGACAGGTGTACGGCACCACGATGCCGCGACCGGACGCAATGGGCGAGGCCCCCGCCGGACGTGTCCGGCGGGGGCCTCGTCGTACCACGGCGTGGGCGTCAGGCGTCCTGGCGCTCCGTGGCGGCCGTCCGAACCCGCTTGCGGACCAGGTACCAGCCACCGACCAGCGCGAGCGCGATCAGCGGCAGGAAGTACACGGTGGTGCGGCTGATGCCGTCGTCCATCCACATCAGGACCGGGACGGAGGCGAGGAAGGCCGGCGTGACGATCTGGGTGTACGGAGCCCAGGGCAGCCGGTAGCCCGGCCGGGTGACGCGGCCGTCCCGGGAGCGGTGCCAGAACAGCAGCGAGCAGACCATGATCATGCCCCAGGTGCCGATGATGCCGATGGAGGCGAAGTTCGGCACCAGTTCGAAGGCGTCGCCCGGCATGACGCAGTTCAGGAACACGCCGACGACACCGGAGCCCGCGGTGAGCAGGATGCCCCCGTAGGGCACGCCGCCCTTGTTCATCACGCCGGGGAGGACGCGCCCACAAGATTACTCAGAGTGTGCGCATGCGGCCCTCAGGGCGCGAGGACGTCGAGCTCCTGGAGGGCGCCGACGGCGATCTCCCTCGTGAGTTGCTCGGCCCGGTCGGCGTCGCCTTCGCGAACGGCTTCGGCGACCTGCACATGGAGGGTGACGGCGGCCGGGTCGGGGTCCTCGAACATCACCTGGTGGTGCGTACGACCGGTGAGGACCTCGGCGACGACATCGCCGAGCCGGGCGAACATCTCGTTGCCGGAGGCGTTGAGCACGATCCGGTGGAAGGCGATGTCGTGCTTCAGATAGCCCTCCAGCTGGTGGCCTCGGGAGGTGGCGACCATGCCGAGGGCGCACTCCGTGAGGCCGGCGCACTGCTCGGGCGTCGCGTTGCGGGCGGCGAGCGCGGCGGCCACGGGCTCGATCGCGGAGCGCAGCACGGTCAGGGAGCGCAGCTGGCGGGGGCGGTCGGCGCCGGCCAGTCGCCAGCGGATGACGCGCGGGTCGTAGACGTTCCACTCCGGGGTCGGGCGCACGGTCACGCCCACGCGGCGGCGGGACTCGACGAGTTGCATCGACTCCAGGACGCGGACCACCTCGCGCACGACGGTGCGCGAGACGTCGAAGCGCTGGGCCAGCTCATCGGTGCGGAGCACGCTGCCAGGCGCGTACTCGCCCGCGGTGATCGCCAGGCCGAGGCTGTCGAGGACGTGTGTGTGCAGCCCGTGGCCCTCTGTGCTCATGGAGCAAGACTACGGGGCACGGTTCGGGAACAAAAAGTATGACGTTTATGTCTCACCCTCTTGAATACGTCGTACCTAATGCGTTTCAGTATCGCGACGGCTCGACGTCGCACCGATGTCGACGGCGTCGGACCGATGTCGATGAGGACAGCGAGGCACCAATGAGCACCCCCCACGTGGTTGTCGTGATGGGCGTGGCAGGAACCGGCAAGACCACGATCGGCCCCCTGCTCGCGGAGGCAATGGGCGTCCCGTACGCCGAGGGCGACGACTTCCATCCCGCGGACAACATCGCCAAGATGACCGCCGGTGTCCCGCTGGACGACGCGGACCGTGAGCCCTGGCTCGACGCGATCGGGCAGTGGGCACACGGCCGGGCAGGACTCGGCGGTGTGGTCTCCAGCTCCGCGCTCAAGCGGAAGTACCGCGACCGGCTTCGGGCGGCCGCCCCGGATGCCGTCTTCCTCCACCTCACCGGCGACCGCGCGCTGATCGAACAGCGGATGGCCGAGCGCAAGGGGCACTTCATGCCCACCACGCTGCTCGACTCCCAGTTCGCCACCCTGCAGCCGCTTCAGGAGGACGAGCCGGGCGTTCCCGTCGACGTCTCCGGCTCCCCCGAAGAAATCACCGAGCGTGCCGTCGCCGCACTGCGCCGGCTCGAGAACTAAGGAATCAGCGTGACCAGTCTCAGCGTCGGGATGCTGGCAGCGGACGCCACCGAACCGATCACCTCGGCAGGCAACGCACAGCTCGGCATCGCGGTCCTCGCGGGCATCGCCGTCATCGTCGTGCTCATCACGAAGTTCAAGCTCCACGCCTTTCTGTCCCTGACGATCGGCTCACTGGCGCTGGGTGCCTTCGCCGGAGCCCCGCTCGACAAGACCATCGAGTCCTTCACGAAGGGACTCGGCACCACCGTCGCGGGCGTCGGCGTGCTCATCGCGCTCGGCGCGATCCTCGGCAAGCTGCTCGCCGACTCCGGCGGCGCGGACCAGATCGTGGACACGATCCTCGCGAAGGCGAGCGGGCGGTCCATGCCCTGGGCGATGGTGCTCATCGCGTCGATCATCGGCCTGCCGCTCTTCTTCGAGGTCGGCATCGTCCTGCTGATACCCGTCGTGCTGATGGTCGCCAAGCGGGGCAACTACTCGCTGATGCGGATCGGCATCCCGGCCCTCGCGGGCCTGTCCGTGATGCACGGCCTCATCCCGCCGCACCCCGGCCCGCTCGTCGCGATCGACGCCATCGGCGCGAACCTCGGCGTCACCCTGGCGCTCGGCCTGGTCGTCGCCATACCCACGGTGATCATCGCCGGTCCGCTGTTCTCGAAGTACGCCGCCCGCTGGGTCGACATCCCGGCGCCGGACGACATGATCCCCCAGCGGTCCTCCGAGGATCTGGACAAGCGGCCGAGCTTCGCCGCCACCGTCTCCACCGTGCTGCTGCCGGTCGTCCTGATGATGGCCAACGCCCTCGTCGAGATCATCGTCGACAACCCCGAGAACCCCGTCCAGCGCGTCACCGACGTCATCGGCTCGCCGCTGATCGCCCTGCTCGCCGCCGTGATCGTCGGCATGTTCACGCTGGGCCGCGCCGCGGGCTTCACCAAGGGCCGGATCGCCACGACCGTGGAGAAGTCCCTCGCCCCCATCGCGGGCGTACTGCTCATCGTCGGCGCGGGCGGCGGCTTCAAGACGACGCTGATCGACATCGGTGTCGGCCAGATGATCCTGGACTTCTCCAAGGACTGGGCCATCCCGACGCTCCTGCTGGCCTGGCTGATCGCGGTGGCGATCCGGCTGGCGACCGGCTCCGCGACCGTGGCGACGATCTCCGCCGCCGGTCTGGTCGCCCCGCTCGCCGCCGGCATGGGCACGGCCGAGGCCGCGCTGCTGGTACTGGCGATCGGTGCCGGTTCGCTCTTCTTCAGCCACGTCAACGACGCGGGGTTCTGGCTGGTGAAGGAGTACTTCGGGATGAACGTCGGTCAGACGATCAAGACCTGGTCGGTGATGGAGACCATCATCTCGGTGGTCGGCATCGTCTTCGTCCTGCTGCTGTCCCTGGTGTTGTAGCGGTCAGTCGTCATCCGGGTCCCAGAGCGGGTGTTCCCGCCGGGCCCACGGGCGCTCGACCGACCCGGTGCGCATGCCACGGCGTGCCTCCGGGTCGGCGAGCGCCATTCCGACATGGCCGAAGAGCACGAGGCCGATGGTGAGCGCCAGCCAGTCGTGCACGAAGGTCGCGCTCGTGCGCCACACCAGCGGGGCGAGATGCGTGAACCACATCAGCAGCCCGGTGCCGAGCATCACCAGCACCGCACCCGCGATCCAGGCGGCGTAGAGCTTCTGCCCGGCGTTGAACTTCCCGGCCGGGCGCGCCTCGGGGCTGTGGTCCCGGCGGCGTACGGCCCGCAGCCACTGCCGGTCGTGGGGCCCGAAGCGGTTGAGGCGCCCCAGATCCGCCCGGAAGGCGCGCGAGGCCAGACCCAGCAGGAACGGTACGGGCAGCAGCAGCCCCGACCACTCGTGCACGGTGACCACGAGGTGGCGGCGGCCGACGAGTTCGGCCAGTTCGGGTACGTACAGGGCCGCGGCGGTCGCGACGCACAGCAGCATCAGGGCTGCCGTGGTGCGGTGCACCCAGCGCTCGGCGCGGCTGAACCTCCGCAGCCGCACGGGCCGTTCAGGCGGTGGGGGCGTCGTCCCGGCCGTTCGACCTGCCGACCCAGGCGTCGATGTCATAGCCTCGCTCCTCCCAGTACCCGGGCTGCACTTCGGAGGTCAGGGAGATTCCGGAGAGCCACTTCGCCGACTTGTAGAAGTACATGGGCGCGACGTAGAGGCGCACCGGACCGCCGTGCGCGTGGCCGAGCGGCTCGTCCTGCATGCGCAGGCAGACCAGGACGTCGGAGCGGCGCGCCTGGTCGAGGGTGAGGCTCTCGCTGTACGTCCCGTCGAAGCAGGTGAAGCGGATGGCCCGGGCCTCCGGCCGTATGCCCGCCGCGTCCAGCAGGACGGACAGTTTCACGCCCTCGAACGGGGTGTCGGGGACGCGCCAGCCGGTGACGCACTGGACGTCCCGCACGATGCGGGTCTGCGGGAGCGCGCGCAGGGCGTCCAGGGTGTACGACGCGGGCCGCTCGACCAGTCCGCCGACGGTGAGGCGGTAGTTCGTGTCGTTCTTGTGCGGTACGGACGCGGCGACCGAGTAGTAGCGGAAGCCGCCGCCGTTGGGGAGCAGGCCGGTGAGCTTGGTGGGGTCCTTGTCGGCGACCGAGCCGAGGAAGGCCTCGAAGCCGCGCTGGAGGTACGGGGCGGTGGCCACTCCGGCGGCGCCGAGGCCGAGCACGGAGAGCACGACGCGTCGACCGACGGGCGTGCCTTCCCGGTCCGGGTCCCGGGGCGGGGTGGGAGTCGGGTCCTTCACATGACGATTCGAACACCCGCGGCCGCCGGATTCCAGTGGCCACGGGTGTTCGTCGGACTTTCGTCGGACTTTCGTCGGACCTCCGTCACCCGTGCGTGCCGGCCGGCTCCTCGGACTCGGCGGCGCGGTCCAGCTGGAACGCCTCGTTGCCCAGGCCGATGCGCGCGTGCACCTCGGGCCGCGTGGACTTGAGCACCGCGCCGTACACCAGCCCGCCGACCAGCGTGACGCCGATGACGGCCGGCAGGATCCAGTTGAGTGCGGAGCCGGGTCCCGCGCCGATCAGGAGGTCGAAGTCCTTGACCGTGTAGACGGCGATCGCGATGAGCGCGAGGCCGGCGAGGGCGGAGGCGACCAGCCGCCAGGTCTGCGCCCCGGCCGCGCCGCGGCGGACGAAGAAGGCGATCACCGCGAAGGAGGCGGCGGCCATCAGCAGGATGACGCCGAGCGCGCCCACGTTGCCCATCCAGGCGAACAGGCGCAGCACCGGGGTGGTGGGGTCGCCCGCAGGCATGTCGTCGGTGATCGCGAAGGCCGCGATGACGAGCACGGAGACCGCGGACTGGAGCACGGAGCCGGTGGCGGGGGCGCCGCTGGACTTGTTCGTACGGCCGAAGCCGGCCGGCAGCAGGCCTTCGCGGCCCATGGCGAAGGCGTACCGGGCGACGACGTTGTGGAAGCTCAGCAGCGCCGCGAACATGCCGGTGACGAAGAGGACGTGCAGGACGTCCGTGAAGGTGCTGCCGAGCCTGGCCTCGGTGAGCGAGAAGAGCAGCCCTGGCCCCTGCTCGGCCGACTGGCCGGTGATGGCGCCCGGTCCTGTGGCGACGGTGAGCGCCCAGGCGCTGAGCGCGAGGAACAGCGCCGCATACGCGACGGCGAGGAACATCACGCGCGAGACGACGACGTGGGGGCGGCTGGTCTCCTCCGCGTACACCGGGGACTGCTCGAAGCCGACGAACGCGGCGATGCAGAAGCAGAGAGCGGTGCCGAGGCCCGCGCCGGTGAGGGTCTCCGGGTTGAAGGCTCCCAGGGTGACGCCCTCGGGGCCCGGCTCGGCGATGGCGGCGACGTCGAAGATGACGACGAGCGCGCACTCGACGATGAGGAGGATGCCGAGCACCTTGGCGTTGAGGTCGATCTTCAGCCAGCCCAGTGCGGCGACGAGCGCGGCCGCGGCGAGGGCGGGCACCCACCAGGCGACGCTGATCTCCAGATAGGTCGAGAACAGGCCCGAGATCTCGAAGCCGAGAATGCCGTAGATGCCGACCTGCATCGCGCTGTACGCGACGAGGGCGACGAACGAGGCCCCGGCGCCCGCGGTGGAGCCGAGGCCGCGGGCTATGTACGCGTAGAAGGCACCGGCGTTGTGGACGTGACGGCTCATCTCCGCGTAGCCGACGCTGAACAGCATCAGGACGACGCCGAGGACGACGTACAGCAGGGGCTGGCCGACGATGCCCATCACACCGAACACGGTGGGCATGACTCCGGCGACGACCATCAGCGGCGCGCTGGCGGCGAGCACGGACAGGAGCAGGCCTGCGGTGCCCAGGCGGTCGGCGCGCAGGGCGCGTTCCAGTCCCTTGTAGGTGCTGATCTCGCTGTCGGTGACAGCGGTTCTGGTGGCGCGCGTACTCGAACTGCCCGGCGACATGGCGGGGTGTGTCCTCTCTCGGATCAGACGGTGCCGAGCGCGGCGTTGCGCGCGGCATGGAACGCGTCGTGCGGGTCCCGGTCCGGATAGGACCAGGGGGCCGGTGCGGCGTGCGGGCCGATGCGGTGGAACAGCGCGGCGGCCTCCGCGGACCTGCCCTCGCAGTGCTTGGCGTGGGCGAGGAAGTTGAGGTCCACGCGATTGCGGGGGTGGTCCTCGCGCTCCCATTCCAGCCACCAGTCGAAGGCGGTCTTCATGACCTGCCGGGCACGGCGGCCGCTCCAGTGACCGGAGGCGAGCAGGTCGGCGGGCTCGATCCCGGCCGTGGCCAGCACCCGGTAGCGCTCCGCGTGGGCGACGACGGGCAGGACGGCGAGCGGCGAGTCCGCCGGGGCCTGTTCGGCGGCCCAGGCGGCGAAGTCGTACACCTCGTGGAGCGGGTCCTGGCCGGCGGCGGGGTGGCGTTCGGCGAGTCTGGCGGCCATCAGGTGGTGGGCGTGGTGGTGCTCGGGGTGCCGGAAGCGCACCTCGTCGAAGAGGCGGGCGACCTCTTCCTCGGTGCCCAGGGTGCGGGCGAGGAGCAGCAGGGCGAGCCACGGGGTCGGGTCCTCGGGGGCGAGATCCGCGGCGGCCCTGCATGCCGAACGGGCGTCCTCCGGACGCTCCTTGCCGCGCAGTGCCGCGTGGACGGACGCACAGGCGAGGAGCGCGGTGGCGTCCGGGCTGCCGGGCTCGGCGAGCAGCCAGTCGCGAGCCCAGGCGGCGGTCGACGGGGCTTCGCCGAGCACGACGAGCCGGTGTCCGCGGCGGTCCCAGTCGTCCGCCGTCGCGGCGAGCATCGACCGCGCCGCGGTCCATCTCCCCTGCGCCAACTTTGCCCGTACGGACATGAGTTCGGCGTCGTCGAGCGCCGAGTCGAAAGCCTGCGCGGAGCGTGCGGCGCGACGTCGGCCTCGGCCGAGCGGGGGCGGAGGTGGGGGCATCCGCGGGGCTTCCTTACTGCTGCGGTGTGAGCGTGTGAGCGCGGGATGTGAGCGAGTGATCGCGCACAGCAAAGCGGTACGGAAGGCTCCACGTCAAGAGCGGTCTGACGGGCTCAAGTCGCCTGGCTGGAGCGGTTGGTGGGCCTGAACGGTCCGGGTGGCGCCCGAGGGCGCGAAAGGGGCGCGGAGGGGGCGCTTTCGGCGGGCTTTGTCCCCTCCCCGCCCCTTCCCGAACCGGGGCTCCGCCCCAGACCCGGTTGCGGGGGCTCCGCCCTCGAACCCTCGCGCCTCGGACTCCGGCGGGGCAGAGTTCCCGGGGCTCCGCCCGGACCCCGCCCCCTACGCCCTGACGGGCGTGGGACCGGGGTGTGGGGAGCTGCTCCTTCGACCCGTCGGGCACTGGAGAACGGACACCCGACCCCCACCTGACGGCGGGCACTTCGAACCCGTCTGACACTCGAGGACGCACACCCCGGCCCACCGGGCGGCACCAGTGCATCAAGCCGCCGGCCCGGCACGGCACCGGCCACATCAAGCCCAGCCGGCCCACCGGGCGGAATCAGAGCACACACAAGCCCGCCCGAACGCTTGAGACAGACACCCCGGCCCCGGAACAGCACCAGTGCCTCAAGCCGTTGGGTCCCGGACGGCACAGGCCGCATCAAGCCCAGCCGGCCCACCCGGCGGCACCGGAGCACATACAAACCCGCCGACGCCCGAGGACGGACACCCCCGCCCACCGGGCGGCGCCGGGCGCTCCCAGCGGTTTCAGGAAGGGTGGCGCAGGGAGCAAGCCCCCGTAGGCGACCCGGGGCCAGGACCCGGGGCGCTATGCCACCGCCTTGGCGGCCGCGCGGCCCGCGGCTCGGCCCGAGAAGATGCAGCCGCCGAGGAAGGTGCCTTCGAGAGAGCGGTACCCATGAACGCCGCCCCCGCCGAAGCCCGCCGCCTCGCCCGCCGCGTACATGCCCGGCAGCGGCTCGCCGTCCGCCGTCAGGACGCGCGAGGAGAGGTCGGTCTCCAGGCCGCCCAGGGACTTGCGGGTCAGGATGTTGAGACGCACGGCGATCAGGGGCCCGGCCTTGGGGTCCAGGATGCGGTGCGGGGAGGCCGTGCGGATGAGCTTGTCGCCGAGGTACTTGCGGGCGCCGCGGATCGCCGTGACCTGAAGGTCCTTGGTGAAGGGGTTGGCGATCTCCCGGTCGCGCGCCGTGATTTCGCGGCGTAGCGCGTCCTCGTCGATGAGCGGCTCCTTGGTGAGCGCGTTCATACCGCGCACCAGCGCGCCGAGGTCCTTCTCGACGACGAAGTCCACGCCGTTGTCCATGAACGCCTTGACCGGGCCCGGCACGTCGGCCCGCGCACGCCCGATGACGTCGCGCACCGACTTGCCCGTCAGGTCGGGGTTCTGCTCGGAGCCGGACAGCGCGAACTCCTTGCCGATGATGCGCTGGTCGAGGACGAACCAGGTGTAGTCGTACCCCGACGCCATGATGTGCTCCAGCGTCCCGAGCGTGTCGAAGCCGGGGAAGAGCGGCACGGGCAGCCGGCGTCCGCGTGCGTCGAGCCAGAGCGAGGACGGTCCGGGCAGGATCCGGATACCGTGCCGGGCCCAGATGGGGTTCCAGTTCTCGATGCCCTCGGTGTAGTGCCACATGCGGTCGCGGTTGATGTGGTGCCCGCCTGCCGCCTCCGCGATGCCGAGCATCAGCCCGTCGACATGCGCCGGGACACCGGAGAGCATCTTCTCGGGCGGCGTGCCGAGCCGCTCCGGCCACTGGGAGCGCACGAGGTCGTGGTTCCCGCCGATGCCGCCGGAGGTGACGATCACCGCCTGGGCGCGGAGTTCGAAGGTCGCGGCGACCTCACGGCTGCTCGCCGAGCCCCGCTCCACCGAGGACGGCTCCAGGACCTCGCCGCTCACGGTGTCCACGGTTCCGCCGGTACGGCCCAGTCCGGTCACCCGGTGCCGGAAGCGCAGCTCGACGAGGCCGCGCGCGACACCCTCCCTGACGCGCCGTTCGAACGGCGCGACGATGCCCGGTCCCGTCCCCCAGGTGATGTGGAAGCGCGGCACCGAGTTGCCGTGCCCGTTCGCGTCGTACCCGCCGCGCTCGGCCCAGCCGACGACGGGGAAGAACCGGACGCCCTGCGCGTGCAGCCAGGACCGTTTCTCACCGGCCGCGAAGTCGACGTACGCCTCGGCCCAGCGGCGCGGCCACCGGTCCTCGTCGCGGTCGAAGCCGGCCGTGCCGAGCCAGTCCTGGAGCGCCAGTTCGTGACTGTCCTTGATACGCATACGGCGCTGCTCGGGCGAGTCGACGAAGAAGAGGCCGCCGAACGACCAGTGGGCCTGCCCTCCGATGGACTGCTCGGGCTCCTGGTCGAGCAGGATGACGCGGCGGCCCGCGTCGACGAGTTCGGCGGTGGCCACGAGCCCGGCGAGCCCCGCTCCGATCACGATGACATCAGCGTCGTAGACCATGGGTGGTGTCCCTCTCGGAGCGGCGGGCCGGTGCTTCGGTGGCTTCGATCTTCGGTACGCGGCAGTAACCCGTCAACCGTTCGGGACGGACGGACCGGCGGGCCGACGGAGAAGGACGTCCTGGGCCGGTGATTTCATGGCGGTATGAGTGCCGATTCGAATCCCGCCGACGAAATCCTCGACATCGTCGACGAGAACGACGAGGTCGTCGGGCAGGCCCCGCGCGGTGAGGCCTACGCGCGAGGCATGCGCCATCGCTGCGTGTTCATCCAGGCCCGCGACGCCGACGGCCGGATCTTCGTCCATCGCAGGACGGCGACCAAGCTCGTCTTCCCCTCCCTGTACGACATGTGGGTCGGCGGCGTGGTGGGCGCGGGCGAGTCGTACGACGACGCGGCCCTGCGCGAGGCCGAGGAGGAACTGGGCGTCTCGGGACTCCCCCGGCCGGTCCCGCTCTTCAAATTCCTGTACGAGGCCCCATCATCCGATCCGGAGCAGATCTGGCAGACCTGGTGGTCGGCCGTGTACGAGGTCCGCTGCGAACTGCCGGTGGACCCGCAGGCCGAGGAGGTCGCCTGGCACGCCTTCGTACCGCAGGCGGAGCTGGAGGCGCGTCTCGGCGAGTGGGAGTGGGTGCCGGACGGCCTCGCGGCGTACGAGAGGCTGCGCGCCTACCGGGCGTCCGCTGCCCCGACGGACTGAGTCCGCCCGGCGAGGACGTCGGCGAGCGTCCGGGTCTGGGCGTCGGTGATGCCCTGGGCGAGCGGGATCGTACGGGGGCCGAAGCCGTCCGTGCACACGGCGATCGGGCTCGCGTCCGTGCGGACCCAGCGCGGGCCGTCCGCCAGGTGGTGCTTCCGCAGCACCTCGGCCAGCTGCGGCGCCGTGGCCGCGGGTATGCCGCAGGACACGAGCGCTCGCTCGACGACCTCGACGGCCTCGTCGGGGGTGTCGGCGTCGCCGAGCATCGGGAGCAGAAGCAGCAGTCGCTGTGCCGGGTCGGTGAGTCCGGCCCCGCCGTCGGCGTCCGCCGCGGCGATGGCGGTCAGCTCGGACCAGGACAGCCCGGGGCCCGTGGGATCCGCGTCGTACTGGCCGAGGTGGCCGAGTCGCCCCCACTCCGGGTGGTGGATGAAGTAGTCCACACCACCGCCCTCGTCCTCGAAGGTGCGGAACACCACCATGGCCGTGTGCCCGCGTCCGAAGGGCACCCGCAGCACCGGCCAGGGCGCGTCCGCGTCGCTGAGCCTGTCCAGCATCTCCTCCAAGTCCCCGACGTCCGTCACCTCTTCGACCTCGGCCGCCGATATCCACAGATGGGCGAGCCAGAACGCCGGGTCATCGGCCAGCTCCTCTCCCGCGGTCAGCTCGGCCTCTTCCAGGTACTCGGGGACGCGCACCTCATCGATCATGCCGGGAACGCTACCCACCGGCACCGACAACGCCGCCGGTAGGGTGCGACGCGTGAGCGACTTCGTGCAGACCCTGCGGCTCTGGTTCGCACCGCGGCGGATCCGGGACGAGGGCGAGACCCCCGACTACCGCTTCTCGCTCGCCAATGAGCGCACCTTCCTCGCCTGGATCCGTACCGCGCTCGCGCTCATCGGCGGCGGCTTCGCCGTCGACCAGTTCCTTCCCGACCTGCGCTGGGGTGTGCGCGTGGGGCTGTCGCTCGCGCTGATCGGGGCGGGCGTGCTCTGTGCGCTGCGGGCCGTCAATCACTGGGTGCGGTGCGAGCGGGCGATGCGGCACGGTGAGGATCTGCCCGTGTCGCGCTTTCCGACGGTGCTGGCGCTGGTCGTGGGGGCCGTGTCGGTCGCCATGGTGGTGGTCGTGGCGTGGGGGCGCGGGTGAGCGGGGCGGGGGCCCGGGATCCGGGGCTGCAGCCGGAGCGGACCCGGCTGGCGTGGCGGCGGACGACGCTGTCGTTCACGGTGGTCGCCGTGCTGGCGGCACGGCAGGTCGTGCACCGCGAGGACGTCACCGCGGACGACCTGGTCGCCCTGGCGCTCAGCGCGCTCGTATGGCTGGGGTTCCTGCTCGTGGCCCACTGGCGCATCGGGGCTGTGAGCACGGGACGGCCACCGGGCGCGATGCCGGCCGGGCAGGCCGTCGGCGCCACCCTGTGCACGCTCGCGCTCGCCGCGTTCGGCGTCGCGATCGTGTGGTGACGCCTGACGTGACGCACGTGGCCCGAGGGGCTGGTCAGCTCTCCCAGTCGACGGTGACGACGATCTTTCCGTGGGTGTGGCCCTCCTGGCTGAGCCGCTGGGCGTCCGCGGTCTTCTCGAGCGGGAAGCTGCGGGCCACGCGGACCTCGATGACCTCCTCCTCGGCGAGCTCGCTCAGCCGGTACAGGTCCGCGGTGTTGGGTCGTACGAAGACATAGCGCCCGCCGAGCGTGGTCACCGCCGGATCGGCGATGGAGGCGAGCCGGCCGCCCGGGGCCAGGAGCTCCGGGGAGAGCGCGAGCGTGTCGCCGCCGATCATGTCGAAGACGGCCTGGACTCCCTCGGGCGCCAGGGCCCGTACCCGCTCGACGAGCCCCTCGCCGTACGCCACCGGCTCCACGCCGAGGTCGCGCAGATGTTCGTGCGACGGTTCACTGGCGGTGCCGATCACGCGGGCGCCGAAGTGGTGGGCGAGCTGTACGGCCATGGACCCGACACCGCCGGCCGCGGCGTGCACGAGGATCGTGTCACCCTGCCCGACACCCAGTGCCTGTGTGAGCACCTGGTACGCCGTGAGTCCGGCCAGCGGCAGCCCGGCGGCCTCCTCGAAGCTCAGGTTGCGGGGCTTGCGGGCGAGCGCGCGGACCGGGGCCGCGACGTACTCGGCGAAGGTGCCGCGGCAGAGGAAGTCCTCGCGGACATAGCCCATGACCTCGTCCCCGACGGCGAACTCGGGCACCGCCAGCCCGGGCTGGACGACGACCCCGGAGACGTCCCAGCCGGGGATCACCGGGAAGACGGTGTCGAAGAGCCCGTCCAGGAGACCCTCGCGGGACTTCCAGTCGACCGGGTTGACGGCCGCTGCCCGCACCTTGACCAGAACATGGTCGGGGCCGACCTTCGGCTCCGGGAGTTCGCCGTACTCCAGGACCTCGGGACCGCCGTAGCGGCGGTAGCTGATCGCCTTCATGCTCCGACCCTCCGGCGCGCCAGGGGCTCGCGCAAGCCGGACGGGCCGCTCCGGGGGGAAGCCTTATGGGAGACCTTTACCGCGGCACGCCACCGAAACCGGGAGGAAACAGCTATTCCGGACTAGCCTGAGCGAGGTCGGAAAACACGCCGAACACCCCGAAGGTGAGCGTCATGACCGTTCTCCACCAGGAGCACTCCACCCACGAGCACACCCACGGACCGGCCTGCGGGCACACCGAGATCGTGCACGGCGACCACATCGACTACGCGCACGACGGTCATCTGCACCGCTCGCACCAAGGGCACTGGGACGAGTGCGAGCCGGGCGGGCATGTCACCCACGGCGAGCACACCCACCAGCACGGCAACGGCTGCGGGCACACCGCGGTGCGCCACGGGAACCACCTCGACTACGTCCACGACGGCCACCGCCACGCCGCCCACGACGGGCACTGGGACGACCACTGACCGCGCTTCCCCCAGGAAGCGGTCGACCGGCAGTCCGACCTCGTCGGTTCGACCACTCTCCTGGGGGAGCCACGGTGCCTGCCACCGATCCGTACACCGTCCAGCTCGCGCCGACCGTGCACGCGTATGTGCAGCCCGACGGCGGCTGGTGCCTGAACAAGCCGGATTCGTCGGTGACGGGGTGTCCACGCTCCTCGTCGACACCGCCGCCACCGAGCGGCGCGCCCGGCTGCAGGCCTCGTCCCCAGCCCCTGCCCCCGCTACCAGCGCGGCACCGGTGGGGTGCGCCACGACGGGTCCGCGCGGCGCATCGCCGCCGCGTCGTCGCGTTCGCGCATCGTGCCGTCGTCCTCCAGCCACCGCCGGTGCAGCACGGCCAGCCGTTCCCGGTCGAGCTCGACGCCGAGGCCCGGCGCGTCGGAGACGGTCAGCCGTCCGTGCTCGAAGGTGTGGCGGGCGGTGATGACGTCCTCCGTCTGCCAGGGGTAGTGGCTGTCGCAGGCGTGGTGCAGATCCGGGACGGTCGCCGCGACATGCGTCATCGCGGCGAGGCTGATCCCCAGATGCGTGTTGGAGTGCATCGAGAGGCCGACACCGTACGTCCGGCAGATCGCGGCCAGTTCACGCGTCCTGCGCAGTCCGCCCCAGTAGTGGTGGTCGGAGAGCACGATCTGCACGGCGCCACGTGCGAAGGCGTCCGGGATCTCGGGGAAGGTCGTCACGCACATGTTGGTCGCCAGCGGCACATCGGTGCCCGCCGCGACCTCGGCCATGCGGTCGGTGCCGCTCGCCGGGTCCTCCAGGTACTCGAGGACGTCCTTGAGCTGTTCGGCGACGTACAGGGACGTCTCCACCGACCAGGCACCGTTGGGGTCGAGGCGCAGCGGCCGGCCTGGGAAGGCCTCGGCGAGCGCCCGGACCGCCGCGATCTCCGCGTCGGGCTCGAAGACGCCGCCCTTGAGCTTGAAGGACGTGAAGCCGTGCTCGCGCTCGAAGCGGCGGGCCTGGGCGACGACACCCGCGGGGTCGAGCGCGGCGCCCCAGTCGTCCGCCTCGCCGCCCGCCGGGTGGGCGGCGAGGCGGTAGAAGAGGTACGCGCTGTACTCGACGGAGTCGCGGACCTTGCCGCCCAGCAGGGCGTGCACGGGCAGCCCGAGCGTCTTGCCGAGCGCGTCCAGGCAGGCGACCTCGAAACCGGAGACGACCGAGAGCCGGAGCTTGTCGGCGGTCTGGACGCCGCGCAGTCCGCCCGCGTCGACGCTGTCGTCGGCGGCCCGTGAATCGCCGCACACCGTCTCCGCGAGGCCGAAGAGCCCGTTCAGATCCGTGACCGAGTGGCCGGGCAGCGCATCGGCGAGGGGGCGGGCGAGGTCGAGGTACTTCCCGTCGCCGTACGTTTCGCCCACGCCCGTCACGCCGTCTCGGGTCACGACCTCCACAATGAGACGCGGGGTGTAGGGCTGGTGGACGCCCTGGGTGTTGAGCAACGGCGGATCGGCCATGAGGATCGGGGTGAGCCGGACCGTGTCGATGAGCAGCGCGGTATTCATACGTGAACTCTATTCAGGGATACGACCCACGGCCAGAGCATGGAGCAGGCTTTCGGGTCACGCTCTGGACGACATACCGACTGGTCGGTCATCATGGTCGGGATTCGCCAGCCGCCCAGGAGGTGCCCCCGATGAGCTCAGTCCACCCGCCAGGCCTCGACCCCGAGCAGCTGCGCGGCTTCCTCGACCGCGAGCGGCCGGGCCTGGTGAGCGGACCGCTCAGCGCCCGGCTGATCCAGGGCGGCCGGTCCAACCTCACGTACACCGTCACCGACGGCACGGGCCGCTGGGTGGTCCGCAGGCCCCCGCTCGGGCATGTCCTCGCCACCGCCCACGACATGAAGCGCGAGCACCGCGTCATCGAAGCGCTGCACCCGACGGCCGTCCCGGTACCGCAGCCGCTGCTGCTGTGCGAGGACGAGTCGGTGCTCGGTGCGCCCTTCTACGTGATGGAGTTCGTCGAGGGCACCCCGTACCGCACGGCCGAAGAACTCGCCCCGCTCGGCCCCGAGCGCACCCGCAACGCCGTCCTCGGCCTCGTCGACACGCTCGTCGAGCTGCACGCCGTGGACCCCGGGTCCGTGGGCCTGGGCGACTTCGGCCGGCCCGAGGGCTTCCTCGACCGGCAGCTGCGCCGCTGGGGCAAGCAGCTCGCAGCCTCCCGGGGCCGCGAGCTCGTGGGCATCGACGAGCTGCACGCGACCCTCGGCCGCGCACTGCCGGAGTCACCGGCACCCGCCGTCATCCACGGCGACTACCGCCTCGACAACGTCCTGATCGGCGACGACGACCGGATCAAGGCCGTCCTCGACTGGGAGATGTCCACGCTCGGCGACCCGCTCACCGACCTCGGGCTGCTCGTGATGTACAGCCAGAAGCTGGAGGTCCCCGACTCCCCGGTCAGCACGACGGCCGGGGCCGCCGGCCACCCGGACCCGGAGGAGCTGATCGAGCGCTACGCCGCGCGCTCCGGCCGCGACACCTCCGCCATCTCGTGGTACACGGCGTTCGCCTGGTTCAAGCTCGCCGTGATCCTGGAGGGCATCCACTACCGCTACACACTCGGACAGACCGTCGGCGCCGGCTTCGACCGCATCGGCGAACTCGTCCCCGTCTTCATCGAGCACGGCCTCACCACCCTGCAGGAAGGCTGATCACACCCATGGACTTCGGATTCGACGCACGCACCGAGGAGCTGCGGGACAGGCTCCTCGCCTTCATGGACGAGTACGTGTACCCGGCCGAGGCGGTCGCCCACGAGCAGCACGCCCGGCTCGCCTCCCCGTGGGACACCCCGGCGGTGATCGAGGACCTCAAGGCCGAGGCCCGCAGGCAGGGCCTGTGGAACCTCTTCCTCCCCGACGCGGAGTACGGGGCCGGGCTGACCAATCTCCAGTACGCGCCGCTCGCCGAGATCACCGGCCGCTCCCCGCATCTGGCGCCCACCGCGCTGAACTGTGCGGCGCCGGACACCGGCAACATGGAGGTGCTCGCCCTCTTCGGTTCCGACGAGCAGAAGAAGCGGTGGCTGGAGCCGCTGCTGGCCGGTGAGATCCGCTCCGCCTTCGCGATGACCGAGCCCGAGGTGGCCTCTTCCGACGCGACCAATATCGAGACGCGGATCGAGAGGGACGGCGATGAGTACGTCATCAACGGCCGCAAGTGGTACATCTCCGGGGCGATGAACCCGAACTGCGGGATCTTCATCGTCATGGGCAAGACCGACCCGGACGGCCCGGACATCCGCCGTCAGCAGTCGATGATCCTCGTCCCGCGCGACACGCCCGGACTCGAGGTCCGCCGCGCGATGCAGGTGTACGGCTTCGAGGACCATCTGCACGGCGGCCACGCCGAGGTCGTCTTCGACGACGTCCGCGTACCGGCGTCGAACCTGATCGGCGAGGAGGGCGGCGGCTTCGCGATCGCCCAGGCGCGCCTCGGCCCGGGCCGGATCCACCACTGCATGCGGCTGATCGGCATGGCCGAGCGGGCCATCGAGCTGATGTGCCGCCGGGCCGTGTCGCGTACCGCCTTCGGCAAGCCGATCGCCCAGCAGGGCGTGGTGCAGGCCTGGATCGCGGACGCCCGGGTCGCCGTCGAGCAGCTGCGGCTGCTGGTGCTGAAGACCGCGTGGCTGATGGACACGGTCGGCAACCGCGGCGCACACACCGAGATCCAGGCCATCAAGATCGCCACCCCGCGCGCGGTGGTGGACATCCTCGACAAGGCGGTGCAGGTGCACGGCGCCGGCGGCGTCAGCCAGGACTTCCCGCTGGCCGAACTGTGGGCGGCGGCGCGGACGCTGAAGCTGGCCGACGGCCCCGACGAGGTGCACCAGCGGTCGCTGGCACGGCAGGAGCTGAAGAAGTACCTGTAGCCGGGGCCAGGGTCCGTCTTTCCGGATCTTGCCGGATCGGGGACCCGGCAGGATCCGGAGGACAGGCCTGACTAAGGGCGCAGAGCGCGCAGCAGCAGGTCGGCGAGGTGATCGGCGACCTGCTGCGGCGTGAGCGGCCCGTCCGGGCGGTACCAGGTCGAGAGATGGTGGACCGAGCCGAAGTGGTAGTCCACGACCAGGTCCGCGGGGGTGGCGTCGGAGAACACCCCGCTGCGCTGCCCCTCCTCGATGAGCGCCCGGAAGCGCTCGTGATAGCGCCTGCGCTCGGCACGGACCTGCTTGTTCTTCTCGGGGCTGAGGTGGTGCATGGACCGGAAGAAGATCGCGGCGTCGTCGAGGTTCTCGATGGTGGTCACGACGACGTCGGCGGCCGCGTCCCGCAGCCGCTCCTCGACCGGGGCGTCCGCCTCGGCGAAGGCGTCGAGACGCTCCTGCTGCAGTCGCAGCACACGGGAGTAGACCTCCTGGAGGAGGTCCTCCTTGGAGCCGAAGTAGTGGTACAGCGCGCCTTTGGTGACGCCCGCCGCCTCGACGATCTCCTGGACAGACGTGCGGTCGTAACCCTGCTCGGCGAAGAGCCGGGTGGCGGCGGCCAGCAGCCTCTGGGGGACGGGAGTGCCGTTCCCGTCCGTCGTCCTGGCCATTGCCGCCACCCGCCTTTCTCTCGGAACGTGTTCTTGGAGCAGTCGCGTCATGCCCGGGAACGCAGTTCCCGCCTGAGGATCTTCCCACTTGTCGTCTTGGGGAGCTCCTCCAGGACCTCGACCTGCCGTGGGTACTTGTACGCGGCCAGCCGCTCCTTGCAGTACGCGGCCGGCTCATCCGGGTCCACGGAGGCGCCCGGACGGAGGCTGACGTACGCCTTCACGGTCTCGCCGCGGTACTCGTCGGGGACGCCGGCGACGGCCGCCTCCCGGACCGCCGGGTGGGTGTGGAGGACGTCCTCCACCTCACGCGGCCAGACCTTGAAGCCGGACGCGTTGATCATGTCCTTCTTGCGGTCGACGACGTACAGCCGGCCGTCGGCGTCCATGAAGCCGATGTCGCCGGTGCGCAGCTCCCCTTCGGGGAAGCCGGCCGCGGTGACGCCGGGCAGTTCCAGTAGCCCAGCGCGAGCTGCGGCCCGCGGGCGGCTGTCTCGCCCTGCTCGCCGAAGGGCACGTCCTCGCCGTTGTCGTCGATGATGCGGACGACCGTGTCGGGGCCGGGGAGGCCTACGGAGAGGGTGCCGGAGGCCGGGTCGACCGGGGCCTCCTTCTCGGGCGGAACGGAGGCGCACGGCGCGGTGCACTCGGTGAGTCCGTGCAGGCGAGCGCGGTCTGCTCCGGGGCCCGCGCGACCGCGGCACGGAAGGAGTGGACGACGGTCGCCGGCGGGGAGACGGGCGCGCGCTGGACGTTCGTGAGCTGGGCGAGCCAGGGCATGGCGGCGTAGATCGACTGCGGCCACGTCACCGGCGCGCCCCTTCCCATTTCTGCTGGATGTGGTTCATCCCGTCGAGCCAGCGGCCGGTGTCGGTGGCGCGGGCCTGGTAGTACCCGGCGACCTCGCGGTGCGGCAGGATCAGGAAGCGGTCGGCCTCCATGCCCTCGAAGAGGGCGTCGGCGACGTCCTCGGGCTCGATGGCGGTGGGCCCGAGCACGAGTTCGCCGGCCGAACCGGCGGCGGTGAGCATGTCCGTACGGACGCCCTGCGGGCAGATGGCGTGGACCTTGAGGCCGCGGTGACGGTACGTCAGCGACAACCACTCGGCGAAGGCGACGGCCCCGTGCTTGGTGACGCTGTACGGCGCGGCGCCGATCATGGTGAGCAGTCCGGCGGCGGAGACCGTGGAGACGAAGCGGCCGCTGCCGCGCTCCAGCCAGTCGGGGAGCAGGGCCCGCACGGCACGGACGTGGGCCATGAGGTTGACGTCCCAGGCGGCCGCCCAGACGTCCTCGTCGGCGAACGCGTCGCCGGGTGAGGCGAGACCGGCGTTGGCGCAGTAGATGTCGACGGTGCCGTCGAGCGCCTCGCGGGCCTCGGCCACGACGGCGGAGGCGTCGCCGGGGACGGGGGTGGCGCCGATCTCGTCGGCGATCGCCTTGGTCCTGCCGGGGTCGATGTCGTTGACGACGACCCGTGCGCCCTCGGCGACGAACCGGCGGGCGAGCGAGGCCCCGATGCCTCCGCCCGCTCCCGTGACCACCACATGCGCGCCCTGCACCGTACTCATGGGACCTGCCTCTCCGTCGTGGCTCACTCCAGACGGCAGACTAACCAGTCGGTATGTTCCTGCGGAAGGGGCCGGCGCGAACCCACGGAGGGGCCGGCGCGAACCGTCACGTCCGGCTCGTTCCGCGCGGCCCGGACGCACGCTAGCGTGCGTGCCCATGACAGATGTAGCGATCACGGAGGTGGTGCGATGAGCCTGTCCAGACGGGGTCTGCTCGCGGCAGGAGGCTCGGTCGGCGCCCTGGCGGCCGTGGCCTCACCGGCCGCGGCACGGGACGGCCGGAGCCGGGTCCGCACCGGATTCGAGCGGCTCGCCGCCGACGGATACGGGCTGCTCGCCGGGCAACGGGTCGGTGTCGTCACCAACCCGACGGGGATCACCCGCGACACCAGCCACATCGTGGACGTCATGCACGCCGACGACCGGGTGAACCTGATGGCCGTCTTCGGCCCCGAGCACGGCTTCCGGGGCACCGCCCAGGCAGGCGGCTCCGAGGGGCGCTACGACGACCCGGCGACCGGGCTGCCCGTCTACGACACGTATCTGAAGAGCGGGCAGCCGCTCGCGGACATCTTCACCGCGTCCGGCGTCGAGACGATCGTGTTCGACATCCAGGACGCGGGCGCCCGCTTCTACACGTACATCTGGACGATGTACGACTGCATGGTGGCCGCCGCGCTCGCGGGGAAGCGCTTCGTCGTGCTCGACCGGCCGAACCCGGCCACGGGGCGGGCGGCGCTCGGCCCGGTCCTGGACCGGGCGTTCGCGACCTTCGTCGGCCGCGAGCCCATCGCACAGGCCCACGGCATGTCGGTCGCCGAGCTGGCCGGGCTGTTCAACGGCGAGTTCCTGGCGCAGCCGGTGGAGCTGGAGACCGTCCGGATGTCGGGGTGGCGCCGCCACGACTTCTACGACACGACCGGGCTGCCCTGGGTGCCCCCGAGCCCGAACATGCCGACGCCCGACACGGCTCTCGTCTACTCCGGGACCTGCCTGTTCGAGGGCACGAACCTGTCGGAGGGGCGCGGGACGACCCGCCCGTTCGAGCTGCTCGGCGCGGAGGGCGTCGACCGCGCATGGGCGGAGGCGGCGAACGCGCTGGAGCTGCCCGGTGTGCGGTTCCGCGAGGCGTACTTCGCCCCGACCTTCTCCAAGTTCCAGGGGAAGACGGTCGGCGGCGTCCAGGTGCACGTCCACGACCGGGAGGAGTACGACCCGGTGCGCACCGGGATCGGCCTGCTGGTGACGGCGAAGCACAGCTGGAGCGGCTTCGCGTGGCGGCCGGACAACTGGATCGACAAGCTGACCGGGTCGACGCGGGTGCGCACGCTGATCGACGCGGGGGCGGGGACGGACGAGGTCGTCGGGGCCTGGCAGCAGGACCTCGCGGCTTTCCGGGCCGTGCGGAAGGGGTACTTGCTGTACCGCTGAGCAGGGTGGACCGGAGCACGACCGGGCGGACCACGACGGGCCGGGGGCGCGCCCAGGGCGGACCGGTGCGGGCGACCCCCTGCAGCGGCAAGGCCCGGCGCTCGGACCGCCCCCTGGCCCGATCGTGCCCCGGTCACCCCGTGACCAGCACCCGAAAGGGATACAAATGGCTTATGCGCGGATTTCTGGGTCGAGTCAGGCGTGCATTGCCCGGCTCACCCATGCGCCACCGTGAAACCGGTCGCCCTCGTCGTCCGGGACATGGCCGTCGAGGGCCCCAGGAGCACGACCGCCCCCGTCGGGAAAGGCCATGGCGGCTGCTGCGGCGCGTACGTTCGCTGCTGGGCGTGCACAGCCTCGCCGGCCAGGTGTTCCTCCTGGAACTCCCGGTCGTGGTGCTGCTCGTCGGCGCCGCGCTGGCGGCTCTCGTGGTGCAGGCTCGGCACGCCGGTCTGACGGATGCCCGTAACCGAACGCTTGCCGCGGCCGAGACGTTCGCGCACTCCCCCGGGGTCCTGCCGGCATTGCACGGCCCCGACCCGACGGGGGTGCTGCAGCCGGGCGCCGAGGCGGCCCGGAAGGCGGCAGGCGTCGACGCCATCATCGTCTACAGGCTGGACGGGATCACCCTCACCCACAGCGACCCGAGTCAGATCGGGAAGCACGTCATCGGCCCCTACGCGGAGGCGGCGGCCGGCAGGGCCTTCACCAGAACCTTCCAAGGGGCACTGGGTCCTTCCGTCGTCTCGGCGGTGCCCGTGAAGGGCGCCGACGGCTCGGTCGTCGCCGTCGTCTCCTCCCCCGTCACGATCGGGAACGTGGAGCACCGGGTGAACCGGCAGCTGCCGCTCCTGTTCGGGGGCGCGGCCGCGGCTCTGGCCCTCGCCGCAGGTGGGGCGGGACTCGTGAGCCGCCGGTTGCTGCGGCAGACCCATGGCCTGGGCCCGGCCGAGATGACCCGGATGTACGAGCACCATGACGCGGTCCTCCAGGCGGTGCGGGAGGGCGTGCTGATCGTCGGAAGCGACGGCCGGCTGCTGCTGGCCAATGACGAGGCCCGGCGGCTGCTGAACGTGCCGGTGGACGCGGAGCGTCGCCGGATCACCGATCTGGGGCTGGAGGCGGACCTTGCCGAGCTGCTGGCCTCCGATCGTCCGGTCACCGACGAGGTACACCTGGCGGCCGACCGGCTGCTGGCGGTCAGCAAGCGGCTCACCGCCTCCCACGGGCCGGCGAGCTGCGTGGTGACGCTGCGGGACACCACCGAGCTGCACGCGCTCTCCGGGAGGGCCGAGACGGCCCACGAACGCCTGAAGCTGCTCCACGACGCCGGGGGACGGGTCGGGACCACGCTGGATGTCATGCGCACCGCCGAGGAGCTCGCGGAGGTGGCGGTCCCCCGATTCGCGGACGTCGTGACCGTCGAGCTCCTGGACCCGGTCCTGCGCGGCGAGGAGCCGTCCGGTACGAGCACCGAGATGCGCAGCACCGCCGTCATCGGCCGGAAGGCGGAGCACTTCCCCCATCCCGTCGGCGAGCTGGTCCGCTTCGTCGCCGCGAACCCCTTCGCCGCGGGGGCGGACAGCGGCAGAGCCGCCCTTGTGGCCGACCTGAGCTCCTCCGACGACTGGCGGGGCCAGGACCTCGAACGTGCCCGGAGAGTCCTCGACCACGGCATCCACTCCCTGATCGTGGTCCCGCTGCGGGCGCGGGGCGTGGTGCTCGGCGCGGCGGACTTCTGGCGGGCGAACGCCTCTCCGGTGTTCGAGGAGGAGGAAGTGTCCTTCGCCGAGGAGCTCGCCGCCCGGGCAGCGGTGTGCATCGACAACGCCCGCCGCTACACCCGCGAGCACACCATGGCCGTCACCCTGCAACGCAGACTGCTGCCCCGCGGGCTGCCCGAGCAGACCGCCCTCGAGGTGGCATACCGCTACCTGCCGGCCCGGGCCGGGGTGGGCGGGGACTGGTTCGATGTCATCCCTCTGTCCGGTGCACGGGTGGCCCTGGTCGTCGGCGATGTGGTCGGCCACGGCCTGCACGCCGCGGCCACCATGGGCCGGCTGCGCACCGCCGTTCACAACTTCTCCGCCCTGGACATGCCGCCGGAGGAGCTGCTGAGCCGGCTGGACGAGCTGGTGACGGCCATCGACGCCGACGAGGCCGCCGCCGGGGCGAACGGACAGGGGATCACCGGGGCCACGTGCCAGTACGCCATCTACGATCCCACCTCCGGGCAGGTGGCAGCCGCCAGCGCCGGCCATCCGGGCCTCGCCGTGATCCACCCCGACAAGACGCCGGCCTTCCCCCGGGTGCCCGTCTCCCCGCCGCTGGGCCTCGGTGCCGGCCTGCCCTTCCAGAGCGCCGAACTGACCGTGCCCGAGGGGTCCCGGCTGGTGCTCTACACCAACGGGCTGATCGAGGACCGCGTCCGCGGCCCCGACGCCGGGCTGGAGGCCCTGCGTGGTGCCCTGGCCGGGCCCGACCGCACCCCGGAGGCCACCTGTACCTCGGTGATCGAGGCCATGCAGCCCACCCAGCCCAGGGACGACATCGCGCTCCTGGTGGCGCGCACGCGCCGGCTGGACGGCGCGCAGGTCGCCGAGTGGGACGTGCCCTGCGACCCGGCGGCAGTGTCCCCGGCTCGTACCGCCTGCGTCCGCCGGCTGGAGGACTGGGGCCTGGGACAGATCGCCTTCACCGCCGAGCTCATCCTCAGTGAGCTGATCACCAACGCCATCCGCTACGGCACCGAGCCCATCACCGTCCGGTTGCTCCGCGACCGCACCCTGATCTGCGAGGTCTCGGACGGCAGCAGCAGCTCGCCCCGCCTGCGCCGGGCCAAGGTCACCGACGAGGGCGGCCGCGGGCTCTTCCTGGTCGCCCAGCTCGCCGAGCGCTGGGGCACGCGCCACACGCCCACCGGCAAGGTCATCTGGACCGAACAGTCGCTCCGCAACGGCGCAACCCCGGCGGCGGACGGCCTCGGCGAAATGCTGCTCGGCCAGTGGGACGACACGGAGTTGTGAGGGTGATCGTGCCGTGTCGCCGCACGGCCGGCCGTCAGGAACGGCTCACGGGCCCGGCCCCGGCCTCAGGCCGGTGGTCACGGCGGACAGGACACCGTTGCCGGCCTCGCCGGCCGCCGAATGTGTCGAGGT
The DNA here is from genome assembly GCF_040296405.1 of Streptomyces sp. NPDC002133. Taxonomy (NCBI): domain Bacteria; kingdom Bacillati; phylum Actinomycetota; class Actinomycetes; order Kitasatosporales; family Streptomycetaceae; genus Streptomyces; species Streptomyces sp. NPDC002133. The sequence goes on along the minus strand of NZ_JBEOXF010000003.1, from coordinate 34,120 downwards.
GGCCGAGTACCCTGGCCTCGATGGCCGCTTCGCCGACCCGGTGGACCAGGGAGGCACAACGAAGGGCGACAGGCGGCCGGTCGGTCGGCCGGAGGGAGTCGTCGTGACTGCGCCTCGTGCCCGGACAGCGGCCGTCTCCGGTTGCCTCGCCGTCGTGGCGCTGGTCATGGCCGCATGCGGCGGCACAGCGACCGAGACCTCCCGGAAGCCGTCGCTGGCCACCTCCGCCGAGGAGGCGGGCGGCATGGCCTCGCTGGTCGCCGCGGCGAAAAAGGAGGGCGTGCTCCGCGCGATCGCGATTCCGAGCGGCTGGGCCAACTACGGCGGCCTGATGGACGGCTTCGAGAAGAAGTACGGGATCGAAGTGACGGTCGACGATCCGGAGGGCCACAGCCAGGACGAGATCGACGCCATGAAGAAGCGGCGAGGGCGGGCCGACGCCCCCGACGTGCTCGACCTGGGGGATGCCTTCGCGCGGTCGGCGGCTCGGCAGAACCTGCTCGCGCCGTACAGAGTCGCCGCGTTCGACTCGATCCCGAGCAGCCAGAAGGACCCTGAGGCCCGCTGGTACAACAACTACGGTGGCTACATCTCCATCGGCTGCGATGCCAAGCTCGTCGAGACCTGTCCCCATACCTTCTCCGACCTGCTGAAACCCCAGTACCAGGGCATGGTTTCGCTGTACGGCAACCCCACCCGGTCCGGCACCGGCCTCGCCGGCGTGTACGCGGCCGCCCTGGCGGACAACGGGTCGTTCGACGACATCCAGCCCGGTATCGACTTCTTCGGCAAGCTCAGGAAGGCGGGCAACTTCAACCCCGTCGAGTCGACCGCGACCGCGGTGGAGAACCGTCGGACGCCCATCAGCATCGACTGGGACTACTCCAACCTCGCCTACGCCGACCGGTTCCGCGGCAAGGGCCTGGACTGGCGGGTCTCGATCCCCTTCGACGGCAGCTTCGCCCAGTACTTCGCGCTGGCGATCAACAAGGACGCCCCGCACCCGGCGGCTGCCCGCCTGTGGCAGGAGTACCTGTTCAGCACCGAGGGCCAGAACCTCCGGCTCCTCGGATACGCCCGCCCGGTGCTGATGGACGTCATGAGGGAGGAAGGCACCCTCGACGAAGTGGCCGCCGCACAGCTGCCGACGGTTGAGGGGACGCCGCGATTTCCCACCGATGCGCAGTGGGACAGGGCGAGGGAGACGGTCGCCCGGGGCTGGGCGAAGGCGGTCGCGGACTGACGCACCGCACACGCGACGGGTCTGGCCGTTTGTCCTCGGCCGCGGGATGCTGGGCGGGCAGCGGTCCGCGCTGGGAGTCCACCCGGGACGAAGTCCCAGGGGGAGGAGGGACGCGCCCGTGAACGAGATGAGCGTGCAGCCGTACCGGGAGATCACCTTCGACGCGGACGGCGATGTGAACGCCGCTCAGCGGGAGGCCCTCGGGCGGCTGGAGGTGACGGATCTGGTGATGTTCGCCCATGGGTGGAACAACTCCCGTTCGTTGGCCACCCGTTTCTACGCGCGCTTCTTCGCACCCTTCCCCGGGCTGCTCCCACCTGGGACACGGGTGGGCTACACGGGGGTGGTGTGGCCCTCGATGATGTTCACGGACGAGCCGATACCGGACTTCGGCGCGCTCGCCGGGGTCTTCCCGGGGCGGGAGCCCGTACTGGGGCGGCTGGCGACGCTGCTCGGGGAGGAACCGGAGTCGCGAGCGGCGTTCGCCGAATTCGGGTCGCTCGTACGGGAGTTGGTGGAGGTACCCGAGGAGGGCCTCGTCGGGGACATGGCCGGGGTCGCGGCCGGGGAGGGCGTTCCGGCGTTCCTGCAGGAGGACCCGGTCGAGGTCTGCCGGCTGTTCACGGAGGCGCTCGGCGGGACAGAGCCGTCGCTCGCGATCGGCGGCGGGCTCAAGAACCTGTGGAAGGGCGCCAAGGAGGTGCTGCGACAGGCCACCTACTACACCATGAAGCGCCGCGCGGGAACGGTCGGCGAGCGGGGCCTCGGACCGGTGCTCGGGCGGCTGGCCCGTTCCTCCCCCGGCCTGCGGGTGCACCTCGTCGGGCACAGCATGGGTGCCAGGCTCGTCGCCTTCGCACTGCGCGGGCTGCCGGACGGTGCGCGGCCGGTGAAGTCGGTGACGCTGCTCCAAGGGGCGTTCTCGCACTACGCGTTCGCACCGTCGCTGCCGCATGCGAAGGGCAGTGCAGGGGCGCTCCGGGACATGCAGCAGCGTGTCGACGGGCCCGTGGTCGCCTGCTACTCACAACATGACACCGCGCTCGGCGTGATCTATCCGCTGGCTTCCCGCATGGCAGGGGACTCGTCGACCGTGGTCGGGCTGGACCAGCGCTGGTGGGCGGTCGGGCACGACGGCATCCAGGCGGTCGCGGGCACGCGGCAGCTGACGCTGGACGCGGCCCTGCGGGACGGGTTGCCCTCGAGCGGCTGCGTCAATGTCGACGCGGCCTCGGTGGTGCGGCGCGGCGGTCCCCCGTCCGGGGCGCACAGCGACATCCTGCACCCGGAGCTGGCGAGGGTGGTGCTGGCGGCAGGGCGGGTGGGGCGCTGACCCTTCCGCCCGCGGCTCCGCCCCGACCCCTGTTCGCCCTGCGGGCGCGGCCTTCGGGAAGGCCCGGTGCCGTGCGGCGGGCCCGCGGGTCCGGCGGTTCGAGTCGTCCGGTGGGGGGTCCGGTGCGTCGTCGCACGGATGCCCCTCGGAGTGGCGGGTGCGGCGGAGGTTACTGCCGGACGACTCATCGGGAAGATGAACAACCGTCACTTTCTCCGACACACCGCCCCACTGCCCCACCGCACCCCGGACGCACCCATCGACTTCTGTACGGATGTTCGATGGAGCCCGATCGGGTACTCGTACGTCCATTCCTCGACGCGGAAGTACGAGCGACGAGTACGAGCGACGGAGGTGGCAGTGCGATGGCCGGTTTCCGGAGTCTTGCGAGACAGGTGCGCGACCCGCGAAGTGATCTGGCGCTGCGGCGTTACTCATTGCGCAAGTGCCTGGAGAGGTTCGCCCCGTACGGGCACCGGGCGACCTGGAACCATCTGTGCGCCAGGCACGGCATCGAGCCCGACGACCGGGCGCCCGATCCGGCGCGGCTGGTGGCCGCGCTCGACGAACTGGAACAGGCGCGGGCCGTATGGCTCGCGTACGAGAGGAAGTTCGCGGAACGCCGCAGGCGCGAGAAGCACGACGGGCTGCGGCGGCCGGGAGCGTTCGACGACTGGCACCGGCGGACCTGGGGCGGCAACGGCGTCGCACGCTGCGACGACCCGTCAGTGCATCCGACGTCCCCGCTGGCAGACGTGCTGCGGCGGCTGATCGCCGCGCTGGGCGCGGAACCCGGGGCCGTCTGCCCCGTGTGTGCGGGCAGCCGGATCGTGTGGCGGCAGGACCTGGAGCACGAGCCGTGGTGCGGTCCCGTGTGCACGGGGTGCGGGGTCGTCGTGCCCCAGCCGGTGCTGACGGACGAGGCCCTGAGGGCCGCCAGGCGCATGCGGGGCAGGGAACTGGCCTCGGTGGCCTGACACCCCCGGCGGGGCCGGGGACGCCGCGTTGTCAGTGGTGCCTGGCACCATCGGGGCCATGATTCAGGTCTGCCTCAACGGGGCCCGCGGCGCGGGGGATTCGGCCGCGGTGCCCATGTCACCGGCCGCGCTGGCCGAGTCGGCCGCAGCCGCGGTCGCCGCCGGTGCGGCAGAGGTGCATGTGCACCCGAAGACGCCGTGCGGGAGCGACTCGCTGTCGCCGCGCGTGGTCGCTCCCGTGCTCATGGCGATACGGGCCGCGGTGGACGTTCCGGTCGGGGTGACGACCGGCGCGTGGGCCGAGCCCGATCCGGTGCGCCGTGCCGAGCGCATCCGCTCCTGGACGGTGCTGCCCGACCACGCCTCCGTCAACTGGCACGAGGAGGGCGCGGAGCAGGCCGCTGCGGCGCTGCTGGAGCGCGGTGTGGGCGTGGAGGCGGGCCTCTGGTCCGGGACGGACGGCCTTGAGCGGTTCCTGCGCTCGCCGTTCGCGCCCCGGGTGCTGCGGGTGCTCGCCGAGGTGACGGACCCGGACCCGATGAGCGCCGAGGACTCGGCCCGTGCGCTGCTGGACGGGCTGGGCGCACGGCCCGGCCTTCCGGTGCTGCTGCACGGCGAGGACGGCGGGGCCTGGCCGGTGTTGCGGCTGGCGCGGCGGTTGGGGCTGGACACGCGGATCGGCCTGGAGGACGTGCTGGCCCTGCCCGACGGGCGGCCCGCGTCATCCAATGCCGAGCTCGTCGGGGCGGCGGCGACGGTACCAGAGCGGATATCGGGTGGCCCACCGGAATTCCGTGCGGCCACAGTTGACGCGATGAGAACCGCACCCGAGGAGCCCTGACATGTCGACGCTGCGCGTCACCGCCGAACTGCTGACGATCCATGAGCATCCGAACGCCGACGCCCTGGAGCTGGCCCAGGTGGGCCTCTACCGCGCGGTCGTCGCCAAGGGCGCTTACCGCAGCGGTGACATCGCCGTCTACATCCCCGAGCAGGCCGTGCTGCCGACGGGGCTGATCGAGGAGCTCGGGCTGACCGGGCGGCTTGCCGGGAAGGCGTCCGACCGGGTCAAGGCGGTGCGGCTGCGCGGTGAGCTGTCGCAGGGCATCGTGTGCCGGCCGAAGGCGCTCGCGGAGACCGACCTGGAGCGGGCCGTGGCCGACGGTACGGACTTCGCCGAGCTGCTCGGCATCACGAAGTGGTCGCCCCCGATCCCGCCGACGATGAGCGGTGACGTGGAGTCGGCACCCGACCTGCTCCCCTGGGTCGACGTCGAGAACCTGCAGCGCTATCCGGACATCTTCGAGCCCGGTGAGCCCGTCGTGCTGACCGAGAAGCTGCACGGCACTGCCTGTCTGGTCACGTACGTGGCCGAGGACGTGGGAATCCCTCCCGTGCCCGCAGGGCCACGGGGGAGGGTGCTGGTGTCGTCGAAGGGGTTCGGCGCGAAGGGCCTCGCCCTCAAGGAGGACCCGCGCAATCTCTACTGGCGCGCGGTGCACGGCCACGGTGTGGCGGAGGCCGCGGCGCGTCTCGCCGGCAAGCTGGGGGCGAGCCGGGTCGGCATCTTCGGCGAGGTGTACGGCGCAGGGGTGCAGGACCTGTCGTACGGCGCGAACGCCCGCTCGACGGAACTCGGGTTCGCGGTGTTCGACGTGTCGGCCGAGATCGACGGCCAGATCCGCTGGCTGGACGCGGCGCAGCTGCTCGAGGGCGAACTGCCGCTGGTGCCACGGCTGTACGAGGGACCGTATGTGCTGGAGAAGGTCCTGGAGTTCGCGAGCGGCCGCGAGACGGTCTCGGGCAGGGATCTGCATCTGCGCGAGGGTGTCGTGATCCGCCCGGTCACCGAGCGGTACAGCCCGGCGGTGGGCGGCCGGGCGATAGCCAAGTCGGTCAGCCCGGCGTATCTGACCCGCAAGGGCGGCACCGAGTACGAGTGACCGCTCGGCGCACGGTGGCCCGTCACGGGGGTGCGGGCCACCGGCACCACGGCCGGGGGCACGGACCGGGTGCCGGGCGGCCCGTCACGGGGGTGCGGGCCGCCCGGCGCCCTGGACAGCCCGGCCCACACTCGGCGCAATCCGCCGTGCGGCCGGGCCGCTGCGCCGAGACTCAGCGCGTGAAGCCAACACGTGAACCGTCCCTGATGTGGGCCATGATGGCGCTCACCATGACGACAGGGATGGTCGAGGCGGTCAGCTTTCTCGCACTGGGCCCGGTCTTCACGGCTGTCCAGACAGGCAACATGCTGTTGATGTCCTTCGCACTCGCCGGCGTCGGTGGCCTGTCCGTGTCTGCGTGTGCTGCCTCGCTGGTGGGGTTCACCGTGGGGGCTGTGCTGTCCGCGCGCTTCGAGTCGCACGCACAGGTGCACGGCCGCCGCTGGTTCATGCACGCCCTGTACGTCGAGGCCGCGCTGCTGGCAGTCGCCGCACTGGTGGCGTGGGGGATCGAGCGGGGCGGTGAGCCGCTCACCGGCCGGCACCACCTGGTGTCCGCACTGGTGGCGATGGCCATGGGGGTCCGCAATGTCACCACCCTGCGGGCGAAGGTGGTGGGCATGCCCACCACGGTCACCACCCGGGCGTTCACCGCTCTCATCGGCGGTTCCCCCCTCGCGCTCGACACCCGGATCGCACCTGGTGCGCGGAACGAGGCCCGGCGTGCGGGCTCGGTGACGGCCATGTTCACGGGCGGTCTGCTGGGGGCGTGGATGATCCACGACGACCGGCTCGCCCCGCCGGTGGTCCTGCTGGTCATCGCCGCCTATGTGCTGGCCGTCGCGCTCGGTTTCGCCTTCGCGCCGCGCGAGGCCACCCCGGAGCCCGGCTGATCGGGCCCGCCGAGGCGTCAGGCCCCGTCCTCCGGCGCGCGCCGGCGTTCCGGGAGCAGCCGCGAGCCCGCCATGCGCTCACCGAAAACATCGTCCGGGTTGGACAGGACACAGGTCTCCAGGGACAGACAGCCGCAGCCGATGCAGTCGGTGAGATGGTCGCGCAGCCGCCCGAGCTGCTGGATGCGGGCGTCGAGCTCCGCGCGCCACGTCTGTGAGAGCCGCGCCCAGTCCTCGCGGTTCGGCGTGCGCCCCTCGGGGAGTTCGGCCAGCGCGTCCCGGATCGTGGCGAGCGGGATGCCGACCCGCTGGGCCGCCCGGACGAAGGCGACCCGGCGTAGCGCGTCCCGGCCGTAGCGGCGCTGGTTGCCCGCGGTCCTGCGGCTGCTGATCAGCCCCTTGGACTCGTAGAAGTGCAGGGCGGAAACGGCCGCTCCGCTGCGCGCGGAGAGCTGGCCGACGGTGAGTTCGTGGATCTTCCCGGGAATCTGCGGCACTCGCCGGAGCCTACGTGACGGGCGCTGCGCCACCGTTGACAGAACCCTTCCCCCCGACCATGCTAAGCAGTCGCTTAGACAACGAGCAGGGACCGGGCGAGAGGCAGGGAACAGGGATGGCCGAGCCGAGGATCTTCACATCCGCCGAGGAGCTGACCGCCGGGGTCGGCGAGCAACTGGGGTACAGCGACTGGCTGGAGATCGACCAGAAGCGGATCGACCTCTTCGCCGACGCCACCGGCGACCACCAGTGGATCCATGTGGACCCCGAGCGCGCCGCGGCCGGGCCCTTCGGGAAGACGATCGCGCACGGCTATCTCACGCTGTCGCTGCTGCCGACCCTCGTCCCCCGGATCATGCGGGTCGAGGGCATGAAGATGGGCATCAACTACGGGACCAACAAGGTCCGTTTCCCCTCCCCCGTGCCCGTCGGCTCACGGCTGCGCGCGACCGCCGTCCTCAAGAGCGTCGAGGAGTCGGGCGGCGGTGTGCAGGTGACGGCCGTCGTCACCGTGGAGCGCGAGGGCGGCGACAAGCCGGTGTGCGTCGCCGAGTCCGTCTCCCGCTACTTCTTCTGAGCGCCCGCTCCCACCATCCGCAGGACGAGGTCGGCGTAGAGCGCGCCGACCTCGTCCGGCGTCCGGCGCCCGTGCACGTTGAACCAGCGGGCGACATCGATGCAGAGGGACAGCACGGCGACGGTCGTGCCGGGGACGTCCGGGACGTCGAACTCCCCCGCCGCCACACCCTCGTTGAGGATCCGCCGCACCGCGGCGTCGGACTTGCGGCGCAGCTCGACGATCTCGTCCCGGTGCTCGTCGCCGAGCGCGTCGAGCTCGTACTGCACGACGCGCGCGGTCATATGGTGTCCCGCGTGCCAGCGGACGAAGGAGCGCACGGCGGCGGCGAGCCGCTCGGCCGCCGTTCCCTCGGCGTCCGCAGCTCCCTCCAGGATCTCCAGCGCCCGGTCGTGGCCGATGCGGCTGATCCGGTGGAGCAGCTCTTCCTTGGTCTTGTAGTGGATGTAGAGCGCGGCCGGGCTCATTCCGGCGCGGCCGGCGATGTCGCGCGTCGTGGTGGCGTGGTAGCCGCGCTCCGCGAAGGCCTCGACGGCGGCGACGAGCAGCCTCCTGGCCGCCTCCGGGGTGACCTCGCCCCACGGCACGTCCTCGGCGCCGGCCGTTTTCTCCGCCGTACTCATCGCTCGCCCCTTCCATCCAGCAGGACGAACACCATACCTCGAACCTGAGCAAGCGCTTAGTGCATGGTCACAGCTTCTGGAACGGGCCGTGCTCGGCGAGGAGCTTCTCCAGCCGTGCCTGGTCGACGCGGCTCACGATCTGCCCGGCCTCCTGTCTGTCCCGCACCACCTTGGCCAGGGTGAACGCCGAGGTCGTGAGGTAGAGGACCGCGATGCCGAGGAAGGCGCGCACCCAGGCGTCGGCGTCCAGATTCACGATCCCGACGGCGACAGCCGCGAGCGCGACCGCGAAGGAGGCGACGGCCTGGCCGTAGTACGCCGCCGTGTTCTGCTGCTTGACCGGTGTCTCACTCATGCCGCGAGGATGCGCGGAAGGTGCCGGGGCCCGCATCCGCTCCCGTACTCAGCCGCGTACTCAGAACGCCGAGACGCCGGTCAGCGCACGGCCGATGATGAGCTTCTGGATCTGGCTGGTGCCCTCGTACAGGGTCATCACCCGTGCGTCACGCAGGAGTTTGCCGACCGGGTACTCGTCGATGTAGCCGTAGCCGCCGAAGACCTGCAGCGCGTTGTTCGCGGCACGCACGGCGGCCTCGGAGGCGAAGAGCTTCGCCTGGGACGCGGCGGTGGCGAAGTCCTCGCCGCGGTCTATGAGATCGGCGACCCGCCAGGTCAGCAGGCGCGCGGCGTCCACGTCCACGGCGATGTCGCTGATCAGTTCCTGCACCAGCTGGTACGAGGCGATCGGCTTGCCGAACTGCTCGCGCTCGCCCGCGTAGCCGACGGCGGCGTCCAGCGCCGCCTGAGCGATGCCGACGCAGCCCGCGGCCACCGACATCCGCCCCTTGGCGAGCGCGGACATGGCGATCGAGAACCCCTTGCCCTCCGGCCCGAGCATCGCGTCCGCCGGCACCCGGACGTCCTCCAGGACGAGCTCGGCGGTCGCCTGGCCTCGCAGGCCGAGCTTGCCGTGGATGGTGCGCCGGGTCAGCCCGGGCGTGTCGGTGGGGACGAGGAAGGCCGAGACGCCGCGGTGCCCGGGCGTGTCGCCGGTACGGGCGAAGAGCAGTACGACATCGGCCCAGGTGCCGTTGGTGATGAACATCTTGCTGCCGTTGACGACGTACGCATCCCCGTCCCGTACGGCCCTGGTGGCGAGGTTGCCCGCGTCGGAGCCGGTACCCGGTTCCGTCAGCCCGAAGCAGCCGAGGGCCTCACCCGCGGTGAGACGCGGCAGCCAGTGCCGCTTCTGCGGCTCATTCCCCCAGGCGGCGATGGTCTTGGTGACCAGGCCGAGGGACACGGACACGATGCCCCTGACCGATGAGTCGCCGCGCCCGAGCTCCTCCGTGACCAGGCAGTACGCGAGGTGGTCGCCGCCCGAGCCGCCGTACTCCTCGTCGACGGTGAGCCCGAGGAAGCCGACGGAGCCCAGCTTCTTCACGATCGACCTGTCGACATTCTCGGACCGGTCCCAGTCGACGACATGCGGGGCGATCTCACGGTCGACGAAGTCGCGGGCGAGGCGGCGGACGGCCTTCTGCTCCTCGCCGAGCTCCAGGTTCACCACTGGACATCCCGCCTTTAACTATCACTGCTAGTTTCTGGTTGGCAGGGCCTACTATGTGCCGCATGGCCCGACCGCGCAAGCCCCTCCTGAGCAGAGACCGCATCGTCGGGACAGCGGGCGCGCTCGTGGACGCGGAGGGCCTCGACGCGGTCTCCACCCGCCGCCTCGCCGCCGAACTGGGCGTCAGCGGCCCGTCCCTCTACAACCACTTCCGCAACAAGGACGAGATCCTGGACGCGGTCGCCGACGCGGTCAGCGCCAAGGTCGATCTGTCGATGTTCGACGAGACCGACGGACGCGACTGGCGCACCGCGCTGCACGACTGGGCCGTCTCCTACCGGGCGGCCCTCACGGACCACCCCAACATCGTCCCGGTCCTCGCCCACGGCCCGGGCCGCCGCCCGGCCGGGCTGAAGGTCGCCGACGCCGTCTTCGGCGCGATGGTGCGGGCCGGCTGGCCGCCCGTCCAGGCCACGTACATCGGCGCCCTCATGCGGTACTTCATCACCGGCTCCGCGCTCGGCTCCTTCGCACGCGGCTTCGTGAACGACGAGACCGCGTACGACCCGGCCGACTACCCTCACCTCGGCCAGGCCCATCTGCTCGCCGGTCGTCAGGAGCAGGTGGACGAGGGCGCGTTCGAGACGGGGCTGCGGGCGCTGCTGGACGGGCTGGCGGTGCAGTACGAGGCGGGGGTACGGGTGGCGTGGGCGAAGAGGGGCTCCACGGGCGGCTCGTAGCGGCCGTACGGGCGGGAGACGCCGATGCGGTGCGGGCCCTGCTCGAGGAGGGCGCCGATCGGGACGCGCTCGACACGGACGGCCTCCCGGTGCCGTGCACCGCCGTTGCGGCGTACGTGGACCCGGTCGCCGAGCCCCTGATGGCGGGCGGCGCGGACCCGGACCGGCCGCTGCCCGACGGGACCACACCACTGCTGCGAGCCGTCGATCCCGGCTCCCCGGCGCTCTTCACCACCGTGCTGGGCACCGAACCGCGGCTGCGGCTGCGGGAGCCCGCACGGGAACGGCTCCTCGACCCGGCCCGGAGCTGGTAGGAGACGGGCGCGGCCGAAGAGCTGCGGCGCCGGACCGGGGCGACGGGCCCCGCCGAGACGGTCCGGGACGACGTTTCGGCGTCCACCGAACAGTGAGTGCGCCACCCTGGAGGCATGGCTTCCAGGAATGTCGCCGCCCTCGCGGCGCTGCTCGCCGACGAGACCCGCGCCGCCTTCTGCCTCGCCCTGCTCGACGGGCGGGCCTGGACGGCCGGTGAGCTCGCGCGTCATGCGGGGGTGGCGCCGTCGACCGCCAGTGAGCATCTGGGCAAGCTCGTCGCGGGCGGGCTGATGACCGAGGAGCGGCAGGGCAGACACCGGTACGTACGGCTCGCCGGCGAGCCGGCCGCGCGTCTCGTGGAAGTCCTCGCCGCGCACGCCGCCCTGTCCGACGAGCCGCCGCGCGGCCTTCGGGCGGCGAGCACACGCAGTGCGATGGCCCGGGGCCGGACGTGTTACGACCATCTCGCGGGGCGGCTCGGCATCGCGATCACGGATGCCATGGAGGCCCGCGGCCTGTTGCGCCAGGACACCGGATTCGCGCTGACCGACGCAGGCCTCGGCTGGTTCGTGGAGGCCGGGATGCCGCTGCCCACGGGCGGCCGCCGCCCGCTCGCCCGCTCCTGCCTGGACTGGACGGAGCGCCGGCCCCACCTGGCCGGGGTCGCGGGCGCCCGGCTGTGCCGGCACGCGCTGGACTCCGGCTGGTGCGTACGCATCGGCTCCGAGCGCGCGGTGAAGGTCACCGCCGACGGTGAGCGGGCCCTCGGCGCGCTGCTCGGCATCGATGCGGCGGCGCTGCGATGAGACATGTTCCGGTGGGCACCGAAGAGTCGGCAACGTACGGTCGCCGCATGACCAACACGCAGTGGCGCGCCTTCGCGGCGGCCGGGACCACCGTCGTGCTCTGGGCCTCGGCCTTCGTCTCGATCCGCAGCGCCGGTGCGGAGTACTCCCCCGGCGCGCTCGCCCTCGGCCGGCTGCTCGCCGGGACCCTGGTGCTGGGAGCGATATGTGCCGTGCGCCGGGAGGGACTGCCGCCCCGGGCCGCCTGGCCGGGGATCGCGGTCTCCGGCCTGCTCTGGTTCGGGCTGTACATGGTGGCCCTGAACTGGGGTGAGCAGAAGGTGGACGCGGGCACGGCGGCGCTCGTGGTCAATGTCGGACCGCTGGTCATGGCGCTGCTCGCGGGGTGGCTGCTCGAGGAAGGGCTGCCGCCGCGGCTGCTCGCCGGGATGGGGGTGTCGTTCGCGGGCGCGGCCTTGGTCGGCCTGTCGATGTCGGGCGAGGGCTCGGCGTCGGTGCTCGGCGTCGTGCTGTGCCTGCTGGCCGCGGTGTCGTACGCGGGCGGGGTGGTGGGCCAGAAGCCGGCGCTGCGGCACGCGTCCGCGCTCCAGGTGACGACGTGGGGCTGCGTGATCGGGGCGGTGGCGTGTCTGCCGTTCGCGGGGGTGCTGCTCCGCGAGGCCGCCGACGCCTCGGTGTCCGCGACGCTCAACATGGTCTACCTGGGCGTGTTCCCGACCGCGCTGGCCTTCACGACGTGGGCGTACGCCCTGGCCCGTACGACCGCGGGGAAGATGGGCGCGACCACGTATGCCGTGCCCGCGCTGGTGGTGCTGATGTCCTGGCTGTTCCTGGACGAGGTGCCGGGCCGGCTGACCCTGCTGGGCGGTGTGGTGTGCCTGGCGGGTGTGGCCGTGTCGCGCTCGAGGTCCCGCGGGCCGGTCCGGGAGGACCGGACCGGCGCCACGGAAGCCGCCTCGGCGGCAGGGATCACTCCCGGGCAGCCGCCCGCTTCGCGAGAATCCTGATCGACACGAGTGCGATGACGGCCAGGCCGATGATGTAGCCGGAGACGGCCATCGAGGTGCCGGTCGCCTCCAGCAGCAGCACCATGACGAACGGCGCCAGGCCGCCGCCGAAGACGGCGGCGATCTGGTAGCCGAGCGAGGCGCCGGTGTAGCGCATCTCGGCCGTGAACAGCTCGGCGAAGAGCGCGGCCTGCGGCCCGTACATGATGCTCAGGAAACAGCTGGTGACGAAGGTGCCGACAGCCAGCCACAGCAGTGACTTGGTGTCGATGAGCAGGAAGAGCGGAACGGCCCAGACCAGCAGGCCGACCGCGCCGAACGCGTAGATCTTCAGCCGTCCGATGCGGTCCGAGAGTGCGGCGGACGCGGGTATCAGCGCGAGCTGGGTGAGGCTGACGGCGAGCGAGACGGTGAGCACCGCGCTTCGCTCCATGCCGAGTTCGCGGGTCGAGTAGTCCAGCACCCCGGTGATGATGATGTAGAAGGTCGCGGTGTTCACGGCGAAGGAGCCGCCGGCGAGGAACACCGTGCCGAGGTGCTTGCGCAGGATCGTCCGGAGCGGGGAGCGGGCCTCGCTCTTCTCCTGCTCGGCCAGGGCGCGTTCGGCCTGGCGGAACTCGGGGGTCTCCTCGACGCGGGTGTGGATGTACCAGGCGAGGACGAGGACCAGGAAGCCGACGAAGAACGGCACCCGCCAGCCCCAGGACGCGAAGGTGGCGTCGTCGGTGAGGGAACCCGCGACGAGGAACACGGTGTTCGCGGTGACCACACCGATGGGCACACCGAGCTGGACGAGGCTGCCGTACAGCCCGCGCTTGCCCTCGGGGGCGTACTCGGTGGCCATCAGCATCGCGCCGCCCCACTGGGCGCCGACGGCGATGCCCTGCATGACGCGGAGCAGCACGAGCAGGACCGGCGCGGCGATGCCGATCGTCTCGTACGTGGGGAGGAGGCCGATACCGGCGGTGGCCACGCCCATCAGGGCCAGCGCGAGGACGAGCATCGGCTTGCGGCCGTGCTTGTCGCCGAGCTGGCCGGCGATGATTCCGCCGACGGGGCGGGCGAGGAAGCCGACCGCGAAGGTGGCGAAGGCGGCGAGCACTCCGGCCGACGCGCTGCCCGCGGGGAAGTAGAGATCCCCGAGGACGAGGGCGGCGGCGATGCCGAAGACGAAGTAGTCGTACCACTCGACGGCCGACGCGAGGGCGGCCGCGGTGGCCACGCGTCGGCGGTGCCGGTCGGTGGGGGCGGTCGCGTGCGACGTACCGGCGACCGGGGAAGGGGGAGTCGTGTCCATGGGTGCACACTCCGATGGGTGCGGGGGACGAGGAGTGCGGGGACCGTACCGACCGGTGGGTATGACGGTCAACGGGTCGCGCAGCAGGAGTTTTTGCTCGATCATTACCCGCTGGTAACCATCGCGTCGGACAGCAGCACGAGCACCCCGGCCGCACAGGTGTGCGGCCGGGGTGACCGGTGAGGCGATGGGGCCCGGTCGGCGCCGCCCGGTGAGCGCCGTGGCCCGGTCGGCAGCGTCAGAACACGACCAGCGCCCGACCGCCCTTGCCCGCCAGCATGTTGTCGAAGGCCGCCGGAATGCCGTCCAGACCGATCCGCTCGGTGACCAGCGCGCTCAGGTCGAGCCGCCCCGCCCGGACGTGCTCCGCCAGCACCGGGAGGTCCCGCACCGGATCGGAGTTCCCGTACACGCAGCCCGAGAGCGTACGGCCCCAGTGGAACAGCTCCAGCGCGTTGAAGGTGATCTGCTGGTCCTTGCCGCCGATGCCGACCACCGTCGTACGCCCGCCGCGCCTGGTCGAGTCCCAGGCCGTGCGGATCGTCTCGGCACGGCCCACGCACTCGACGGCCACGTCCGCGCCCCGACCGCCGGTCAGCTTGCGGATCTCCTTCGCCGTGGTGGCGGAGGCGACGACGTACTCCGTCGCTCCGGCCCGGCGCGCGAGGCCCTCCTTCTCCGGCGACACGTCGACCGCGACGACCGGCCCGGCCCCCGCGATCCGCGCGGACTGGAGCGTGGCGAGGCCGACCCCGCCGACGCCGAGGACGACGACCGACTCGCCCTCGCGGACACGCGCCGAGTGGTGGACGGCCCCGTAGCCGGTGAGGACCGCGCAGCCGAGGAGCGCGGCATCGGTGAGCGGGACACCGTCCGGGACCGGCAGGACGCAGTTGGCCGCGACGACGGTCTCCTCGGCGAACGCGGCCACATTGAGGCCCGGGTGCAGCTCCGTGCCATCCTCCGTGACGGCGTACACGCTCCCCGCACCCGTGAGGGCGTCGGCGCAGAGCCAGACCTCGCCGATCGAGCAGTGGTGGCACTTTCCGCACGACGGCGCCCAGTTGAGCACGACGCCGTCGCCGGGCGCGACATGGGTGACGCCCTCGCCGACGGAGACGACCGTGCCCGCGCCCTCGTGGCCGAGGACGGCGGGCACGGGCACCCGCATCGTGCCGTTGGACAGGGACAGATCGGAGTGACAGACCCCGGCGGCGGCGAGGCGCACCCTCACCCGGCCGGGGCCGGGCTCGGGAAGTTCGATGCCGGTGATCTCCAGCGGGGAACCGACGGCGGGAAGTACGGCTGCGCGGACCACGGTTGCGGGCTCCTCGGAACGGATCGTGACAGAACGGGGCGGCTGGACTCGGGCCGGTTCGGAACGGCTCAGAACTGCAGGGACTTGGTCTGGAGGTACTCGGCGAGGCCGTGCGGCCCGAGCTCCCGCCCGACGCCCGACTGCTTGTAACCCCCGAACGGTGCCAGCGGGTTGAAGCGGCCGCCGTTGATGTCGACCTGGCCGGTGTCCATGCGCCGCGCGAACGCGACGGCCTCCTCCCGCTGTCCCCACACCGCGCCCGCGAGGCCGTACACCGTGCCGTTGGCGATCCGCAGGGCGTCGTCCTCGTCCTCGTACCGCAGGATCGAGACGACCGGGCCGAAGATCTCCTCCTGCGCGATCGTCATCTCGGGCGTGACGTCGGCGAAGACGGTCGGCGCGACGTAGTAGCCGGTCTCGCGCGGCGCCTCGGGGCCGCCTGCCACGACCCGCGCACCTTCCGCGATGCCCTGCTCGATGTAGCCGCGGACCCGCCGCTGCTGCTTGGCGTTGACGAGCGGGCCGAGCCGCTCGCCGGGCGTGTACTTGGCGACGGCCTCGGCGGCGAGTGCCACGGCCTCGTCGTAGTGGTCCCTGTGCACGAGCATCCGGGTCCAGGCGCTGCACGTCTGACCGGAGTTGGACATGACGTTGGCGATTCCGACGTTGACGGCGCGGGCGAGATCGGCGCCCGGCAGGATCACGTTGGCGGACTTGCCGCCGAGCTCGAGGGCCACGCGCTTGACGGCGGCGCCCGCGGTCGCGCCGATCTGCCGGCCGACGGCGGTGGAGCCGGTGAAGGAGACGAGGTCCACACCGGGGTGCTCGGCGAGTGCCTGTCCCGCGACCGGTCCGAGGCCGGTGACCAGGTTGAACACGCCCGCAGGCAGCCCGGCCTCGTGCACGGCATCCGCGAAGAGCTGCGCGGTCAGCGGGGTGTCCTCGGCGGGCTTGAGGACGACCGTGCAGCCGGCGGCGAGTGCGGGGGCGACCTTCGCGACGATCTGGTGGAGCGGATAGTTCCAGGGCGTGATCGCGCCGACGACGCCGACCGGCTCCAGGAGCACGGTGGAGTTGCCGATCGTCTCCTCGAAGGAGTACGAGGCGGCCAGCTCGGCGTACGAGCCCGCGACGAGGAGGGGCAGGCCCGCGTGGACGGCCTCGGCAAGCTGCCGCGGCGCGCCGAGTTCGGCGGTGACGGTCGCGGCGATCTCGTCCTTGCGGGCGGCGAGTACGTCCCGGAGCGCGACGAGCTTCGCGGCGCGCTCGGCGGGCGGGGTGGCGGCCCAGCCGGGGAAGGCGGCGCGCGCGGCACGTACCGCGGCGTCCACGTCCTGCGGGGTGCCGGCCGGGACGTGGGCGATGACCTGCTCGTCCGCGGGGTTCACCACCGCGATGGTGTCGGCGCCGGCGGCGGGCTGCCAGGTGCCGCCGATGTACATGCCGTCGTGGGCCTTCATCCGCTGTCTCCTTCGGGCGTGACTCGGTGCTCGTCCGTCGTCGACGCCCAAACTAGCGGTGTTAGTTTCCTGTGCGCCAGGGCGGGCCGGGGGCTGAGGCCCCCCGATTTTCCCCCACGCGCGCCTCCCGGCGACCTCGACCTGCGGCTCCGCCCCGTGGCGGGAGGCCTTCGCCCCGCAGCCCGCTCCGGGCTCCGCCCTCGCGTGCCGGGGCCGATTCCAGCGGCGCCGGGGCCATGTCCCACGGCGCCGGGGCCGTTTCCAGCCCCTCGCGCTTGAGCACGGCCACCCGGGCCCACTCGCCGGTACCGGAACCATTTCCCCCGGGACCGGGCACGTCCCGGGAGTCCGGGGGCGTACCTGGGTCCGGGGGCGTACCTGGGTCCGGGGGCCTGCCCCCCACGGCGCGGAGCCGCAAGTCGACGCGGCCGGGAACGCGGGGTGGGGAGAAGCCCCCGGTCAGGCAGGCGCCTGGCCGAGGGCCGTCGTCGGCGGCTGGGCCGGGCGGACCGTGGGGGGCGAGATGGACGTGACACGCGCCGCCGGGGTGCTCGCGATCGCGTGGGGCGCGGCCGCCGTGGGCGGGTTCGCCGGCTGGGCCTGCCCCCGTTCGTCGGGGGTCTTCGCCACCGACGACCACGTGCGCAGCCGATGGCTGGCCGCCTCGTCGAGACTCACGGGCGCCCCGCGCTGCTCGGCCAGCCGACTCGCCTCGCGGCCGAGCGCGGCCACATCGTCCCAGCGCAGCCGCAGCACCACCGACAGTTCGGCGCCTCCGTCCGGGAGGCCTTTCATGATCGGACCGTCACCTTCGCTCATTGCGGCTCCCGTCGTTGACGCAAGGACGCTTCTCCGGACGGCCAGTAGTACGTACCGTGCGCGTCCCGTGTTCAGCGCCCCGTTCGGAGCCGCCCGCCCGCAGCCCCAGCCCCGCCGCGACCAGCAGGAGGGCCCCGAGCATCACGAACGGCGCCGGTGCCGGCGACCCCTGCGACGAGACCCGCCGACGCGGGCGCGGCGACCTGGCCGAGACGGTTGCCGATGAGGCGCAGGGCGAGCGCGGTGGAGCGGGCCTCGGCGGGGGCGGCCCGGACGACCGTCGTCATCGACAGCGGCTGGCCCACGCCGAGGCAGAAACCGAGCACCGCGAGCATCACGGCGAGCGCCCACACCGGGACGGGCAGCGCCACGCCGGCGCACAGCAGACCGGCGAGCAGACAGGTGACCGTGAGCAGAGCGGTGCGGCCGAGGACCCGGATCATCGGGGTCATGACCAGCCGGCAGGCGATCGTCGCGGCGGCGCGCAGGCTCAGCAGCAGCCCGATGACGGACGGGGCGATTCCCCGGTGCTCACCGATCGCGGTGCTGTCGGCGACGGACATCCTCACCGCGTACCTCCCGGTGAGCCGGCGGTCCGGATGACGTCAGGTGCCGTTCATCGCCGTCAACAAGGTGTTGACGTGTGAGCAATACGAGCAAAAGCCCAGGTCATCGCGTTGCCGATACCTCCACGGGGAAGCCGTTGAGCACCGCGGTGCCGGACAGCGGATCGAGGCGCGAGCCGTCCAGCAGCTGGTTCACATTGACTCCGGGACTGGCCGCCGCCACCGACATCCGTGTGCCCGGGCGGTCGTGGCCCCAGCCGTGCGGGAGGCTCACCACGCCG
Source organism: Streptomyces sp. NPDC002133 (assembly GCF_040296405.1). Lineage (NCBI taxonomy): Bacteria > Bacillati > Actinomycetota > Actinomycetes > Kitasatosporales > Streptomycetaceae > Streptomyces > Streptomyces sp. NPDC002133. The sequence goes on along the minus strand of NZ_JBEOXF010000003.1, from coordinate 15,854 downwards.
GTCCGGACGGCGTCGGTGATCTCGACCGGGACCTCCAGCTCACCGCCGTCCGCCGCGATCCTGGCCCGGTCTCCGTCGTCGAGGCCCAGCCGGGCGGCGTCGGCGGGGTGGATCTGGAGCGTGCAGCGATTGGAACCGCCGGCGAGCGTGGCGACGTTGTGCATCCAGCTGTTGTTGGAGCGCAGATGCCGGCGGCCGACGAGGACGAGCCGTTCGTCCCGCTCCTCCAGGGCACGCCGCAGCCGCGGCAGATCGGCTTCGACCTCCGCCGGGAGCAGTTCCACGCGCCCGCTGCGGGTCTTCAGGATCTGGGGGATCCGGGGCTGCAGCGGGCCGAGGTCGATGCCGTGCGGGTGGGCGAGCAGATCGTCGAGGGTGATGTCGTACGGGCCGAGGCGCAGCATCATGTCGAGGCGCCGCTCGGGTCCCGTGCCACCGCTCAGTTCGGCCGCCACTTCCTTGGCGTCGCGGCCGTGCACGGGCGAGTGCGGATCGGCGACGGCCTTGGCGAGCGCACGCTCGATGACCATGTCGTCGACCGCGGAAGGGGCTGCGCCGTGCATTCCGCTCACGGCGAGGATGAGCCGGGCGTGGATCTCGCACTCGTCCATGAGTCCGGCGTCGAGCGGTACGGCAGCAGGCGTGTAGCGGGCCTGGTTGCGTACGGCGAGGGCGTTGAACGCGAAGTCGAAGTGGGCGCTGCGGGAGGGCGGCGGCGGGGGCAGGACGACGTCGGCGTGGCGCGAGGTCTCGTTGAGGTAGGGGTCGACGCTGACCATGAAGTCCAGGCGGTCACCCAGCGCACGGTCGAGGCGGTCGCCGTCGGGCGCGGACAGCACCGGGTTCGCGGCCACGGCGATCACGGCCCGGATCCGCCCGTCACCGGGCGTCTCGATCTCCTCGGCGAGCGCGGCGATGGGCAGTTCGCCCTTGGCCTCGGGGTGGCCGCTGACCCTGCTCGTCCAGCGGCCGAGGACGAAGCCCTTGCCGGGGTGGGGTTCCTCGTGCCGGAGGCCGGAGGACGGGCGGGGGGCGCGGTCGGTGGCCGCGAGCGGGAAGAGAGCGCCGCCGGGCCGGTCGAGATTGCCGGTGAGGATGTTGAGGACGTCGACGAGCCAGCTGGCGAGGGTGCCGTGTTCGACGGTGCAGCTGCCGATGCGTCCGTACACGGCGGCGGTCGGGGCGGCGGCGAGCTCGCGGGCGATCGTACGGATGTCGTCGGCGTCCATGTCGCAGGCCGCGGCGACGGCTTCGGGGGCGAAGTCCCGTACTGCTTGGCGCACTTCGGCCACGCCCTGCACGTGCGGGGCGAGGTTCCCGAGGTCCGTGAGCCCTTCCTCGAAGAGGACGTGGGCGAGGGCGGCGAGCAGCAGCGCGTCGGTGCCGGGGCGGATGGCGACATGGCGGTCGGCGAGCTCGGCGGTGCGGGTGCGGCGCGGGTCGACGACGGTGAGGCTGCCGCCGCGACGGCGCAGCGCCTTGAGCTTGCCGGGGAAGTCGGGGGCGGTGCAGAGGCTGCCGTTGGACTCCAGCGGGTTCGCACCGAGGAGCAGCAGATGGTCGGTGCGGTCCAGGTCGGGGACGGGAATGGCGATCGCGCTGCCGTAGAGCAGTCCGCTGGAGACGTGCTTGGGCATCTGGTCGAGGGTGGAGGCGGTGAAGATGCTGCGGGTGCGCAGCACGGAGAGCAGGACGGGCGGGTAGAGCCCGCCGGCCATGGTGTGCACGTTCGGATTGCCGAGGACGACGCCCACGGCGTTCGGTCCGTGTTCCTCGATCAGCGGGCGTATCCGGGCGGCGACGGTGTCGAAGGCCTCGTCCCAGGTCGCCTCGCGCAGCTCGCCGCTGTCGTCGCGGACGAGAGGCCTGCGGAGGCGGTCTGGGTCGGCGTCCAGCTGACCGAACGATGCTCCCTTGGGGCAGATGAAGCCCTGGCTGAAGACGTCGTCCTGGTCGCCGCGTGCCCCTGTGACGCGACTGCCCCGGATGGTGAGGGTCAGCCCGCAGGTGGCCTCGCAGAGGGGGCAGATGCGCAGGGCGGTACGGGTGGCGTCGGTTCCTGACATGGGGCCCTCCCGGGGCGGCGGCAGCGATGACGCGCGGGCGCCCCAGAGCATACCGACCGGTACGCATGATGGGGAGGTGCCGGCGACGGGGAAGGGCTTTCCGGTGCCGCGTCCGGGTGGCAGCCGTCCGGTTCAGTCCAGCACACGGGCGAGGTACGCGTACAGCAGCTCCCGGGTCTCGGTGATGATCTCCGCGTCGCCCGACGGGTCGACGCGGAAGGCGAGTTGGAGGAGAGCGTCCGCGGCCTCGACCGCGATCAGGGTGGTACGCCGCAGGGCCGCGTCGGCGCTGCGGCCCAGATGGCCGGAGAGCAGTTCGGCGAGGCGGTCGGCGACCTCGCGGTTGGCCCCGGCGGCGGGCGCGGCGACGGGGATGCAGTACCCGAAGTCGACCAGCGCGAAGCCGGGCACGGTCCGTTTCATCGCCAGGTACTCGTCGAGCACGGCGTCGACGACGCCGCGCCGGTCCGCGGCCGTCAGCGCGGCGATCCGTGCCGTGACCCGCTCGGCATACGTGTCCAGATTGCGGTGTGCGAGCGCCTCGGCCATGGCCCGCTTGTTGCCGAAGAAGCGGTACACCGAGCCGATGGGGACGCCCGCGCGGGCCGCGACCGCGCGCGTGGACAGGTCCTCGTAGCCCGTCTCGTCCAGGAGTTCGGCGCAGGCGTTCAGGATCCGGGTCAGCCGCTCGGCGCTGCGCTGCTGCACGGGCGTACGGCGGAGGGAGTGGGCTGAGGCCATCGCTCCATCATGCCGCCGCCGGCGCGACGGGGGGATGCCGTTGGCATGGGCGGGGGATGTCGTTGACGAGGGCCGCCACGCAATCCTACTGTCAACCATAGGATTCCTTGGACGGGTACCGGACGCATCGGGAGTGCGGATGAGCGGCATCGAGCAGGCGAGGAAAACGGCCGAAGGGCTGGAGTACGTGTCGGGCTTCGGCAACGAGCACAGTTCGGAGGCCCTGCCCGGCGCGCTGCCACTCGGTCGGAACTCGCCGCAGCGGGCACCCCTCGGGCTCTACGCGGAGCAGCTCAGCGGATCCGCCTTCACCGAGCCGCGCGCCCACAACCGGCGCTCGTGGCTGTACCGGATCCGTCCGTCGGCCGCGCATCCCCCCTTCGTACGCGCCGACAACGGCGCCCTCCGCTCCGCGCCCTTCACCGAGACCGTGCCCGACCCGAACCGGCTGCGCTGGAACCCGCTGCCGGAGCCCGCCCCCGGCACGGACTGGCTGGCCGGTCTGTGGACGCTCGGCGGCAACGGCGACGCCACGCAGCGCACGGGCATGGCCGTGCACCTCTACCACGCCAACGCCTCCATGGAGCGGCGGGTGTTCAGCAACGCGGACGGTGAGCTGCTCATCGTCCCCGAGCAGGGCGGGCTGCTGCTCCGCACCGAGCTCGGGCTGCTCGCCGCCCGGCCCGGCGAGGTGGCACTCATCCCGCGCGGCGTGCGGTTCCGCGTGGAGCTCCTCGACACCGCGTCCGATGGCGGGCAGGGCCCGACGGCCCGGGGCTATGTGTGCGAGAACTACGGACAGCCGTTCCAGCTCCCGGATCTGGGCCCGATCGGGGCGAACGGTCTCGCGAACGCACGGGACTTCCGGGCGCCCGTCGCCGCGTACGAGGACGTCGAGGGCGAGGTGGAGGTGGTCAACAAGTTCTGCGGGAATCTGTGGACCGCGACGTACAGCCACTCTCCGCTCGACGTCGTGGCTTGGCACGGGAACCATGTGCCGTACGTCTATGACCTGCATCGGTTCAATGTGCTCGGGACCATCTCTTACGACCACCCGGACCCGTCCATCTTCACGGTGCTCACCTCGCCGAGCGACACCCCCGGGCTCGCGGGTGTGGACTTCGTGGTCTTCGCACCGCGCTGGCTCGTCGGCGAGAACACCTTCCGGCCGCCGTACTTCCACCGCAATGTCATGAGCGAGTACATGGGCCTCGTCGAGGGCGCGTACGACGCCAAGGCGGAGGGCTTCGTCCCGGGCGGCGGGTCGCTGCACAACATGATGTCCGCGCACGGGCCGGACCGGGAGACCTTCGACCGGGCGAGCGCCGCCGAACTCAAGCCGCAGAAGATCGACGACGGTCTTGCCTTCATGTTCGAGACCCGCTGGCCGGTGACCGCCACCGCCCAGGCCGCGAACGCCGACCATCTGCAGAGGGGGTACGACGACGTGTGGCAGGGTCTTGAACGCCACTTCCGGTCCTGATACGGAGTTGCCGTGACCGCCTTCGCCCCCGACTCGCTCGTCCTGAACCGCAAGCTGCCGCTGTGGTACCAGGTCTCGCAGTCCCTCCGGGCCTCGATACTGGGGCGCCGGCCGCACGATCCGCTGCGCCTGCCCACCGAGGAGCAGCTCGCCGAGCACTACGGCGTCAGCGTGCTGACCATGCGGCAGGCGCTGAAGGAGCTCGAGACGGAAGGGCTGATCAGCCGGCACCGGCGGCGCGGCACCTTCATCGAACCGGGGGCGCGGCGCAGTGCGCCGAGGCGGCTGCTGGGCTCGATCGACGCGATCGTGGCCCAGCAGTCGGGCGAGCGGACGACGGTGCTGGGGCACGGCCCCTCCCCCGTGCCGGGCGAACTCGCCGAGTACTTCACGGACGTGGACGAGATCGTGACGTACCGCAGGCTGCGCTGCGACGGGGAGAGCGGCGAGCCGACGAACTGGGCGGAGAACGCGGTGCGGACGGACATCGCGGCCGGGCTGAAGGTCGCGGACCTGGAGCGCTGGCCGATGACGAAGGTGCTGCGGGACTCCGTCGGGGTGAGGATCAGCAGGATCACCGACACCGTGGAGGCGCGGCTGGCCGACCCGGAGACGGCGGAACTGCTCCAGGTGCCGCTGTTGTCGCCGATCCTGCACTACACGGGGGTGACGTACGACGACGAGGGGCGGGTGGTGGATGTGGCGCGGATCCGGTACCGGGGTGACCGGTTCTCGTTCTCGGTGACCGTCGAGACGGAGTGATCGGCAGTGAGCGACGCCGTGCTGCTCGACGACGTGATGCCCTGGTCCACCGGACCCCTGCGGCTCGGCCGGAGCTGGCCGGTCGCCCCGGATGTGCGGACGCTCGGGGCGCGTTGGGACACGCTCGTACGGGCCGAGGGGGACGCGCGCCGGACCCTGTTCCGCGAGACGCGGGCGCGCAGCCTGCACACCGCCGTCGCCGCGCTGCCGGGGCAGTCCACCGGGACGGCGCGTTTCGCGCGTGAGCACGGCCCGTGTCCCGAACCCGTGCGGATCGCCCATGGCCCGTTCGACGAGCAGTGGGTCGTCCCCGATCACCGTCTGATCGACGTCGCCCGGCCGGAGTTGTGGCGCGTCGCCGACGGACGGCAGCTGTTCGCCGTGGAGCAGGGGTACGTGCCGGGTGCCGCGGGTCCCGCGCTGCTGGTGTCGGGGGTGCTGCCCGAGGGGCGCTCCCCGGCCGGGCGCCCGGGCCGGATACGGCCCTTGTACCGGAGGCCCGGCGGGGTCGAGCCCAATCTCGCTCCCGGCCTGGTGGAGGCGCTGACACGTCGTTACGGGAGCGGGGTCGCGCCGGAGGACGTGCTGGCCTGGGTCGTGGCCACCGGGCGGGCGACGGCCAAGGGGTGCGTCGTGCCGTTCACCTCGGATCCCGGGGTGTGGGCGGGCGGTGTGGACCTGGGGCGGCGGATCGTCGGGATTCAGCTGAGGGGTGCGCGCGGCGGTGAGCGGCCGAGGCTGCCCGGTGGCCGGCGGCCGTATGTGCGGGCCGCGATCCCGCCACGGCCCGGGGAGCTCGCGTACGACGCCGATGAGGAGGCACTGCTGGTCGGTGAGGGGCGGATCGCACCCGTGCCGGTGGGGGCGTGGGAGTTCCAGGTGGCCGGTGCGCGCGTCCTGGAGCACTGGTTCGAGCGGCGGACGGCCGAGGCCGAGCCGGGCACGCTGGAGGCGATCCGGCCGGGAGCCTGGCCGCAGGAGTGGACGTCGGAGCTGCTGGAACTCATCACCGTGCTCGCGCTGCTCGGTCAGCTGGAGGCGGCGCGGGCGGAGCTGGGCAAGGAGGTCGCGCGCACGGAGCCGGGTGATCCGGGGCTGGCGCCCGTGCCCGGGTCGGCCCGGCGGCCGGCGTCGGTGCTCGATCATCACGAGGAGGGTCCGGAGGGACAGTTCGCGCTGCTCTAGGGGGCTCCAGGAGGTGCGTTCCTCCGCCGTCCGCCGGTGCCCCGAGGGTGACAAAGGTGGTACCTACACGGTAGTACGGCTCCCATGAGCCAACCGCTGCCCCTGGACGGCGTCACGGTCGTCGCCGTCGAACAGGCCGTCTCGGCGCCCTTCGCCACGCGTCAGCTCGCCGACCTCGGCGCGCGCGTCATCAAGGTCGAACGCCCGGACGGCGGCGACTTCGCCCGCGGCTACGACACCGCCGCCCAGGGGCTGGCCTCGCACTTCGTCTGGTGCAACCGCGGCAAGGAGTCGCTCGCCGTCGATCTCAAGGACCCGCGGGGCGTCGCGCTGGTGCGCCGGCTGATCGCGGACGCGGACGTGTTCGTACAGAACCTGGCGCAGGGGGCCGCGCAGCGGCTCGGGCTGGATGCGGCCGCACTGTGCGCCGCGCATCCGCGGCTGGTCGCCGTGGACATCTCCGGGTACGGGGCGGACGGACCGTACGCCCACAAGCGGGCCTACGACATGCTCGTCCAGTGCGAGGCGGGGCTCGTGTCGGTGACCGGGACCGCCGAGCACCCCGTGAAGGCCGGGATCCCGGCCGCCGACATCGCGGCCGCGATGTACGCCTTCTCGGGTGTGCTCGCGGCGCTGCTGCGGCGGGCGACGACCGGACGGGGCGGGGTCGTGGAGATCTCGATGCTGGAGTCACTCGCGGAGTGGATGGGGCATCCGCTGCACCACGGGATGCACGGAGGCGAGGCACCGGCGCGCACCGGCGTGGCGCACGCCGTCATCTCGCCGTACGACGCCTATCCGACGGCCGACGGCGGACAGGTGCTCCTTTCGGTGCAGAACGACCGCGAGTGGCGGCGGCTCGCGGAGTCGGTGCTGGAGCGCCCGGAGCTCGCGGAGGATCCGGCGTTCGCCACGAACCGGGCGCGTACCGCGAACCGGGAGAAGACCGACACGGTCGTCGCCGAGGCGCTCGCGCGCCTGGACGCGTCGGAGGCCGTCGCCCGGCTGGAGGCGGCGGGCATCGCCTGCGCCCGCCTCAACACGGTCGCGGACCTGGCCGACCACCCTCAGCTGACGGCCCGCTCCCGCTGGCGGGAGGTCGCATCGCCCTCGGGCCCGCTGCGGGCCCTGCTGCCGCCGATCACGCTGCCGGGCGGCCCGGACGCGCCGATGGGCGCGATCCCCGCGCTGGGCGAGCACACCGACGCGCTGCTGCGGGAGGCGGGCCTGACGCAGGAGGAGATCACGGAGCTGCGCGGTGCCGGCGTGGTGGCGTGAGAGACCACTCGGCCGGGCAGGGCGTCTGATCCGCCGCACGGGCGATCGCGGCCTCCACCGCCGTACGGGCGCCTTCGGCATCCACGGATCCTCGACGGGATGCCCTTTGTAGCCTGTTTTGTTCGTGCCCTTCGACACAGCCGGACGTTCACCCGTACGGCTGACACGAGGCCTGGAGCGTCATCCGCTCCGGGCCTTTGACCTGTGACGATGCCAGGCCAGGGCCCACGAGAGCGACGAAACCCCTACAGCAGCCGAGGCCAGGCACAACAGGCGAGTCGAGTGAACGCTGGATAAACTCCCCGTTTGCCGTGCGCGCAACAAGAATGCGGAGCGCGATCGCCCGACAGACGGAGAGTGAGACACGTATGAACGAGACCTCGTGCATAGTGCCGGCCGGCGATCGGTGCGCTGGATGACCGTCGCCCCGGAGACCCCGGCCCTCATCGACCCGCTCCTCGACGACACGCCCGCACCTGCACCGGCGCTCTTCGCCGCCGGGGGCGCCCCGGCCGAGCGTACGCTCCTCGACATCCTCGACGAGACCGCGCGCCGGCACCCTGACGCGCAGGCCGTGGACGACGGCGTCGGGCCCCTCACGTACCGCGCCCTCCTCTACGAGGTCGAGACGCTGCGGCTGCGGCTCGCCGGGGCCGGGATCGGCACGGGCGACCGGGTCGGGGTACGGGTGCCGTCCGGGACCGCCGATCTGTACGTCTCCGTCCTCGCCGTACTCGCGGCCGGCGCGGCGTACGTCCCCGTCGACGCCGAGGACCCCGACGAGCGCGCGGATCTCGTCTTCGAGGAGGCCGCGGTCAGCGCCGTGATCGGCGCGGGCCGCCGGATCCTCCCGATCGGCACGCCGTCCGGCGTCACCGGGCACCGCCCCGGCCCGGACGACGACGCCTGGATCATCTTCACGTCCGGCTCCACCGGCAGGCCCAAGGGCGTCGCCGTCACCCACCGCAACGCGGCTGCCTTCGTCGACGCCGAGGCGCGGCTCTTCCTGGCGGACGCCCCGCTCGGCCCGGGCGACCGTGTGCTCGCCGGGCTCTCCGTCGCCTTCGACGCCTCCTGCGAGGAGATGTGGCTGGCCTGGCGGCACGGCGCATGCCTGGTGCCCGCCCCCCGCTCCCTCGTACGCACCGGCCTCGACCTCGGCCCCTGGCTCGTCGAGCAGCGCATCACCGTCGTCTCGACGGTCCCCACACTCGCCGCGCTCTGGCCGGCCGACGCGCTGGACGACGTACGCCTGCTGATCTTCGGGGGCGAGGCATGCCCGCCCGAACTGGCCGAGCGCACGGCCGTCGCGGGCCGCGAGGTCTGGAACACCTACGGCCCCACCGAGGCCACCGTCGTCGCCTGCGCGGCCCCGCTGACCGGCTCAGGGCCGGTACGCATCGGCCTGCCCCTGGACGGCTGGGAGCTCGCGGTCGTGGACGCCGGCGGCGAGCTCGTCGCCATGGGCGGGACCGGCGAGCTCGTCATCGGCGGCGTCGGCCTCGCCCGCTACCTGGACGCGGCCAAGGACACCGAGAAGTACGCCCCGCTGCCCGCCCTGGGCTGGGACCGCGCCTACCGCAGCGGCGACCTCGTCCGGGCGGAGCCTGAGGGCCTGCTGTTCGTCGGCCGCGCCGACGAACAGATCAAACTCGGCGGCCGCCGCATCGAACTCGGTGAGATCGACGCCGCCCTCCAGGCCCTCCCTGGCGTCGCCGGCGCCGCCGCTGCGGTCCGCACGACCACGGCGGGCCACCAGCTCCTGGTCGGCTATGTGGTCCCCAACCGCGGCACGGCCGACCTGGACCCCGACGGCCTCGGGGCGACCTCCACGGCCGGCGCCCTCCGCGACGCCGACGCGGCCGGCGCGGTCCCCGACACCGAGGACATGTCCGTTCCAGCCGGCGACGGCGTGGGTGACTTCGACGTCGTCGATGCGGTGGCGCGACTGCGCAAGGAGCTTCCCGCCGCCCTCGTGCCGCTCATCGCCGTCGTGGACGATCTGCCGACCCGGACCTCCGGGAAGGTGGACCGGGATGCGCTGCCGTGGCCGCTGCCGAGTGCTGTTCCGGAGGTCGCCGACGGGGCGGCAGCGTTCAGCGAGGCCGAGGCGTGGCTCGCCGAGCAGTGGGGTGAGCTGCTCGGCGTGCCCGTCGCCGGGGTCGATGCCGACTTCTTCGTGAGCGGTGGCGGCAGTCTCGCCGCCGCGCAGCTCGTGTCGCGGATCCGGGAGCGGTACGGCACCGGGTCCGTCGGTGACGTCTACCAGAACCCGGCGCTCGGAGCGCTCGCGCGGACGTTGGAGGAGACCTCCGACGGGAAGGCGAAGGTCCGAGCCGTGCGGCCTGTGGCGCGGTGGGCCGGGACCGTGCAGGTGCTGCTCATGCTGCCGCTGCTCGGCGTCGCCGGGCTGCGCTGGGGCGTGGTCGCCGCCGCCGTCAACAACGTCGTCGGGCTGCCGTGGGCGCCCACCGTGTCCTGGTGGTGGGTGGCGCTCGGCTGGCTGCTCGTCGGCAGTCCGCCCGGGCGGATCGTGATCGCGGCGGGCGGAGCGCGGCTGCTGCTGCGCGGCGTGCGCCCCGGCACGTACCGGCGGGGCGGTCGCACCCACCTCCGGCTGTGGACCGCCGAGCGGCTCGCCGAGCTGAGCGGTGCGACCGGCCTGGCCGGCGTGTGGCTCACGTACTACGCGCGGGCGCTCGGCGTCCGCATCGCCGAGGACGTCGATCTGCACGCCCTGCCGCCCGTCACGGGACTGCTGCGGCTCGGCAAGGGCGCCGCCGTCGAACCGGAGGTCGATCTGTCCGGGCACTGGCTGGACGGCGACCGGCTGCGGGTCGGCTCCATCCGGATCGGGGCGGGTGCCACGGTCGGCGCCCGCAGCACGCTGTTCCCGGGCGCACGCATCGGCAAGCGGGCCGAGGTCGCCGCCGGCTCCGGCGTGGCCGGAACCGTCCCGGCGGGCGAGCGCTGGGCGGGCGTGCCGGCGTCCCGCAAGGGCAAAGCCAACCGTCGCACCCCCGAACACCGGCCGGTGCGCCGGCGCCGCTGGACGGCCGTCTACTCCCTCACGTCCCTCGGCCTGACGCTGCTGCCGGCCCTCGCGGCGGTCCCCGGACTGCTGGTCATCGGCGTCTTCCTGCGCGGCCGTGCCGCCGTCGGCGAGGCGCTGGCGGCCGCGCTGGCCGCCGTCCCGCTCGCGACGGTCGCCGCCATGATCACGTACGCCCTGCTGATCCTCGCCGGGGTACGTGCACTCGGCGTCGGCCTGCGCGAGGGCTACCACCCGGTCCACGGCCGGATCGCCTGGCAGGCGTGGGCCACCGAGCGGCTCATGGACATCGCGCGGGTGCATCTGTTCCCGCTGTACGCCAGCTTGTTCACGCCCGTGTGGCTGCGGGCGCTCGGCATGAAGGTGGGCCGCGGCGTCGAGGTGTCGACGGTGCTGGCGCTGCCGGCGATGACCGCGGTCGGCGACGGCGCGTTCCTCGCCGACGACACGATGGTCGCGAGCTACGAGCTCGGCGGCGGCTGGCTGCACATCGCCGAGGCACGTGTCGGCAAGCGCGCCTTCCTCGGCAACTCCGGGATGACGGCCGCGGGCCGCCGGGTGCCGAAGCGGGGCCTCGTGGGTGTGCTGTCCGCGACACCGAAGCGGGCGAAGCCGGGCTCTTCCTGGCTCGGCATGCCGCCGATGAAGCTGCCCCGGGCGGCCGAAGAGGGGGACCAGAGCCGCACCTTCACCCCGCCGACGCGGCTGAAGTGGGCCCGTGCGTGCGTCGAACTGTTCCGGGTCGTGCCGGTCATGTGCGGCGTGGCGCTCGCCGTGCTCGCGTTCATGGCCTTCGCTCTGCTGGCCGGGCGTTTCGGCTTCGCGGTCGCGGTGCTGAGCGGTGGCGTGGTGCTGGCGGCCGCGGGACTGGTGGCCTGTCTGGTGGCGATCACGATGAAGTGGCTGCTGGTCGGCCGGTTCCGGACGGTCGAGCATCCGCTGTGGTCGTCGTTCGTGTGGCGCAACGAGCTCGCCGACACGTTCGTGGAGGTGCTGGCCGTGCCGTGGCTGGTCGGCGCGACCGTCGGCACGCCCCTGATGAACCTGTGGCTGCGCGGCCTCGGCGCCCGCATCGGCCGCGGCGCCTGGTGCGAGACGTACTGGCTGCCGGAGGCCGACCTCGTCACCGTCGGCAGCGGCGCCAGCGTGAACCGGGGCTGTGTCGTGCAGACCCACCTCTTCCACGACCGGATCATGCGCATGGACAATGTCGTTGTCGGAGCGGGTGCGACGCTGGGTCCGCACGGCATCGCGCTGCCCGGCGCGGTGATCGGCGACCGCGCGGCGGTCGGTCCGGCTTCGCTGGTGATGCGCGGGGAGAGCGTTCCCGCGGACACCCGCTGGCTGGGCAACCCGATCGCGGCATGGAAGCAGTGACGACGGGCGCGGCCCGCGACGAGGCCGTGAGCACAGGAGCGGCACGTGCCGGTGCGGCGAGCACCGGCGCGGCCGCGCAGCACGAGCGCGACAGCGCGGCACAGGGCATGACCGGAGGACGCACCACCGTGACGGATTCGTACCTGCCGCAACACGGCGACAGCGGCTACCGGACGACCGAGTACGACCTGGAGCTGGACTACCGTCCGCACACCGGCCGGCTCGCCGGCCGGGCCAGGATCAGCGGCGTCGCCGAGCGCGCGCTGCCCGAGGTCGTCCTCGACCTCGGGCAGTTCCGCCTCACCAAGGTTCTGGTGGACGGCGGCCGCCCGGCCCGGTACACCCATCGCGCCGACAAGCTGCGGGTACGTCCGGCACGGCCGCTGCGCGCCGGGGCCGCCTTCACCGTGGAGGTGCGCTACACCGGCGTCCCGCACCCCGTGCGCACCCGCGACTGGGGCGACGTGGGCTGGGAGCACCTGGAGGACGGCGCGCTGGTGGCCTCGCAGCCGAGCGGCGCACGGTCCTGGTTCCCGTGCAACGACCGCCCCGACGACAAGGCGCCCTACCGGATCGCGGTGACCGCCCCGTCGCCGTACACGGTGGTCGCGAACGGCATGCTCACCTCCCGTACGATCAGCGCCTCGACCACCACCTGGGTGTACGAGCAGCCCGCGCCGATGGCGAGCTATCTCGCGACCGTCCAGATCGGGCCGTACGACCTGGTCGAGGTGGAGCACGCGGGTGCCGTCCCGCAGCCGGCCGCGGTGCCGCGCGAGCTGATCGGCCGTTTCGAGCGCGACTTCGCCCGGCAGCCGCAGATGATGACCGTGTTCACGGACCTCTTCGGCCCGTACCCCTTCGACGACTACGCGGTGGTGGTCGTCGACGAGGAGCTCGAGGTGCCCGTCGAGGCCCAGGGCCTCTCGATCTTCGGCGCCAACCATGTCGACGGGCGGCGCGGCAGCGAGCGCCTGGTCGCGCACGAGCTGGCCCACCAGTGGTTCGGCAACAGCCTGACCGTCGCCGACTGGCGGCACATCTGGCTCAACGAGGGCTTCGCCAAGTACGCCGAGTGGCTGTGGTCCGAGATGTCCGGCGGCCCGTCGGCGTCGGCCATGGCGGCGAAGTCCCGGGCGCGGCTCGCGCTGATGCGGCAGGACGTCAGGATCGGCGATCCGGGACTGCGGCGGCTGTTCGACGACCGGGTCTACGAGCGGGGCGCGCTGACCCTGCACGCGCTGCGCACGGAGATCGGGCACGCGGCCTTCGTGGGGCTGCTGCGCGAGTGGACGGCGACCCATCGGCACGGCGTGGTGACGACGGAGGAGTTCGTCGCCCTCGCCCGCCGGCACTCGGCGCGACCGCTGGACAAGCTGTTCACGATGTGGCTGTACGAGACGAAGCTGCCGGCCCTGCCGCAGCAGCGCCGCTGACACGTGCGTCCGGGGCCGACCGGGTGCCGCGCACGTGGGGCCTGGGCAAGAGGGGGTCCGGCCCCCGCCGGCGGGGATTCACCCGGCAGGGGCTCACAAACAGGGCGTGTGGAGAAGACCGGTGTGGACGGAATGAGGGGCCGTGTCGGGGTGGTCGGACCGTGCAGGCCGGGCGAAGCGCGGGGGACGGGTGCGCGTGAACGGTCACGCGAGCCCGGCACCGCCGGCCGGCCACCCCGCCTGGCTACTGGCCGCGGCTGCCGAACAGTGAGCGCCGCAGCCTGCGCAGCGGCGCGAAGAGGGAGACGCGCGCGCTCTTGCTTCTGTGGGTGTGCGCCACGTCACGCGACGTGAGCTCGCGCATCAGCGACGTCGCCTCTGCCGTCTCGACCTGCGGGACGGCGGGGCCGCCCAGCACCGAGAGATGGCGGTCGAGACGCGAGCTGGTCGCACTGCTCCCGCATGTGATCGCAGGCACTCGCGGCCTGCTGCGCACCGTTATCTGTTCCATGTCACTCCCCACCCGTTCGAGGGCACCCGGCCCGGGCAGGTTAACCCTATCGCCCCGCGACGACACTCGTGTATCCCGGTCGCAGGATTCACCGCACTCGTACGGGTGTTGACGACTACTCTACGAATCCATCTGATTCCAGGGCGAGTTGGACAGTTGCCGAACAGCCACCAATCCTCCGGCCCCCTGTCTCCGAATGCAGGTCACCAGGCACTTCCGGATACCTCGCTCAGGAACAGGACGGATGCGATGACCACTGTGAACAGGAGCGCACGGGGGCGCAAGAGTCTCGCCGCGCTCGTCTGCGGTGCGCTGGCCGCCGGGGGGCTCGCGGCCGCCGGCGTCACCACCTCCCTCGCGCCGGGGGCGGCGAACGCCTCCAGCCACCGTGAGGCGCCGCTGATCTCGGGCCAGCCGCAGTACGACAACACCGACGTGTACGCCTTCGTGAGCCCGGACAAGCCGGACACGACGACGATCGTCGCCAACTGGCTGCCGTTCGAGGAGCCCGCGGGCGGGCCGAACTTCTACCGCTTCGCCAAGGACGCCCGCTACGACATCCACATCGACTCGGACGGCGACGCGCAGGGCGATCTGCTCTACCGCTGGACGTTCAAGGACCACGTACGGAACGGCGACACCTTCCTGCACAACACCGGCCCGGTGACCAGCCTCGACGACCCGGACCTCAACATCACCCAGACGTACGACATCGAACTGCTGCGGCTGCGGAACCAGCATGTGATCTCCACCACGAAGATCGCCGACGATGTGCCGGTCGCCCCCTCCAACGTGGGCAAAGCCTCCATGCCGGACTATGCGAAGCTGAGGGAGCAGGCGATCCGTCAACTGCCCGACGGCAGCACGGCGTTCGCCGGGCAGGCCGACGACCCGTTCTTCCTCGATCTGCGCGTCTTCGACCTGCTCTACGGAGGCGATCTGTCGGAGGTCGGCCGGGACACGCTCAAGGGCTACAACGTCAACACCATCGCCCTCCAGGTGCCGTCGGACCACATCAGGCAGTCGGTCGGGCAGCCGGTGATCGGCATCTGGTCGACCACGCACCGCAGGAACGCGAGCGGCCACTGGACCCAGGTCTCACGGCTCGGGATGCCGCTCGTGAACGAGGTCGTCGTTCCCCTCAATGCGAAGGACCGCTTCAACGCGTCGTCGCCGTGGAACGACGCGGACTTCCTGCCGTTCGTCACCAAGCCCGAGCTGCCGAAGCTGATCGAGGCCATCTACAAGATCGACGCTCCGCAGGAGCCGCGGAACGACCTCGTGTCCGTGTTCCTCACCGGCGTGAAGGACCTCAATCAGCCGCCGAACGTCCGGCCCGCCGAGGCGTTGCGCCTGAACACCGCGATCCCGCCCGCCTCCGAGCCCAAGCGCCTCGGTGTGCTGGACGGGGACAACGCGGGCTTCCCGAACGGGCGGCGGCTCACCGACGACGTCATCGACATCTCTCTGCAGGTCGTCGAGGGCGAACTGCTCGGCCAGAAGAACGACTTGGGCGACGCGGTAAACGCCAACGACCAGCCCTTCGGCGACGCCTTCCCGTATGTCGCGCTGCCGGCATCGGGCTCGAACGGCCCGCTCGCCCAGGGGCAGGGCGGCGGCAACCGGAGCCAGCTGGAGGGCGGCTCGGCCGAACTGACGGCGTCGGCCGGCGACAACGGCACCCTGGTCACCACCTCGCTGGTGGCCGCGGGCGCAGGGATCGTGCTCGTGGGCCTCGGTCTGGCGTGGTGGCGCATGCGGCGGCGCGACGGGGCGGTGCTGTGATGCCCGTCGCGGGCTTGCGGAAGTGGCGGCTCGCGGCCGCGGTGGCGGGGCTGGCCCTGGCGCTGACGGCCGCGGGAGCAGTCGTGGGCGGCGCGGGCGAAAGCCCCGCCGCCGGGGCGGCGGCGTCCGCGAAGGGGTCGTAGGCGGGCGGCCTTCCGCACCGCCGACGTCGCCGACT